>DATGIG010000520.1:0-10854 GCA_035295825.1 Chthonomonadaceae bacterium | reverse complement strand
AGTGGTTGTTGCTTTCGTAGAGATGGATCTCGTTGGGGCCGATCTTGGAATCGAGCAGCGTTTTGGGGTTCGCTTCATGCTTGCCGCGGTTGGCCCAGACCCAGCCGTCGCTGCCCTCCCACGTGACGCCCCCGCGCTCCTTGTTCGAGATGATCATCTTCACGCCGTTGGCGTAAAGGGCCTCGAAATAATACTCGGTCGCGGTGTCCCACAGCGGGTCGGGGGGAAAGACGCCCTTGGCGTTGAGGATCTCGATCGGCCCGGTGTGTTCGGTGCCCATGCCCCACTGGGCGCAGTCGGGATGATGGCCGCCCCAGTCGGTGACCTGGCCGCCGGAGTAGTCGTAGATCCAGCGGAAGTTGACATGGCAGCGTGCGGGCGCGTAGGGCGCTTCCGGGGCCGGCCCCAGCCAGGTCTCGTAGTCGAAGCCCGCCGGGACCGGCTCGGGCTTCTTGCGATTGCCGGTGCGGCCATAATCGGGCCGCCCGCCCGGCAGGCCGCAGCGCACCGTATGGAGCTTGCCGATCCGGCCGTTGCGGACCAACTCGCAGGCGCGGCGGAAGTGCGGATCGGAGCGCTGCTGGCTGCCCGTCTGGAAGATCCGCTTGTATTTGTGGATGGCGTTGCTCATCGCGCGCCCATCGGCGATGGTCAACCCCAGCGGCTTCTGGCAGTAGATGTCCTTCCCGGCTTTTGCGGCGGAGATCGCCGCCAGCGCATGCCAGTGATCCGGAGTGGCTACCTCGACGGCGTCAATATCTTTGCGCGCCAGCAACTCCCGAAAGTCCGCGTAGGTATCGCAGCCCTTGTAAGTCCCCGAAGCCTTCTGGTCCGCATAGGCCTGTTCGACCCAGGCTTTCGCCGGCTCCCGCCCGCCGAACGCGCCATCCCAGTAGCCGTCGCTCTCCTTGTTGACGTCACAGACCGCCAGCACCTGGACGCGCTCATCGCCCAGAAACACCCGCAGGTCGTTGGTCCCCTGGTTGCCCGTGCCGATAAAGCCCATGGTGACCCGGTTGCTGGGAGCAATCTTCCCATCCCGTCCCAGGGCGGAGGCCGGCACCACCATAGGAAAACCGACTGCCCCGACCGTGGCTGTCGCCGCCGCCTGCAAAAAGGCGCGGCGCGTGGATCTCGTCTCTGATTCCATAATCTCCCTCTCGCTCCGCTGCGGCTTTAGATCTTCTTTAGAAGCATTTTCAGACGCGCCCACGAATCGTCGCGCGCCTTCTTGTTGGCCTCATTGGCGTCGGGCGCATCCCCGGCGCGCATAAAGCCGTGCCCCGCACCCTCATAGACCTTGGGGTCGTACTTCTTTTCGTCCGCCTTCATATCGGCTGTGGCCGTGGGAATGGTGGCGGAGATACGGGCGTCGTTGCCGGCATAGAAGCCATACACCGGGACCTGGATTCGCTGCATATCCTCCTTGGAGGGGGGAGGGCCATAGAAGACAAAGGCCGCCTTGATCTCCTTGCTGTTGGTGGCAAATCGGAACGACTGGCCGCCGCCCCAGCAGAAACCGGCGACGACCGCTTTGCCGTTGCAGGCAGGATCCTTGAGAATATGGGCGGTCACCGCTTTCAGGTCGGCAGTCACCTGATCCGGGGGCAGATTGGAGATGGACCTGACGGCCTGATCGCCCAACTCCGCCGTTCCACCGCCCTTCGGCCCCATCCCGGAGAGGAGGTCGGGCACGATGGCGATATAGCCGGCCTCGGCGACTTCGTCGGCCATGAGGCGCACCCAATCGCTCAACCCGAAGATCTCATGAATGAGCACCACGGCGGTAGCCTTGTTTTTCACCTCGGGATAGACGACAAAACACTCCACCTCCCGCCCATCGTGTTTCACCTTTACATACTCCCCATGACGTGGGGATTTCTCCAACCGCGCTTTCGCCCAATCCTGGGCCGATGCAGGGAGCGCTGCCAGCAGGGCCAGCGCCAGAATAACCAGCACTCGGTTCATCGATCTCCTCCTGATTTCTTGTTCATCCATCCATAATTGCAGACGCCTCCTGTTTCGTCACTAATACGGCTATTCCCTCCCATCCAGACAGGAAAACAGCCCCAGAACATTGCCGGGAACCGAAGAAGCCAGGGCGGAGGCCGCCAGGTGTCTCAATTGTGGCGGCGACACCGACTTCGACGAATAGAAGCGCATCCTCTGCGGCGCCTGCACCGAGGTCTACCCCACGCACACCATTACGATGGAACACCTTGAGTTCCACGAGGGCTGGAAGCCCGCGCCTTGAGACGGTAGTTCCTGCTGATCCAGACCACCCTTATCGGGCGGTCCTTTTTGATTTGGAAGAGGCAATCAATGCGCTTCGATAGCCAATCTCCGCACCTTGCATGTTACGACACGGATCGTCCGAAGAATGATCGGGAGTTGTACTATCGGCTGATTGACGGCTATACCGTCTCTGGGCGAGCAACCGGTTCCGATCCGCTTGGAACTTACCAAGCCCTCCTGTACTGGAAACTATATTCTCAACCAGCCGCAATAGCCAACTTAGCGAAGTGGATGACCGTGGGTAGTGAGATGCGTCGTTCGGCCGCGTCTGATCTCCCTCGTTTGCTGACCAGCCTACCGGCGGCGCTAGATCGGAGTGTCGATGCCGTAGTCAAAACGGTGCAGCTTCTCGACACGTTCCAGCTACCGGGGATGCGTTCCACGAGTGCGATTCCTGTCCGCACAACGTTTCTTCATTTCATTTACCCCTCGACGGTGCCCGTCTTCGATCGGATGGTACTCCAGGCAGTCGGAGTAGATCAGCCGGATGCAAATCATAGCTACACGGTTCTGCGGGAGTATCTACCGTTCGCGTGGAAGCTGGCCGACCAATACGCCGAGCGAACGTCAGTGGGCTATCGGGAGCAAACGCTTCGGCTCATCGACATGGCACTTTGGGTCAATCGGGGGCGGAGATAGAAGGACGATTCCGCGCCTAACCACGCCTTGCGCCGCCTGTCCGGTGCAAAGCGGTTTTTCCTTCAATGTTGGGTGTGCGGCGGGGGCTCTATGTCCCTGCCGCCTTTTGCTGTTTTCGGCCTTGCGCGAGAGTTTGCATTGGCTCGGCAAACGGTGGCTATGGTATAATTCGGTTATTCACCAGGAAGGAGCCATCCATCCATGGCAACGACACAATATAGTCCCGAAGAGGTAGCCCGCCTCGGCAATGAAATCTATCGGCACGATATCCGAGACAAAGTGATGCCACAGCATAAAGGCAAGTTTCTCATTCTGGACATTCTGAGCAAAGACTACGAAATTGACGCGGATGACTTGAGTGCCGAGGAGAAGTTGCGGGCACGACATCCTGACGGTATCTTTTTTGGCCTCCGTATTGGCTTCACATCCGCCTATACACTCGCTGGACGCATGGTTGAGGACGCCGCATGATGACAGGTGTCGTCAATGCAAAACTGGAAGCAACTCTCACCGTTCGCGTTATTGGGCCAGGCGGTCAGTTTCAAGAGGTGCCAACAGTCATCGATACCGGCTACAATGGCTTTATTACCCTGCCAATCTCGATTACTACTGCGCTTTCGTTAGTCAAAAGTGCAGCGCGCGAAGTAACCCTTGGTGACGCAAGCCGCAAGGTGTTTGAATACTACACTGCCCAGGTGATCTGGGAGGGACAACCCCATAAAGTGCGAGTTCTGAATATCGAGGGAGATCCACTGATCGGAACGGCTCTACTGGCAGGTTACAAATTGGAGGCCGATTTTGTGGTAGGTGGTACGGTTGTACTCCAGCCCGTGCCATAGACGTCGAATCTGCTTGCTCTTGCGGTATTATAATGCCAGCATTCAGCAATCCTCCCAAGGAGAAACATCGCTTTGAAGAAGACGCTTTTCCTCAGCCCGCCCTCGTTCGATGGATTTGACGGCGGCGCCGGGGCACGATATCAGGCCAAGCGCGAGATCACCTCGTTCTGGTACCCCACCTGGCTGGCCCAGCCCGCCGCGCTGGTGCCGGGCAGCAAACTCATCGACGCCCCGCCGCACAACCAGAACGTCGCAGACGTGCTGAAGATCGCGAAGGACTACGAACTGGTCGTCATGCATACCAGCACGCCCTCCCTCGCCAATGATGTGGAGTGCGCCCGCCAACTGAAAGCCCAGAACCCGAACCTCAAAGTCGGCTTTATCGGGGCGCATGTCGCGGTACTGCCGGAGCAGACCATGCGCGAGAACCCGATCCTCGACTTCGTCTGCCGCCACGAATTCGACTATACCTGCAAGGACCTCGCAGAGGATAAGCCCTGGAGCGAGATCCCTGGGCTCACCTACCGGGATGCAAACGGCGAACTGCAGCGCACGGAGGACCGCGAACTGGTGCCGGATTGGGATGCCATGCCCAGCGTTTTGCCCACCTATGCGGAGCATCTGGACATTAGCAAGTACTTCATCGGCTACCTGCTGCACCCCTATGTCTCGTTCTACACCGGGCGCGGCTGTCCGGCCAAGTGTACCTTCTGCCTCTGGCCCCAGACCATTGGCGGCCACAAATACCGCACCAAAAGCCCCGAATGCGTCGGGCGCGAAATGGAAGAGGCGAAGGCCATCTGGGGCAGCAAGGTCCGCGAATATATGTTCGATGACGACACGTTCACCATCAATGAAGAGCGCGCCATCGAGATCAGCAAGCACATGAAGCGGCTGAAACTCACCTGGAGTTGCAACGCCCGCGCCCATGTCCGGTACGACACGCTCAAGCAACTGCGCGACAATGGCCTGCGCCTGCTGCTCGTCGGTTTCGAATCGGGCAACCAGCAGATCCTCAACAACATCAAAAAGAGCCTGAAACTCGAGAGGGCGCGCGAGTTCATGGCGAACTGCAAGAAGCTGGGCATCAAGGTGCATGGGACCTTTATCATCGGCCTTCCGGTGGAGACGAAGGAGACCATCGAAGAGACCATCCGCTTCGCCCAGGAGCTCGACCCACACACCATCCAGGTCTCCATCGCCGCGCCCTATCCCGGCACGGAGCTCTACGATCAAGCCGTACAGAACGGCTGGTTCGCCCGCGAGAACCTGATCGCCACCTCCGGCATCCAGACCAGCACGCTCCAGTACGAGCACCTCAGCACGGCGGAGATCGAAGATGCGGTGGAGCGGATGTACCGCCGCTTCTACTTCCGCCCGAAGGTCTACGCCCGGATGGTCGCCGAAATGCTGACCGACCGGCAGATGCTGGTGCGCCGCCTGCGCGAGGGCGGCGAATTCTTCTCCTACCTGCGCGAGCGCAAGGAGCAGTCGCGCCAGCGCAAGATCGAGGCCCTTACCGCCTGAGCGGAGGACAAAATGCAACACATCTCACGTTATTCCGTGATGGCCCTGCTGGTCTGCATGGGAGGGCTGATCCTCTTTTCCAGCGCGCGGGGGCAGGGCGGCGATCGGAATGCTCCGTGTATTGCCAATGCCAAGCAGGTGGCGACCGGCGTCGCTCTGTATGTGCAGGATTATGATGAAGATTTCCCTCCGATGGATACGACTCCGCACTTCGAAGCCGTGGTCTATCCCTATACCCACTCTTCCACTGTCTTTGTCTGCCCTGTCATCCACCACGACTATCTGCCCAACAAGGCCTTGAGCCTCAAATCGCGCGCTTCTATTCCTCAGGATAACAGCCAGATTATGGTGGTGCAGGATGTAAAGCGACATCCGGACGGCAAGTTCACGGTCGCGTTTTTGGACGGGCATATCGAGCGGGGCGGGGTCATCGTTACCGATCCGAACGTAGATTGCGTCAACGATGCCCATCGTCTGGTTACGGGAATGCTGTTCTATTCCCAGGACTACGAAGCCTTGCCACCGATGACGAGCTACCAGGCGTTTCAACAGGCGCTTTCACCCTATGTGGGAGGCAGCTTGTTCTTCACCTGCCCACAGACGCATCTCCCTTACAAACTCAATACCGCCCTCAGCGGCCAGTCGCCGAACCAGTACGCGCAGCCCGATCTGGTAGAGGTGTTGCGCGACCCACAGGCACACGATGACGGCAAGATCACCATCGCCTACCTGAGCGGACGCGTGGAGCGTCGCAATACCTATTTCGATCTCAACGGCGACAGCAAAGCCGACCTCCTCTGGCTGAAGACGCAGACCGGCGAACTCATCGGCTGGACCATGAACGGCACGCAGCCTGCCGGGAACCCCCTTGCTATTGCGCAGTCCGTGCCGGCATCCTGGCATGTCGCCGGCGTCCTGGACCTCGATAACGATGGCAATCTGGACATTCTCTGGCAGAACCGCACGACCGGCGACCTCTACTACTGGCGGATGAACGGCGCGAAAATGGTCTCCAAGGGCTACCTGAACCATGCCCCGCTCTCCTCGCCGGACTGGAAGATCGTAGGCACAGGCGACCTGAACGGGGATGGCAATACCGACCTGATCTGGCAGAACCAGAAGACCGGCGACGTCTACTACTGGCTGCTGAATGGGTTGAAGAAGGTCGGCGAAGGCTATCTTGCGCTCCATCCTCAGGCGGACTGGTGGGTCGTCGGGGTGGCGGATCTGAACGGCGACGGCCACCCGGACCTGCTCTGGCAGAACCGGACGACCGGTGCGGTCTACTACTGGCTGATGAACGGCACGCTGAAGGCGTTCGGGGATACCCTCCCCGTCAGCGCCGGGCCGGACTGGAGACTGCTCGGCGCATCGCATCTCAACAGCATGGGCAAGCTCGATCTGCTCTGGCGCAACCAGAAGACCGGGGACTTGACGTATACGCAGATGAATGGGATCCAGGCGGAATCTTCGGGCACCATTGCCAACCATGTTCCTCTCGATTGGGAACTTTCCGGGATGTAGCCGCGCTACGAAAAGGCATAGATATGTTCTGATTTCCCCATGGCGCGGGAGTAAACGGCATAAGGAGAGCAAGACAATGCCTGGCCCATTTCCGGGGATGGATCCCTGGCTCGAAGACCCTGTCGGTTGGGGAGATGTACACGATGGCTTGATCGGAAGGATGCGTGCCGCTCTCAATGCGATTTTGCCACCGGAATATGTCGCGCGCGGCGTAGAGCGATGTTATGTCGTTCAACCTGAGCGCGATATTGTCCCGGACCTGACGATACATCGCCAACCGCCGAGGACAACACAGAAGCCAGGAAGTGGAGGTATCGCGTTGGCCTCCGATCCCTCGCTGATGATTTCGCTTGCGCCACTGGAGATGCGTGAAACCTATATTGAAATACTGAGTATTCGTGATAGCCACCAGATAGTTACAGTCATGGAAGTTCTCAGCCCTTCCAATAAAGCGCCGAATAGCAAAGGCTTGCGCCTTTACCGTAAGAAGCAACGTGAGGTCGTCGCCGCTCGAAAGCATCTGATAGAGATAGACCTGTTGAGAGCAGGAGAGCATGTCGTCATGGTACCGCGTGAAACGCTGTTGCGTGAAACGCGCTGGGACTATCTTGTCTGCCTGTATCGTGCCGGACAGCCCCAGGCTCTCCAGGTCTGGCCGACCCCATTGCGCGAACGCTTACCACGCATTGATATCCCGCTCGATGTCGGCGTTCAAGATGTCGTTCTGGATTTGCAGGAAGCCTTTGATCGAAATTATGAGGAGGGAGCCTACATTCGAGATATCGACTATCGCCGTGAACCTATTCCGCCGCTAGGTTCAGAAGATGCAGCCTGGGCCGATGCCTTGCTGCGAGAGCGTGGTCTGCGATCCTAAAATGGATTGGCTATGAGATGAGCCTGGAGAGGGAGGCGGGGTAGGGTATGGCCGAATCGCGGGAGAGCGCGGATGACAACAACTCCATCGGACTGGTAGAGCAGCGATTTTACACATTCGCGACGCCCGGAGATCCCTTTGTACTGGAAAACGGCCAGACGCTTCCCGAAGTCACCACCTGCTATGAGCAGTACGGCGCGCTCAATGTCGCCGCAGACAATGTGGTCCTTGTGCTGCATGGCCTGACCGGAAGCTCCCATGCCGCAGGCCGCTATATTCATGAGAACCGTCGGGCCGGATACTGGGATGGACTGATCGGCCCCGGCAAGGCGCTGGATACCGATCGCTACTGTGTGATCGCCCCCAACGCGCTGGGCGGCTGCCGGGGAACCACCGGCCCCGCCAGCCTCGACCCCGCTACCGGCAGGCCCTACGGCCTCACGTTTCCCCTGGTCACGATCCGCGATATGGTGCGGGTGCAGAAGCGCTTGATGGAGCATATGGGCGTTCGGCGCATTCACCTGGCTATCGGCGGCTCGATGGGCGGCATGCAGGCGTTCGAGTGGGCCGTCACCTACCCCGATATGGTGGATGCCATCTGTCCTGTCGCCTCTTCAGCCCGGACTTCGACGCAAGCCATCGCCTACAACGAGTGTATGCGGCGTGCCATCCGCCTGGACCCTAACTGGCGTGGGGGAAATTATCATGACGGTCCGCCGCCCGCCGACGGGCTCGCCCTCGCTCGAATGATCGGAACCATCACCTATCTCTCCGACCCCATGATGCAAGTGCAGTTCGGGCGCAAACCCGCCGATCAGGAGACCGCGCTGGAACATGACCTGCACGCTCGCTTCGATATCGAGCGCTATCTGCACGATGAGGGCGAGAAGCTGGTACAGCGCTTCGACGCCAACACCTATCTCTATGTCTCTCGCGCCATCGACCTGCACGACATCAGCCGGGGCTATCCTACGCTGGAAGCCGCCTATCGCCGTATTCGCGCCCGCGTGCTGCTCATCGGCATCCGCTCCGACATTCTCTTTAACACGCCGCGCATCCGTGAAATGCATGCCGACCTGCAGCGCCTCGGCGTAGACTCCACCTATTGGGAGATGGATTCGGAGTACGGTCACGATGCTTTTCTGGTGGAGCAGGAAAAACTGATCTCTCCCTTGAATCAATTCCTGGCGAGGCTGCCTCTCGCCTCGGAAACGACGGGGAAGTCCCCAAAAACAGCAACGTAGCTTCCCGCGGCAGCTCATTACTCAAGATTTAGGAGAGGCCGTAGGGGTACAAGGATGGAGACCATGCAGAAACTCGCGATACAGCCGCCAGTGGTGCAGGTGGCGATAGATGTGCTGACGATAGACGACGCCCTGCGGATCGGGGAGGCCGCCGTGAAGGCCGGAGCGGACTGGCTGGAAGCCGGAACGCCGCTCATCACGTTCGCCGGAGTGGCGGCTATCGGGGCGCTGGCGCGTGCGTTTCCCGGCGTGCCCGTCCTGGCCGACTACAAGATGATGGACGGGGTGCGCAAATATGTGGTGGAGACGGCCAATCAGGGCGGACGTCTGGCGACCATCTGCGCCGTCGCCAGCGACGCCAGTATTCGTGAAGCCGTGCGGGCAGCGCAGGATGCGGGCGTCACGCTGCTCACGGACCTCTACGCCTGCCCGGACGTGGCGGGCCGCGCCGAACAGATGGCGGCGCTGGGCGTGGATTCGGTGTATGTCCACTGGGGCTCGGATCAGCGCAAGGAGCGTCCCGATTACGACCCTCTGACGGATCTTGCCGCTGTGGTGGAGCGGGTCTCCATCCCGGTTGGCGCGGGGACGTTCAGTGTGGAGGATGGCGTGCGCGCCTTCAAAAGCGGGGCCAAGATCGGCGTCATCGGCGTCCCGCTGATCCAGGCTCCGAACGTGGAGGCCGCCCTGCGCGAGTATATCGAGCGGTGCAAAGAAGCGGCAGTTAGGTAGGGCGCAGGCCCTGTCCTGCGCCGATCTGATCAGAGGCAGGATTCCCTACTGCCTACTGCCCATTGCCTGATGAGGAGAAGAGATGACCGGTGCGCCTGATCCCCGAATTGTGCGGGTGGGAGAGACAGAGATACGTATGCGGACTGCGGAGCCGGAGGACCGGCCACGGACGCGGGATGTGCAGTGGGCCGTCGGTTGGAAGGATGCGCCCGACGCGCATCGCTACTGGCCGGAAGCGGATGCCGACTGGCAGGCCCGTCACTACTTTCAGGAGATCGTTGCGGAAGTAGACGGCGTGATCGCGGCCCGGATCGGCCTGGAGGCGTACCGCCCTCCGTTCGCCGAACTGGTCAACCTGTGTGTGCGCCCCGATTCCCGGCGGCTGGGATTGGGCCATATGCTCACCCGCGCCGGGCAGGAGGAGGCCGCCCGG
Organism: Chthonomonadaceae bacterium; assembly: GCA_035295825.1. Lineage (GTDB taxonomy): Bacteria > Armatimonadota > Chthonomonadetes > Chthonomonadales > Chthonomonadaceae > DATGIG01. The sequence goes on along the minus strand of DATGIG010000520.1, from coordinate 747 downwards.
CGCGGCTTCCGCATCCTCTTCCTGCAGACCGAGATCGATAACCTGATCGCCCATCGGCTCTATGTGGGGCAGGATTGGGTCCCCACCGCACATGGCAAAATGCTGCGGATGCTCAAATTCCTCGACTATCCGCTGCTCACCGACTTTCGCAACAGCCATCCTCTCAATCAGTATCAGTGTACCCCCGTACCCAACGTCCAGCGCGCCTGGAACCTGGAGTGGCACGCCTATGTGACCGACGACTATCTGCGCCTGCGCCTGGAAGGGGGCGCCTCCCAATCCGACAGCGAGGGCATCGGCCCCGCCCTACCCGCCTGCGACTGGCGGATCGGCCAGGGGGCGCGGGGGTTGAGCTTGAGCCTGCTGCGGGAAGAGGTGCGCGACATCGAGCCGGGGCATCACATCGCCATGGAGATCGTGGCGACAAACCGGGGCAAGCGCATCGAATCGGGCGTCTTCCAGATGATCCTGCCGCCGGGCCTGCGTGTCAGCAGCCCCACGACCAATCAGACCCGCGCGTTTCTCTGGCAGGCCGCCCCTAACGAGACGGTGCGCCAGCCGGTCGTCATCGAGGTGGAACCCACCTTCGATGCCGGGCTCCTCTGGTATCTCAATTATGGCAGCGTTCCGGTGAGTGTGGAGATCTACTGGGAGGGCCACCGCACCCTGCTCTCCGCCAGCCTGCCCTTCGCCGTCCCACCCCCCCAGAGTTAGCTTTTTCCCTCACAGGCGTTGAACCCACCCCCT
>DATGIG010000519.1:0-4635 GCA_035295825.1 Chthonomonadaceae bacterium | reverse complement strand
GTCTGCGGCAGGTAGCCGACGGATAGCCCGTGACGCATCCCGCCGATGCTGCCCCGATCGGGCGGCTCGACGCCGGCCAGAATGCGCAGCAGCGTGCTCTTGCCGCAGCCGTTGCGCCCGACCAGCCCCACGCGCTCGCCTTCGCCGATGGTCAGCGATACGCCCTCCAGCAGTGCCCGCGCCCCGTGATATTTTTCGATGCCATAGGCGTTAAACATGATTCCTTCTCCATTCATGCCCCGCTCCTGCGTCGCTGCCCGCCTGCGCTGGATAAACCTTTCAGAGTGGTTCCCCCTCCCTGCGAGCGAAGCGAGCGAACCAGGGAGGGGATAGGCGCAGCCGCGGGTGGGGTGGGCCTCTGCGTTGATGAAAAACCTCATACAGCAGCAGGCTGGTCGCGATTGCCAGGTTGAGCGAGTCGCTGCGGCCGACCATCGGGATGCGGACCATGTGGTCGCACAGCGCCTGCTCCTGCGGTGACAGCCCGCGCCCTTCGCTGCCCATCAAGAGCGCCAGCGGCGCGGGGTAGGCGACGTCCCGGTAATCCAGCGCCGCCGCCGGAGATGCGCCGATAACGGTGACCTTCCGCTGATCCTTCCAGCAGGCGAACGCCTCCACGCTCGTCCGGGCCAATCGCTGAGAGAGGACCGCCCCCGTGCTGGCGCGCACCGCCGTCGGATCGTACGGATCGGCCGTGTGGCCGATCAGGAGGACCCCCGCGCCGCCGACCGCATCCGACACGCGCAGGATCGTACCCAGGTTGCCGGGATACTGCGCCGCGCCGAGTGCGATCCAGCAAAGACCTTCGTCCGGGCGGATCGTGTCCAGGGAATCCCATCGCTGGCGGACGACCGCGCTGATCTCATGCCGCCCTTCTTTGTCGGAGAGGCTGGCGAACACCTCGGCGGTCACCGCCAGGCAGGGCGTTCCGCGCTGCCGCTGGATCTGCACGATCTCCTGCCCGAAACCGCTTTTCAGCCGCTCGGGGACTACCACCAGCGTCTCGATGGCCGCCTGCGTCTGCACCGCCTCCGAGACCAGCCGCAACCCCTCGATAAAATAGCTCCCGGTCCGTTCCCGCTCTTTGCGCTCGCGCAGGCTGCGAATCGCCTTGATACAGCCGTTGCCGCGGCTCGAAATGACCGTAATGGCCGGGATCGGCGGCTGCCGGGCGCGCGCCGGGACTTCCTGCGTGAGATCGGCCTGCCGGGGATCCTGTGCGTAAGACATCTGGGTACCTCCTTTGTCGGGGCCAAAGAAAACCGTCCTGCGCGCCGGAAGCGCGCAGGACGGTCAGAAGCGTAATGGGTCCGCAGACGGGTTGCTGGCTAAATCTTAATCGGCCTGAAAGCCGGAGGCAGCGCGCCGGAAAGAACCATTCCCGGCAGGAACAGCCCGACCAACGAGACGCAGACGCAGACGGCCTCCGCAGCGTGTGCTGCGGGGCGAATCCTGGCGTTCCGGCATCGTCGTTAGCGGGCTCCTATCAACCCTCACGTCTCCTTTACGAAGGATGTTCGACTGTCAACAAATTATTATAAGGCAGCAACGTAAAATCTGTCAAGTAAATCCCATAGCCATTCGATTTTTTGAGAGGCCGATATTGCCCGGCTGGGTCTATCCCTGTACGCTGGCGGATATCCAGGCCAGACTGGCAAAACTGCCGGAGGCAGACCTGGAAAGCCTCTGGGCTGTCGGCCTGGCGCCTTCCACGCGCAAAGATTGTCATGTCCATGCGCGCTATATCCCTGGCGAGCGTCCGGTCATCTACATCTTCTCTTATGTAGACACACTTGTCTTTAAACAGCCTGCAAACGTCAAACGAAGCGAGGTCGAAAGCGGGCTGGTCGTTGAGCTAATGTACGGCATGGAAGTCGAGTGTGCCGGCAGCCGCTGGCTGTGCCGATGGAATCCGGAAAATCTGCGGCGGTTTATTGTTGAGCACGTCTTGCTGCATGAAGTCGGACATCACGTTCACTACATGCAGCGTGCCCGGCAGGGAATCCAGCGTCCTCCCACCAAACGAGATACCGAGCAGTTTGCGGAAGCCTATGCGTTACGGCATCGGTCCAAACAGTAGCCTCAAGCAATTGCCGGCCCGTAAACGAACCGTCTGTAAAACACCACGCCCCGTAAACGGGGCAGCCTGAGTGGTGGCGTTGCTCCTATCAGGAGGAGGGCAACAGGCTCTGGATAGGTAGAGCCGCGCGGCCCCCTTCCAGGGGGCATGATGCCTTACAGCGGGTTCGTTTACGGACCCGACGTAAAAGTGAATTTCTGGCGAGGCGCTCAATCGTTCGGCGTGAGAACCATCTTCGTATAGGCGTCCGAGCCTATGTCTCTTCGAGATAGACCGGCTCTCGATTCCCATACCGGTTCCAGAGCGTCTCCATGACGGCCTGCGGGTCGGAGGACGCACCCTGTCGGGCAAAATAGTCGCAGACGCGGGTGATGTCTCGCTGCAGGATGAAATGGGCGTTCCGGTTGGCTTCGAGGCTGGTGACCTGGGGAAAGTCAATGAGAGTGATCTTGCCCTCCCAGTAGAGGATGTTGTAGGCGGAGAGATCGCCGTGGATATAGCCCTGCTGCAGCATCACCTCGATGCTGCGCAGGGCTTCCTTAAGAAGCGCCGCAGCCTCTTTCCGGTCCAGCGAGACCTCGCTCAAGGCGGGGGCCGGCCGCTGCGCATCGCCCTGATAGCCCATCAAAATCGCGTTCTCGCCCGCCGCGATCGGTCGGGGCACACACGCGCCTGCGGCATAGAAGCTCTGCATCGCCGTGAACTCATACATCAGCCACGACGTATGCTGCAACTGCACCCCGAACTCTGTTTTCTTGCCGAGCGCGCGCATGGCGCGGTGGTCCGTCTTCTTGATCGGTTTTCCGTCCGCGCTGAGGACCGGGCGGCCTTCCCGGTACATCGCATCGTTGCGCAGGTTGCGGAACTCGCGGGGACGGTAGACTTTGGCCGCGATCAGGTCCGGACCGGCGGCGGGGCCGGGCACGCAGCAGTAGACGCTGGCCTCTTTGCCGCCTTTGACGTAGCTGAGAATATCGCAGAGCAGGTCCTGTTGATAAAACGTGGTCAGCGAGGAGAGCAGCCATCCCTCCTCGAAGCGACTCGGCGTATAGGTGGTCTGCAGGCCGTCCTGCGTCTCCGGACCGTCGGTGAGCGCTTCCCGGACGACCGGGCGCGGGGCTTTTGGAGAAGCGCGCCGGACCGGTTCTTCTTCCAGGTAGGCGTACTTCTCAAAATAGTCTTCCGTCACGAAGGAATCCTTGAGCGAGTTTGCTTCTCTATCGCCCAATCCTCCCTGTTTGCTCAAATCTCCAAAAAATCGAACCGGTCGTTCTCCCCGGTGGGGTCCAGGCCGAGAGCCGGAAAGACCCAGTGTTCTTTAAGGCCCAGCTCCGCTGCTTTCACGGCAAAGGGCCGGGCCGCTTCCGGCCGGTCTTGCTTGAGCAGGGCGCCGGCCAGGTTGGCGTACGCCTCCGCCATGCGGCCGTTCATTTGAATGGCCTTGCGATACTGTTCCTCAGCCAGATCGTATTCGCCCTCCTCGAAGAACCTGGCGCCCGCCCGGTTGAAATAGTCCGCATCTGGAATATCTTTCGGCAAGAGCGCATTCACGTCCACCTCTCCAGAGGAGCGGGAGAGGGATTTGATGCGACTGGTTTGCAGCAGCAAGGTCTCTTCAAACAGATTGCGCGCCAGCCGCGCATTGCTGAACGATTCATCCCGAAGGGAGTATGCCAGTTGAAAGACCTGCTTCAATCGCTCGACCGCTTCGGGCGTCAGATGGTAATCGTGCTCCCGCGTAAACCGTTCGAATATCTCGACCAGCTCCGAGGGGTTGTAATCGCTGAAGTTGATTTTGCGGTTGAACCGGTCTCGTAATCCCGGATTGCTTCTCAAAAACCGCTCCATCGGCTCCGGATAGCCCGCGACGATCACCACCAGGTCGTCCCGATGGTCTTCCATGAGCTTGAGGAGGGTATTGATCGCCTCCTTGCCGAAATCATCGCCGGGGCCTTCGCTATCGGAAAGGCTGTAGGCTTCGTCAATGAACAGCACGCCCCCCAGGGCTTCCTCGACGACGGAATGCACCTTGAGGGCGGTCTGTCCCAGATAGCCCGCGACCAGTCCATGCCGGTCCGTCTCCACAAAATGGCCTCGCGAGAGAAACCCGAGCGTGCGGTAGATACGGCCCAGCAGCCGTGCCACGGTCGTCTTTCCCGTGCCGGGATTGCCGATCAGGACCAGGTGCAGGCTCAGCTTCGGCACTTTCAGGCCGCGCGCCTGGCGCTCCTTTTGCACGCTGAGGTAGTTGACCAATCGCCGCACATCCGCTTTGACGCTGTCCAGGCCGATCAGTCCGTCGAGCTCCTGGAGAAGGGCGTCCAGCTCGGAGACCGGGGTCGGAGGCCCTGGTTTCTCCTCGGAGGGCGCCTCAGCGGGGACCTGGGCGTTGAGCTCCTGCAAGACCCAGTGCTCGGTCATGCCCATCTCTGCCGCTTTCTGAGCCAGTGGCTTTGCCTCCTCCCTCCGGCCTTGCTGCACCAGGGCGCTGGCCAGATTGACATAGGCGATGGCCAGATCGGCATCGAGTTGAAGCGCATGGCGGTACTGCGCTT
>DATGIG010000518.1:0-35549 GCA_035295825.1 Chthonomonadaceae bacterium | reverse complement strand
TCCATAGCATGGCCTGGGCGCTGATTGCGACCTATGGCATCGCCCTGCTGACGTTCGTCCTCTTCGTCTTGCCGGTGACGCTCCGGATGCTGCGCGAACAGCATCCCGGCCTGATGATGGTCTACCTGATTATTGCGACCGTCTGCATGGCGCTGGTCTTCCACGGCCAGCATCGGTACCGTTTTCCCATCGACGGTTTTTGTGCTATCATTGGAGCGGGAGGGGCTGTCGGATTGTGGGATCTCCTGCACCAGAAGTCTCGGGAGGATCTCCGGGCCGCCGTACGGGATTTCTTCCGCAGGAACCGGATCGGACTGATCGTTGCCGGCGTCGCCGCCATCGCGCTGGCGATTGCATGGCGGGCCGATGACAACCGGCTGGAGACCTGGCGCGAGGGAGTTTGTGAGGACCGGATGCGGGCTATCGTGCAGGCTATCGTCGCGTATCGCAAAGACCATGGCGCGCTGCCGTCCAGTCTCGGTCAGTTGGTGCCCAAGTACCTGTATAATGTGGAGGCCCTCCACTGCCCGAAACACGTCCTGTCTTACAACGACCATAAGCGCCTGCCCAGCCATCGGCCCGATCTCTACCCGCAGATCATCAGTTATGCGCTGGTTCCTCCTGCGGCTCCCGGCGGCGAGGCGCGCATCGCGGAGATGGCGCCCCATCATGGCAGTGAGCGGAACGCCATGGATCTGTCCGGCAACCTGTCGCACCTTCCCGCTGCACCCGCCGCGTCCGCCGCGCCTGCCGAGGACAACGACCTCAACTGATTGTGTTGTGTGGATAGCAAGAGAGACGAGATGCCCGAAATTATACAAACAGTCGTCGGTTTCGGAGTGATGGGGCTGTTGTGCTGGTGGCTGGAGAAGCTCTGGCCGGAGAAGCCGGATCAGCCTGCATGGCGTCCGGATAGTGCGCTGGACCTGGCCTATATGGGCCTGCGGATCCTGTTGAGTGCGCTGGTGGTCGTGGCGACGTTCTTCGTCGGTTACAAGGGCGTGCCGCAGCACCGAAATACCCTGGTCTCCCTTCAGCCCTTCTGGCTGCAGGCGGTCGAGTTTCTGGTGATCGGGGACTTCGTGGCCTACTGGGTGCATCGCTACATGCATTTTCAGCCCTTCTTATGGCGCATCCATGCAGTACACCACAGCGCGCCGCAGATAGACTGGATCGTATCGGCCCGCGACCATCCCCTGGAACTGGTCATCCAGAAGCTGAGTTCAACGATAGTGCTCTACCTGCTGGGCTTCTCACCCGGCCTGTTTGCAGCGTATGTGCCCCTGGTCGCCACCTACTCGCTGCTGATCCACTCCAACCTGACCTGGACCTACGGCCCCTTCGGCTATCTCTTCACCAGTCCGGCCTTCCACCGCTGGCACCACTCCTCCGAGCCGGAGGCGATTGACAAGAACTTCTCGCAGAACTTCGCCATTTTCGACTATCTCTTCGGCACCGCCTACTGTCCGCGCCATCGTGTCTCGCAGGTCTACGGCCTGGTCGGAAAACAACTGGCGCCTAACATGTGGCTGCAACTCCTCTATCCCTTCCAGAAGCCACAGACCCCTGCCGCTCCGGTAGAGGCAAAGGAATCCCCCATCGAGCCCATCTCTGAAACATGATTCACAGCTTCCCAGGGCCCGTGGGTTCGGTGACGGCGCTGGCCTTCTCGGCCGACGGCAAGTGGCTGGCGGCGGGCGACAGCGACACCGCCGGAGAGACGCCCGGCGCCAACGCCGCCGTCATGCTCTGGGAGACGGCCCACTGGAAACCGACGCACACCCTTGCCGTGGACCACAAACGCAGCATAGGTCTCGTCGCCTTCTCCCCGGACGGCAAAACCCTGGCGACAGGCGATAACTCCGACGCCATCGCGCTCTGGGCCGTTCCCTCGCCTTAAAAACTTTGGCTCAAACCACCGGGGGCGACGCACGCAACTTTCCGCGGAACGTATCTGTCATCAGCAGGGGTGGGGCCGGATTAGCAAAAGGCCCTGCCGGAACGAGAAAGGGGCGACGACGCGCCAGGAGCGCAGAACACGACCGAGGTGAAGAGATGGGCTTGAAAGAAGCGTGCGAATGGAACGCCGAAGGACACTACTATGAACTGAAGCAGGGAGTGAAAGTTCCCGTGCGTCTTTTCCTCTCGCCGAAGCTCTTTCAGGAGAGCGAAGATGAGATTTTCAATCAGATCGTCAACGCGACAGGGTTTCCGGGTGTGCAGGAGGTGGTGATTACGCCGGACGTCCATACGGGCTACGTCGTTCCGGTCGGTTGCGTAATGGCAACTAATGGCACTCTTTGCCAGGCACCAGTAGGATTTGATATTGGTTGCGGGATGCTGGCATTTCGCTCGACGGTGAGCCGGGGCAAGGGCATGGACGAGAAGCTGCGCAAGCGGTTCTCCGAGCGGGTGATGGAGACGGTGGGCATGGGGGCCGGAAAGGGCAGCGGCCACTCCTACAGCGAAAAGCAGTTTAACGAGATCGTCCGACAGGGTGCGAGCGCACTCGGCTTCCATCGGGAGAACTCCGAGCGCGACTTTATCCCGGTCAGCGACCAGTGGGATATTCCCGAAACGCCGCTGAAGCGGGGTCTCGGCCAGTTGGGCAGCCTCGGTGGAGGAAATCATTTTTGCGAATTGCAATACGACCAGGAAGACCATCTCTGGGTGATGGTGCATACCGGGTCGCGTGGTTTCGGGCATGGCCTGGCAACCTACTACATCCACGAGGGCAAAGAGTACCTGAAGAGCCAGGGCGTGGATGTGCGTGGGGGTGCGGAGGCGGTCTACTTCGAGCCGGACGCTCCGCTCTACGAAGGCTACAAGAACGCGGTGGCGGCGGGGGCGAACTTCGCCATCGCCAATCGTCTGCTCATCTGGGAGGCGGTCGGCAAGGCGTTCGAGAAGGTCTTCGGCCAGGAGCCGGAACTGATCTACGAGATCAGCCACAACCTGGCGCAGGAGGAGGACGTCCCGACCCTGGGCGGCAAGGCATGGGTGCATCGCAAGGGCGCGACGCGGGCGTTCCCGGCGGGCCACCCGATGCTCCAGGGTACCAAGTGGGAGCAGACCGGCCATCCGATCCTGATCCCAGGCAGCATGGGCGACACCAGCTATATTCTCTATGCCGAACCGGGTGCGGCCAAGAGCCTCTACTCGGTCAACCACGGCTGCGGGCGGCGGATGTCGCGGGCGGCGGCGAAGCGGCAGTTCACCCAGCAGGAGGTCAACCAGCAGATGAAGCGGCTCAATGTGATGGTCAACGCGGGCGGCAACGTCCCGATTGACGAGTCGCCCAACTGCTACAAGCCCGCGAAGGACGTCATCGCTGCGGTCGTCAAGGCGGGGTTGGCCCGCATCGCCTATACCTTAACGCCCATCGCCTCCCTCAAGGGCGCCGATTGACAGCACACTCCGGCGGATGCATAGTACGGCATCCGTCGGAGGCTGTTCCAAATGACCGCCTTCTTGGGGAATAGCCAAGAAGGCAAGGGCGGACGGGCGGAGGGTCATTTGCCGTCCCGGGTGAGCTTCATCAACTCTTCGCAGGCCTTGAACTGCTTTTCGAGTTCTTGCTTGATCGTCTCCCAGGTCGCCTCATCAAAGCCCAGCCAGGTCGCGACATCCGGGTCCAGTTCGGTCGGCTGCGTATGCTCCGAGGGGATAAACCCGCACTGCCAGGCCAGCCAGTCGGCGGCATGCACCAGCGCAACCAGTTCGTAATGATCCTTCTGACGCCCCGGCTCGTGATGGGAGCCCAGCATCGCCACCAGATGCGCCGGGAAGTTCCAGTGCTCCGCGATCCGACGCCCGACCAGGATATGGTCTATTCCCAACACAAGGGCTTCCGCATCGCGTGCACTCTTCTGCTCCCGCGCCGCAAATGCCATCGCCACCGCATACTGCACCGGAAAATAACTGTCCAGAAAGAGCGCGCCAATATCATGCAACATCCCGCCGATAAAACCCTCTTCCGGGGCATTGCGGACCTTGGGCAGCCGCTGCTTCGCCAGGATGCTCGCGCCCACGGCAGCCGCGACCGAGTGCTCCCAGAACTTGGCGCGGTTGAGGCCATAGGGCATACTCTTCTGCGATAACAGCCCGAACGCCGAAACCCCCAGGACCAGGTTGCGCACGGTATTGAAGCCCAGGATCACCACAGCATGGGTGATCGTGCTGATCCGCTTCGGGAACCCGTAGTACGACGAGTTGACGATGCGAAGGACTTTCGAGGAGAGGCCCTGGTCCATCGAGATCAGCCGGTTCAAATCCTCCGCAGAAGTGTCCGGGTTGTTCACGGTCTCCATAATACGCGTCACAACCGCAGGCAGGGGCGGCAGATCGGCCAGTTTCTTCTCTAAAGTCTGCTGAAAAACAGCACGATCGATGCGGATTGATTTCACGTCAGGAGGCATACGCCCTTCCTTTCTCCTCACTTGCAATATGGATGATACCACTGACATCCACGATCAGGGCGACACGCCCGTCGCCAAGAATAGTCGCTCCGGAAATCCCTCGTATGTCGCCGATGAATTTGCCCAGCGTCTTGATGACAACCTCCTGCTCGCCGACCAGGGTGTCCACGACCAGACCCACCTGCTGCTCTCCCATCCCCACGATCACCAGATAGAGAGAGGGGGAGGCGGAGCGAGCGCGGCGGGATGTCACGGCTTCCTGCCCGGTCGTCATCTCTGCCGAGGCAGGCTCCATCTGAGCCGAGGGGCTTTCCGCGCCTCCCCGAATGCGGTCCAGGTTGCGCTCGGCAGGGGTCACCGCCGTATCCAGCAGGAACACATCCTGCAGGCGAACGATGGGCAGCATCTTGCCCCGCTGCAGGATCACTTCCCGGTGATTGACGACATGCACGACGTCTTCCGATATTTTCAGGGTCTCGACGACCGTGTTCAGGGGCAGCGCATACACACAGCTCCGCACCGACACCAGCAGGCCGCGAATGATCGCCAGCGTCAGCGGCAGCTTGACGGTGAAGGTGGAGCCCTTGCCTACCTGGCTGTCGATCTCCACGGTTGCGCCCAGCTTCTGCAGGTTGCTCCGGACAATGTCCATCCCCACGCCGCGTCCGGAGACATCCGTCACCACCTGCGCCGTCGAGAAGCCCGAGGCGAAGATGAGATGGATCGCCTCCCGGTCGGTCAGGCGCTGAGCGGCTTCCTGGGTAAGGATGCCCTTCTTGACCGCATTGGCGCGCAGCGCCTCCGGCGAGATGCCCTTGCCATCGTCGGCGATCTCGATCACAATATGGTTTTCCTGATGCCGGGCGCGGAGCCATACCGTACCGGTACGGGGTTTCCCCGCCTTTTCACGGTCCTCCGGCGTCTCGATGCCATGATCCACGCTGTTGCGCAGCATGTGGATGAGCGGGTCGCCGATCACTTCGATGACGGAGCGGTCCAGTTCGGTCTCTTTGCCCTCGATGACGAAATTGATCTCTTTATTCAGTTTCTGCGCCAGATCGCGGATCATGCGCGGGAAGCGGTTGAAGACATTATCAATGGGCAGCATCCGCGCCTTCATGATCTCCTCTTGAAGCTCCTCGGTAATCCGTCCGATGTGCGCCGCCGTCTCGCTCAGGTTCTCAACCAGGCCATGCGAGCCGAATTGCCGCTCGAATTGCCCGCCCAACTCCGCGATCCGCGTGCGGTCGATGACCAGTTCGCCCACCAGGTTCAGCAACTTATCCAGGCGGCTCACGTCCACGCGCACGGTCTGTGTCTGCGTGGTCGCTTTCTTGTCGGCTGCGAGCTTCTGCACATCCTCCGGGGCTTTGCCGCGCGCTTCGGGGCCGGCATCCGCGACGCGTTCGTCCTTGGCCCTGGGCGTAGGCTCCTCGACCGAAGCCTTCGGAGCCTCTGCAACACGGGCTTTCAGGGGCGCCGGCAGCGGGCTCTCGCCGCTTCGCTCCTGCCAGGGCGTCACACGCACTTCGACGATCTCATTGACCCTGTTGACCGCGGCCTGGAGGGTCTCCACATCGTTCTGGGTGGCGACGACCACCTCAAACTCGAAGTCAAAGTTTTCGTTCTCCAGTGCCTCATCGTCCGGCGTGGTCGCCAGGATCGAACCGACCGTCTCCAGCGCCTGCAGCACCATCAGGGCGCGCACCGATTTCATCACGCAGTCGGAAGCGATCTGGATGGTCAACCCATAGATGGTACAGTGGTTCTCCACCGCTTCCTGCACAGCCATCTGCTGGTTGTCGGAGAGCACGGTCTGAAAGGCGTCCGGTTGCTCCGCGGGCTCTGCGGCGGACGCGGGCTCTGCGGTGGGCGCCACCGGTTGTCCCTCCAGGGCGGCGCGCAGGCGGGCGGTCTGCGTGAAGGTATCGTAGGTCGTCGTGCCGCTGGCAGCGATCTCTTCCTTCATCGCCTTGAGCGCATCCAGCCCCGCAAAGAGCGCATTGATCAGCTCGCCATTAACAGTCAACTCCTCATGGCGAAGCTTGTCGAAGACATCCTCCATCGCATGGGTCAACTCGCCCATCGCGGTGAAACCCATGGCGCGGGAGGAGCCCTTGAGGGTATGCGCCGCGCGAAATATCTCCTGAAGCAGCTCTTGAGACGGACTCTGTTCCAGCACCAGGATGTCCTGCTCCAGCAGGTCCATCTGCTCGTTGGCCTCGTCCAGAAAGACGCCCAGGTACTCTTTCATATCTTCATTCATATTAGATGAGCTTTCTCGTCGGGATAAGTGAACTTTCTCGTCAGGCTTCCAGCTTCAGCACTTTATGCATATTGAGCAGAATGATGATCTGATCGTCGTTTTTGCCGACGCCGCGAATGGTATCGGTATCCAGATTGGTGACGAGCTGGGACGGCGGCTCGATCTGGGATTGGGAGATCCGCAAGACGCCGATCACACTGTCGACCACTGCGCCGACGGTGCAGTCGTCCACCTGGAGCACGATAATGCGGCTCTGGCTATTGCGCTCTGCGGAGGGCAGTCCCAGGCGCTGACGCAAATCCATAATAGGCACGATTTTGCCGCGGAGATTGACAACGCCCTCGATCTCCGGCGCCGTGCGCGGGATCTGCGTAATCTCACACAGACGGATAATTTCGTGGATCAATGCAATATCCACGCCATAGACCTCACCCGCGAGACGAAATGCTACCAATTGCTCTTCCGTCGCAACCATATCCATAACTGCCGACATCGATTAGGCCCCCTACCAATAAACTTTGTTTTTCGATGTGAGGAGAGGGAAGCGTAAGCCTATCTCCACCCCCGGTAGGATGCACGATTCTTTTTCGATCCGGGTGCGCGGAGAAAACTCCTCATCGAAACCTCGCAGTATTTTCGGGGCGAACCTCCGAGAACTTTAGATGGCTGCCATGCACAACCCGTGAAGGGCGCTGGAAAGGCAAAAGTACATGGGGCGTACCTCACGCCCCATCCGCCCCGGCGTTCCGAAATCATTTCCTGGCAAATTTCGTACTACATGCGATAATGTTGCAAATACGCGCTCTTATGCCTGCTATTTCTTGCGCAAGGCGAATTCAGCAACAGAGAAAGGGTTACGAGGTATACTGTGTGGGCGAAATGAACGTTTTGTCGACCCGAATTATGCCGATACTATACTATGCCTGCACCGAAGCGCGGCTTCTCCTTCCCAGTCCTTTCGCGCTCGCGGCGTCGGCTTCCATTTGTGGCCCCCGCCACGATCTGTGAACTCTGGGAGTGCTGATTACCATGATGGATACCCTGCCGCCGAATGAATCGCAAGAGCCGACGCCCATGGTCACGCTTGCACCCGAGCCGATGACCCTGGGAAAGCGGCTGCGGCTCATCCTCTTCGGCAACCCAATCTCCAGCGAACATCACGAACACACGCTGCTGCCCAAAATCACCGCGCTACCCGTCTTCTCTTCCGATGCCATCTCCTCGGTCGCATATGCCACGCAACAGATCGTACTGGCTCTGGCAGCGTCCGGATTGTGGCTAAAGACCCACAGGGACGAGTACACGCACTATACGCTGCTCGTCTCCGGCCTCATCGTCCTGCTGCTGGCCATCGTGGTCACGTCCTACTGGCAGACCATCTTCGGCTATCCCAGTGGCGGCGGCTCCTACATCGTCTCCAAGGACAACCTGGGCACGATGCCCGGCCTGATCGCCGCCGGGGCGCTGCTGATTGACTATGTGCTTACGGTCTCCGTCTCCATCGCCTCGGGGGTCCAGAACCTGGAGGATGTGCCGCTCTTCAGTCCTCTGCATGTCGCCGACCACCTGGTGCTGTACTGCGTGCTTGCGATCCTGGTGCTGGTGCTGGCGAACCTCCGGGGCCTCAAGGAATCCGGGACGCTCTTTGCGCTCCCCACCTACGGCTTCATCGTGTGCTGCTATGTCCTGATCCTGCTGGGTCTGTTCGGACATAGCTTCGGCTGGCAAATGCATATGGAGGGGATCAACGAGGTCTACAATACCTATCCGTTCAAAGAGGGGATGCAGGGAGCGGAGAAGGTCTACGGCTCCTTAAGTACCGTCGTTCTGATCGGGGTCCTGCTGAAAGCCTTCGCCAACGGATGCTCCGCCATGACGGGGACCGAGGCCGTCAGCAACGGCATTCCGGCCTTTCGCCCGCCGAAGTCGCGCAATGCCGCGCTGACGCTGCTGGCGATGGGCATGATCCTCGGCAGCCTGTTTATCGGGATCTCCTGGCTGGCGATGAACCTGCACGTCGTGTACTGGGAGCAGGGAGCCAAAACGGCTCCGGCGGTCATCGATCAGATCTCCGGCGCGGTCTTCGGCAAGGAGGGGTCGCCCTACTATTGGGCCTACATCACCACGCAGATCGCGACGGCGCTCATCCTCGTGCTGGCGGCCAATACCAGTTTCGCCGACTTCCCGCGCCTCTCCTCGATCCTGGCCCACGACCGCTTCCTGCCCAAGCAGTTGTCCAACCTGGGCGACAAGCTGGTATTCAACAACGGCATCGTCATTCTGGGCGTTCTGGCGGCCCTGCTCATCGTTATCAAGAACGGCAGCGTAGACGCCCTGATCCCCCTCTATGCCATCGGGGTCTTTACCGCCTTTACCCTCTCGCAGGCCGGCATGGTCCGCCACTGGTTCAAAGAGAGGAGCCGTGGCTGGCAGGTCAAGGCCGTCATCAACGGTCTGGGCGCTTTCGCCACGTTTATCGTGCTGCTGGATATTGCCATCGAGAAGTTTATGGATGGGGCCTATATCGTGATCTTCCTGGTCGCCATCCTGGTCTTGATGTTCCAGAAGATCCATCGCCACTACCTCGACACGGCCCAGCAGTTGAAGATGGTACACTACCATCCCCCGACGACGCCCCTGACCAACACGGTGTTGGTGCTGATACCGGGCATGCATCGCGGTGTGATGCCTGCGCTCGAGTATGCGCGTTCGCTCTCCGCCGACTGCCGCGCCGTTCACATCGAGACCGACCCGGAGAAGACGCCGCAGCTCAAGGAGCGCTGGGAGCAATGGGCCCAGGATGTGCCGCTGATTGTCCTGAACTCGCCCTACAGGGCGCTGATCAGCCCGATCATGCAGTATCTGGATGCGGTACAGACCGAGCGGCGCAATCATCTCGTGACAGTCGTCGTGCCGGAATTCGTCTCGACCCGCTGGTGGCACAACCTGCTGCATGGGCAGTCCGGCTTGCGCTTGAAGCTCGCCCTGCTGGGTCGTAAGGATGTGATCGTCGCCAATGTCCGCTACTACCTGCAGGATCTGGGCGGCCCGCCGCCCAAGGACGCCCTGGCCGAAGAGGATCCACTGTATGAGGCAGGGCAGCATGGTCATGCTCCCCCCCAGCATGCCCCCTCGAGCCCGGCATCCGATACCCTGGGAGGTGCCTCGCATGATCATTGAGACCAAGGATGATGTGGTCCGACTGTCCGGTTCACTCCATAAAAACCAGTGGCTGACCATCAAGGCGGCGGCGAACCTGCTCCTGCAGAACCACCCGCAGGGGATTATCATCGACTGCGCCCGTCTGGAAAACATCTCCGAGGATGGGGCCAAAACCTTTCTGGAGGCGATGCGCGACATCGAATCGGCGAAGGCCCGTATCATCGTCGCCAATCTGCCGCAGAGCATCTTTGCGGTCTGCAAGACGATCCCCGGCGTGCGCTCGCAACTGCCCATCGCCGATTCGGTGGAGGCGGCGCGGGCCTCTCTGCGGATGCTCAATCGGCCTGCGTCCATGTCGGCCATTGCGGACGCGGGCAAGCGCGGTTCGGTGATCCTGGTACCGCTCCTGGCCGAACTCGACCTGACCTACGGCGCGCAGTTGGCCGGACGCCTGGCGCGGGCAGGCCGCAACGATGTGCGCCTGGTCTACTTCCTGGAAGTGGCTCGCACGCTGCCGCTGAATGCGCCTTTGATGGAGAAGGAGCAGGACGCGAAAGAGGCGCTGGCGCAGGCGATGCAGATGGCGAAGCAGGTCAATACGCCCGCCAGCGAGCACGTCGAACGCGTCCGGGATGCGGCGGAAGGCATCCTGGCGGCCATCAAATCGCTGGATGCCGAACTGGTGGTGCTGGGGGCCACCAGCGAGCCGCTCGGCGCGGAGGGGCACGATAAGTTCCACCATATCGTGGATACGCTCCTGCATCGCGCCCCGGTCGAAGTCGTCATCGGGAGGCTGAAACAGAATTGAAACCCTCCACATCACCCATCTGCCTGGTTATGTTCCCTCTCCTCGCCGCGAGAGCGCGGGAAGCAGAGGAAGCAGCGGCAAGCCCTGAGAGGAACCCTATGTCCACCACTCTGCCCGACATCGCCGACATCGTGCGCCGCGCCCTGGCCGAAGACATCGGAACCGGGGATATTACCACCCTGGTGACCGTTCCCCCGGATGCGGAGGCGCAGGCCACACTGGTCGCGAAGGCAGATGGGGTGATTGCCGGTCTGCCGGTCGCCATGCAGGTCTTCTCCCAGGTAGATCCCGCTCTCATCGTCGTCGCGAACGTCGTCGAGGGCGAAACGGTCACTGCGGGCAAGCCCCTCATGACGATCAAGGGGGCGGCGCAGTCCATCCTGACGGCGGAGCGGACCGCACTCAACTTTGTGCAGCGCCTCTCCGGCATCGCCACCAAGACCGCGCGGTTGGTGACCCTGGCAGCGGGAACGAAAGCCCGCATTGTAGACACCCGCAAAACCACGCCGGGACTGCGGGTATTGGAGCGGTATGCGGTGCGGACCGGCGGCGGCTACAACCACCGCTTCGGCCTCTACGATGCTGTGCTGATCAAGGATAACCACATTCAGGCGGGCGGCGGCATCACGGCGACGGTGCAGGCGGCCTTCGCACAGGCCCCGCACACCATGACCGTGACGGTGGAGTGCGACACACTGGAGCAGGTCGAGGAGGCGGTGGCGGCAGGCGCGGACATCATCCTGCTGGATAATATGTCTACTGCCCAACTCGAACTGGCGGTCGAGATGGTTGCAGGCCAGGCTGCGCTGGAAGCCAGCGGCGGCGTGACGGAGGAGACCGTCGCCGCCATCGCCCGGACCGGCGTGGACATCATCTCCGTCGGCGCGCTGACCCACTCCGCGCCCGCGCTCGACATCAGCCTCGAACTCAAACGGCTCTGAGACCCGCCATGGCCTGGCGACACTTCTCCCCCTCAAGACCGGAAAGCATTTCTCTCCGCATCCTGGAGCGTGTCGGCTCTACCATGGATGTGGCGCGGCAAGAGGTGCGGCGGGGTCGCGTCGCCTTCGACTGCCAGGGCCGCTCCCATTATGCCGGAGTTATGGCGCGGGAGCAGACTGCCGGGCGCGGCCAGCGGGGGCGCGCCTGGTTCGCGCCCTACAACGAGGCCCTCTGCATCACTTACTTTGTACGTCACGGCCTCGCCGACCCGCCCCACGCCGCCTCTCTCGCCCTGCTGGTCGGGGTCGCCGTCGCCGATACCCTGTGCGCTCACCTCACCCCTCCTTCCGACATCGGCCTGAAGTGGCCCAACGACATCCTGCTCAACGGCAAGAAACTCGGCGGCATCCTCATCGAGATGGTCCGCGCGCCCGACAACGGCTGGGTCGCGCTCGTCGGCGTCGGCCTCAACCTCGCTGTGCGCGCCTTTCCGCCCGAACTCGCGGCGACCGCGACCTCCCTGGCGCTGGAAGGGCGCCCCGCACCCTCTCCCGAAGCCGTCGCCGCGCAGATCGCCCAGGCCTTGCCCCCTCTCGCTGCCCTCACGCAACTCCACGGCTTGCCCGCCCTCCTCGCACGCTGGCGCGCTTACGACCGCACCCCCGGCCGCCGCTATACCACAGAACAGGACGGCCACTCCATGGAAGGCATTGCGGTGGGCATCGACGACACCGGCGCACTGCTTCTCCGCCTCCTCGATGGCACGGTCCTGCCCGTCACCTCCGCCTCCTCCCTCCGGGAACATTGAACCACAGAGACACAGAGATTACATAGAGAAAAGCCAGGAGAACGATCCGCAGATTGACGCAGATCAACGCAGATTACAAGCAAAAGAACAATCGGGTATCCTAACTTTCGATGTTGCAACCACGCAACTCTTTCTCCATGGTTTTAATCTGCGGTAATCTGCGTCAATCTGCGGATAGATCTTGAGGTTTGGCATGGCACAGTACATTCTGGCCCTGGATCAGGGCACGACGAGTTCGCGGGCGATGCTGTTCGACGCGGCAGGGCGCGTCTGCGGCAGGGAGCAGAAGGAGTATACTCAGCTCTATCCGCAGCCCGGCTGGGTGGAGCACGACCCGGAGGACATCTGGTATAGCCAGTTGGGCGTGGCGGTCAAGGTGCTGCAGGCGCAGGACATGGATGCGGCAGAGATCGCGGCTATCGGCCTGACGAACCAGCGGGAGACGACCCTCCTCTGGGAGCGCGCGACGGGTCGACCGGTCGCCAACGCCATCGTCTGGCAGGACCGGCGGACGGCGCCGCTCTGTGAGGAGTTAAGGGAGAGAGGCTATGCGCCGCTGTTTCAGGCCCGGACCGGACTCACGTTGGACCCCTATTTTTCCGCCACCAAGATACGGTGGCTGCTGGACAACGTGCCGGAGTTGCGAGGGAGGGCGGAGCGAGGAGAGATCGCTTTTGGTACGGTCGATACCTTCTTGCTCTGGCGTCTGACGGGTGGACAAGTTCATGCTACCGATGTCTCGAATGCTTCTCG
The DNA here is from genome assembly GCA_035295825.1 of Chthonomonadaceae bacterium. Classification (GTDB taxonomy): domain Bacteria; phylum Armatimonadota; class Chthonomonadetes; order Chthonomonadales; family Chthonomonadaceae; genus DATGIG01. The sequence goes on along the minus strand of DATGIG010000518.1, from coordinate 22,392 downwards.
AACGCTGCTCTATAATATCGTGACGCAGGCGTGGGATGAGGAGTTGCTGGAACTGCTCGATATTCCGCATGCTCTATTGCCGGAAGTCTTGCCCAGCAGCCATGTGTATGGCAAAACGATCCCTACGCTCTTGGGAGCGGAGATCCCCATTGCGGGCATCGCGGGCGACCAGCAGGCGGCGACCTTTGGGCAGGCATGCGTGCAGCCCGGTATGGTCAAGAATACATATGGGACCGGCTCGTTTCTGCTGATGAATACCGGCGCACAGCCGCAATTCTCGCGCAATGGGCTGCTCACGACGACCGCCTGGCAGCTAGGGGAGAAAGCAATTTCCCCACCCGCCAGGGCGCAATCTGTAGGGGCGCATTGGGCGCAGCAAGCGGCGCCCCTACATGCTGCGCCCAATGCGCCCCTACCAGAGGCATCCTCAACTACACCCTCTGCCTCTTCTATCGTCTACGCTTTGGAGGGGAGCGTCTTTGTGACGGGGGCGGCGGTGCAGTGGCTGCGGGATGAACTGCAGATCATTCGCAACGCCGGGGAGATCGAGGCGCTGGCAGCCTCCGTGCCGGACAATGGGGGCGTCTACTTTGTCCCGGCGTTCGTCGGACTGGGCGCGCCCTACTGGGATGCGCAGGCGCGCGGGGCGATTGTCGGACTGACGCGGGGAGCGGGGCGAGCGCACCTGGCGCGCGCGGCGCTTGAGGCCGCCTGCTTCCAGAGGCTGGATGTGCTGGAGGCGATGCGGGCGGACTGCGGGCTGGAGATCCCCGAACTGAGGGTGGATGGCGGCATGACCGTGAACAACTTCCTGCTGCAGATGCAGGCGGACATCCTGGGCACGGCGGTGGTACGCCCCGCGATTACGGAGACGACCGCGTTGGGAGCCGCTTACCTCGCCGGGCTGGCGGTCGGCTACTGGCGGGATGTGGCGGAGATTGCGGCACAGTGGAAGCGGGATGCGACCTTTGAGCCGAACATCAGCGCCGACCGGCGCGCGACGCTGGTGGAGGGTTGGCGGAACGCGGTCGCCCGCATCCGCTGATCCGCCTGGGGATGGATCAGTTGTTGATAAAGCGGTCTTTGAGTTCGGGGGTGGGCAGCATACAGACGTCGCGCTTTCCGAACAGCCGGTAGCGGTTTTTGGCGATCAGATTATACGCCCAGTCGCGGAGGGGGCGGGGGACCAGCAGCAAGACGGAGAGCAGCGGCCAGAGGCCGCGCAACCGCCGCGCGATGCGTAGCGCGGCGGTCGAGCGGTTGTAGAGGCGGTCGTTTTCGAGCAGCAGCACCGAATCCAGCGCGTCCGGAGGCAGGTGGAAGCGCTGCTGCACCTCCTGCCCGGCAGGCGATTGCAGCGACGCAAACCGGAAGCGCTTGCCGGGATCGTTCCGGATAATGAACTGTACGGAGCGGTTGCAGAGGTTGCAGACGCCGTCGAAGAGGACCAGGGCGATGGGTTGGGTTTCGGTCATGGCGGACTAGGGCTTCGCGGTTTTGTCCTCGGGCTTGCTGTCTTTTTTGTCGGAATCGGTCGGCTTGGCGCTCTCTCCGGGAGGGGCGAAAGGATCGCCGGGCTGCGGCGGGTCGGTGCGCCCATAGATGGTCGTATCCGGGAAGTAGGCAAACCAGCCGTACCACTGGCTCAGGTGGTTGTCGAGGCGTTGCAGCGATTTCCCCGCCAGCGGCCCCTCCTGGCCCACGCCCTCGATATTCCAGCGCGTGCCCGTCTCCTGGTCGTAGAAGGCGATCTTGCCGTCATGCGTGCGGGCCTCCAGGGTGAGCGTCTTCCCATTGAGCCGGCGTGAAAGGGCGATTGCGGTTACGGTCTTCGGCTCCAGCAGTACGGCGACCGGCGTCTTGTCCAGCATGTCGTTGACCACGTTGCCCGCCTCTTTCAAAGTCTTGATGGGATAGGCGCGGCGCAGGGAGGCGGCGGTCGGGTCGCCTTCCGGGGCCAGGGTGATTGCCAGCACCTTCTCGAACGGCGGCAGGCGCAGGTCGGTCCGGGTCAGGCTCATGCGGAAGAACGGCATCGGAAACCGCTCATAACCGCGCGGCTCCGGGTTGCCCTGCGGGCGATAGTAGCGCTTGTAGGGGGAATCCGGCGACATCACCAGGGTGTCGGGATGCAGCTTTTTCCACTCGCCCCAGGTGGTATCCAGCAAGGGGCCGGTCTTGAGGGTAGTGCCGAGCAGCGGGCCGTTGATCGCGCGCCCCTCGCCCTGAAGGATGATGCTCTCGGTCTCGCGGTCACAGAGGGCGACCACGCCGTTGTAGAGGCCGTAGAAATCCAATTTGATCGGCTTGCCATTCACCACCGGGTCGTAGCGGATGCCCGTGTTGCAGACGCTGCAGTAGGTGATGGCGACGTGCGTCTGGCCCGTCTCCGGCTTGCCGAACGTATCGTTGATGGCGTGGTGGAACCAGACGAAGCGGGTAGGATAGGCGCGGCTCTCGCCCCCGACGGTGACGCCCAGAATGTAGTCGCCTTCGTCCAGAAAGTCGGCTTCAAGCGCCGTGACCATTTTGGGGTCGTCCAGAGCTTTGAACGGCGCCATCTTGCGCCCATCCCAGATCGCTTCGACTTTGATGTCCTTGGCAATCGGCTCCTTGGGTTTGTCGGCCTTCGCCTCGGTTTTCGGCGGGTCGTTCGGCTTCTCCTGGGCGAACGCCGGGACCGTCAGGCACGCCAGCAACAGACCGACGCCGAAGCGCCGGAGAACAAGACCTCCCAACATGGTACTTCTCCTTCCGAAACAGGCGCGGCCTCGATGCGCCATCGCCTTTACGCAGCCTCCTGCATACTTACGAATACCACCGTGCGGAGGTTTGCTCTCGCAAAAGAAGGCTGCAAGGCGCCGGATATGCGATGCCTTCTTCTCCTGGTTGTTCGCATTTTTCCATCGGGTTTCCTGCAAAGAGCAGAATTTTGAAATGAGGGGGAAAGTTCTGTAACCGAGCGGCTTTACGCAGCGTCTACTTTGCATCACGGTGCTTTCAAAGGACTTGGAAAGAAGAGGTGAAGTGATGCAAAGATCCGCACTCTGGATCGGTTTGGGGCTGTGCGGAGTGACACTGGGAGTCTTTGTCTGGGCGCAGAATAAGCGCCCGGCCACGACGGGAAAGGCGGGAGACCACATCTCCCTGACACCGGTCAATGTGACCTCCGCGGGCGGGAGCGCCAAGGCGTCCGGAGGCGTGGCGAAGCCTGCCCACAACACCCCCGGAATGCGGCCGCTGCCTTTCTACGATACCAATCAGATCAGTGAGCGGATGTTCGCGCGCCCGCTGCCTCCGGAACCGAAGCCGCTGCCCCCGCCTCCGCCGCCCAAGCCGGTGGTCCTTCCGCCTCCGCCTCCGCCGGACCCGCTGGCGCCCTATGTCTACTCCGGAACCGTCACGCTCGGCGATGAGAGGATGGCGCTTCTGGAGGACACCCGGACCAGGGATGGGAAGTATGTGAAAGTCGGCGACATGTTCATGGGCGGCATGGTGACCCAGATCGAACCGGGACAGGTGACGATCCAGATGGGAGAGGGGATGCGCACGCTCGCCAAGAGCACGACCATCAACCTTACCCCGCTGAACAAGAGCGCGGCGTTCCTCGGCGGTGGGCAGAATGGACCCGGCGGTCCTGGCGGTCCCGGCGGCATGCCCGCTCCGGGTGGGCCGCCGCCGATGGTCAATACGAGCTTCGATATGGGTGCGATGCAGGCCCAGGCTCAGGCCGAAATGATGCAGGCGGTACAGAGCAAACTACAGATGGTGGGCGGGGGCGACGTGGTTGTGGAGTTTGGCAAATAAGGAGCCTCGGAACGCCTGCTTTTCTCGCAGAACTGCCGGATTTCTGCAATCTCCGCATTCTAACGGGCTATATCTCTTCAGACGGTGTGGAACAAGCTTTTTGAGAGGGCAATGACGACCTCTCAAGAATTCCATCGCTGAGGGAGAATGCAGTATGGTCCTTCCGATAGTGTTGATGGTGGTCGCGGGGCTCTGCGTCGCGGGTACCATGTTCCGCGTCAGCGAGAAAGAGTGAGGATGCCTATGAACTTGAAATCGCTGTCAGATCTTTCATGTCCATATAGCATGTGAATGCGGCCCGGGGAAGCGTGGTCTCCCCCGGGCCGCACTTATTGCTGTGCGCCGACAGTCACGGCTCAGCCGTTCTCCACTACGCGCTCCTCATACTCCTCCGACACCGTTTTCTGCTGCGGCAGCCTCATGATCCGCAGCCACTCGCGCCCCCCCAGCGCCGCCATGATCAGAAAGACGCCGTAGAGGCCCGCCACCATTTTCAGCTCCTGGCGCGGCAAGAAGTAGAAGGTATACACGATGTCGGCAACGATCCATAAAATCCAATTCTCAAAGAATTTGCGCGTCTGGAGATACTGCGCCACAATGCTGATGACCGTCAGGCCGGCATCGCACCAGGGCATGGGGGCGTTGGTGTACTTGTTCTCGTAGTATCCCCACACCAGCGAGGCGACAATGGTGATCGCCGTCCAGCCGATGCGCGCCCGTGGCGAGAGCAGCGTGATCGGAAGATCGTCCTTGTGGGTCGGTCCGCAGCGCAGCCAGACATACCAGCCATAGAAGGAGATGGGCAGGTAGTAGAAGATCTGTAGCCACGCATTGGAATAGGCTTTCGTGACCCAGAAGACCCAGCCGAACAGGATAACCGAGATAATCCCCGTCGGCCAGGTGAGGATATTGTTCTTCACGGCGTAGTAGACGGAGATCAGCCCGGTTATGGAGGCGATCAGTCCTACCCACCCGCCGAACTGCTCGAAGAAGGTTGTCCAGATCTGCATGCTCTCTCCCGCCTATCCCTGCCGTTGCGCTCCGGAACTCCGGCCTCTTTTCCACGTATGGCCCTCCATTCGACGTAGAGCAGGGCAATTCCTTTCGTTTCTCGTTTTGGCTTTCGCGGGCTATCTCCTACCAAAACAGCGCGCTTACAGTGCGGTCGGTGCAGGCATTGCGCCGTTCGATAGCGAAATGGGAGGGGAAGGGAGCGAGGCGCGCATCGCGCTGCGCCCTCCTTCCTGAATGCAACGTCGCTCTGCGAAACCCCGGAGGTCTCTCAACCCATGCGAACGCCACGTTCTGCCCTATTGCTTGCGGCGCTCCTGCTTGTCACCGCCGCGCTGTGCGCCCTGGGGGGCGGCAAACCCGCACCCCGAGGCCCTTTCAATCCGGAAGCCTGGCCGCCGACCCTCAACCCCACGAAGATCGTCCACTTCACTTGCGTGGACGATACCCTCAAGCCGCCCAATCCCAACTGGACGCCCAACCTGAAGTTTCTCACCGGCGGCGACCATCCGACGGAGCGCGTCACCCTGGCCGGGCACGATGCCGTCCGTATCGCCGCCTTCAAGTTCAATACGGCCGATGACCAGTATCCTGTCTGGGGGCAGGAGCATACCGTGGACATTCTGATCCAGTTCTACGGCGATGAGGCGATCCTGAACCCGGATGGCACACCCCGCTACTTCAACTTCCTCACCGGCACCCTGCCGGAACCGATTGCCGTGGATGGCGGCGGCATTCCGGTCGAGGCGAAAAACGGCAAATGGAACTGGGCGCTCTTTCGGATCCCCAACGGCCTGCGCCACATGGACGGCGGACGCCTCATCGGGACCATCCACCCGAAAGCGAAGGGCGACTCGCCCTACGCCGAAGTCTCTCGCCTGAGCGGCCAGAACGGCGGCACGATCCGCCTGGACGGCCTGCCCAACGTCAAGATCCGCGTCGTCGCCTTCGGGCAGCAGGGCGCGTTCGGCGAGCCGGACCAGATCAACCACTTCAAAAAATAACGTCGGAAGGACACCGATAGCAGGCAGGTAATGCAGGGAGGTAAATTGAACTAACGAGAGAACAGAGCATACATCCAGGCAATAGGAACGGATTCGGGAGGCAGACCGTGAGCAGCAGCGACCAGAAGAGCAAGGAACCCGACTACGATATCTTTCTCAGCCATGCCAGCGAAGACAAGGTATGGTGCGCCATGCTGGCCGAACGCCTGCGCAACGCCAATGTGCGCGTCTGGTACGATGCCTGGGAGATCAAGCCCGGCCACAAACTGATGGAGCGTATCAACGATGGTCTGAAGCGCTCCCGCAAAATGGTCGTGGTCTGGACGCCCAGCTACTTTCGGGATGAGAAAGTCTGGACGCGGGCCGAGAGTTTCAGCCAACAGAATAAGGACCTGTTGGGCCGGGATCGCCTGCTCATTCCGCTGCTCCGGGAGGATTGCCAGGTCGAGCCGACCTTCAACGACTACCTCTACATGGACTTCCGCAATGACGATGACTTTGAACTCCGCTTCCGCCAGTTGTTGGAAGCCCTCGACCTGCCCAAACCCGACGAGGCACGAGAAGACAGCGCACTCTTTCGCCATCCGGAAGAGGAGCAGGAGGGGAAGGCGCGTCATGACCCAGGAAAGCGGTTTGCAGACGATGTGGCGTCGCTCTATCGCCTGCTGGGTTTTGAGGTAACGCCGGACACCGAGACCGGCGCTCCGATCCTGATGATCTCGAAAATGGAGGGAATGATCCCTACACGGGCCGTGGTGGCGTGTCATCCGGGGCGAGTCCGACCGGGCGAACTCAAGCCGATCCTGGTGCGGCAGGAGAGCCTGGCAAAAGAGAGCAAGCACTGCCCCTGGATTGCGGTCTCCGCCTCCGGCTTCTCGCTGGAAGCACTCCTCGCCCTGGAGAATGCCGGTATCACCTGCACCACCTACGCCGAACTGCTGGAGCAACTGGTTCCCCTGCGCGACTACACGCAAAGGCTCATCACGGAGCAGGAGCAGTGGATGATAGATCGGTGGCAGGGCAACGACTGGTTCATCCGCCCCGACGTCATGACCGATATCACCGGGGAGATTCGCCCCGCCCTCCTGCACTTCGCCGACTGGATGGGCGATCCCCGCGCCCGCCTGCTCACCCTCCTCGGCGACCTGGGAACCGGCAAGACCACCCTCGCCCGCTTCCTCTCCTACAACCTGGCCCAGCAGTTTCTGAGCGATCCCGTGCGCCATCCCGCGCCGGTCCGGATCCCACTTCAAGAGGTGCGCAAGGATATCTCGCTGGAGAGCATCCTCATCTATCACTTCAGCAGCCGTGGCCTGCCCGGCCTCGTCTATCCCCGCTTCGAGTACCTGATGCGCAATGGCAAGGTCCTGCTACTCTTCGATGCCTTCGATGAGATGGCGGACCGGATACGCTGGGAGACCACCCAGAGCAACTTCCGCGAACTTCGTCGTGCCGCCGAGCAGAAGGGCAAAGTGATCCTCACCTGTCGCACCCACTACTTCAAAGACCGTAACGAGCAGGCGAAAGTGATCGGGGTCGGGCCGCGCCTCTCCGAACTGGAGACTGCACTCTACCGGGAACTGAGAGAGGAGACTGGAGCGGAGGTAGTCTATCTGCAGGAGTTTGATGACGCCAAAATCCAGTCCTATCTTCAGAAGGTCCGCCCTGGCTCGGAGGAGGAAGATTGGGCAAAGATCCAGACAATCTACAACCTGAAGGATCTAGCGCATCGCCCTCTGCTGCTGGACATGATTGTCAAGACCCTGCCTCAACTGAAACAGGGGCAGGCAGTAGATGCTGCTCGCCTCTATACCATCTACACCAACTTTTGGATAGATCGTGAAGAACGGAAGGAACGTTTCCTGCACAAGGAGGTCAAACCGAGGTTGATGCAGGAGTTGGCCTGGCGGATGTGGCATGAAGAGAAGGATGATATTCACTATAAGGAATTGGCCTCCTTTGTCCATAGCCTGATGCACGACCCTTCTATAGCGTTGGGGGACGAAGAGGCCGAGGTAATTGCGGCAGAGATGCAGGCGGCAACTTTCCTCAAACGCGATGAGGAGGGCAACTTTACCTTTGTACATCGCTCCTTTATGGAATTCTTCCTAGCACAACGCCTTCACGCCTGCCTGACCATCCTGGACGAAGAAGGAAAGATACCCCGGCTCCTCAACACCCGTCGTTTCGATCGCAAGATTATCTACTTCCTCACCCTGCTAGATACGCAGAACGCGATGATTACCCCCCTGCAGGCAATCCTCACCAGTGCCTATCGTCCCAATCTCTCCGAGAATGCGCTTCAACTGCTCTACTGGAGTGAGCGGATACGGGCAGGGATGGAAGAGAAGATCTCTGACCATGAGGCATTGAGGGGCCGTCTCGCTCCACGTATTCCCGTCGGTGCACAATTATCAGGAGCCAATCTGCAGGAGATCGTACTTGAGGGAGCCATCCTGAACCGAACTGATCTCACCGAAGCCGATTTGACAAATGCTAACCTCAACCATTCCCACCTGATCTCAGCCAATTGCCGCAACGCAAAGATGGCGGAGGCACGTGTGGAGAGCGGCTGGATGCAGGGAGTAGACTTTCGAGGAGCCAATTTAACAGACTGTGCCTTCACAGGTACGCGTTTGATAGAGTGCGACTTCACTGGTGCGACGTTGCCTCTGTCTGGACTGATTGAAGCTATTCTGGAGGATTACCACGGGGTTGGAAACGAAGAGACCTTCGAGCGGAAAAGACTAAAGGCTATGGTGCAACGGGGACATGGCTTCTCTGTACGAACGTTGGCCTATAGTCCAAATGGAGAACTGTTGGCGACAGGAGGGGAGGATGGCCTTATCATATTGTATCGGGTTCGAGATGGCAGGCTGTTACGCGTTCTGGAGGGACATGAGGGTTATATACTTTCAGTAAGCCTGAGTGGGGACGGGAGACTGTTAGCGAGTGGGAGTGACGACCAGACTATTCGTCTATGGGATGTGAGGAGCGGAAAGCTCCTGCACATCCTCCAGGGACACACGAGTTACGTATCCTCGGTAAGCCTGAGTGGGGACGGAAGACTGTTAGCGAGCGGGAGTTCTGACAAGACTGTACGTCTGTGGGAGGTGGAGAGTGGCAAGTCCCTGCACATCCTCCGAGGGCATGAGAGTTCTGTGACCATGTTGAGCCTGAGTAGAGATGGGAGGCTGTTAGCGAGCGGGAGTGGGGACAGCGCAGTTCGGTTGTGGGAGGTGGAAAGTGGCAAGCCCCTGCACATCCTTCTAGGGCATGAGAATTCTGTGACTTCGTTAAGCCTGAGTGGGGATGGGAGACTGTTAGCGAGTGGGAGTAATGACTATACGGTCCGGTTGTGGGAGGTGGAGAGTGGTAAATTCCTGTGCACCCTCCAGGGGCACACGAGTTCTGTGTCCTCGGTGAGTTTGAGTGGGGACGGAAGACTGTTAGCAAGCGGGGATTTTGACAAGACTATTCGTCTGTGGGAGGTGGAGAATGGCAAGCCCCTGCACATCCTCCGAGGGCATGATAGTTCTGTGACTTCGTTGAGCCTGAGTGGGGATGGGAAGGTGTTGACGAGTGGGAGTTGGGACAGCACAGTCCGGTTATGGGAGGTAGGAAGCGGAAAGTCCTTGCGCATCCTTCGAGGGCATGATAGTTCTGTGACTTCGTTGAGCCTGAGTAGGGATGGGAGGCTGTTAGCGAGTGGAAGTACCGACAAGACTATTCGTCTGTGGGAGGTGGAGAGTGGCAAGCCCCTGCACATCTGTCAGGGGCATCTGCGCACTGTGACCTCCGTGATATTGAGTGGGGACGGGAGGTTATTGGCGAGTGGGAGTAATGACTACACGGCCCGGTTGTGGGAAGTAGGAAGCGGAAAGACCTTACACATCCTTCAAGGGCATTGGGGTTATGTATCGTCGGTGAGTCTAAGTGGGGATGGAAAGGTGTTAGCGAGCGGGAGTGACGACCAGACTGTACGTCTGTGGGAGGTAGGAAGAGGAAAGTCCTTGCACACCCTTAAGGGACATACCCGCACTGTGACCTCAGTGAACTTGAGTAGCGATGGGATAGTGTTGGCGAGTGGGAGTTCTGACAGCACGGTCCGGTTGTGGGAGGTAGGAAGAGGAAAGTCCTTGCACACCCTCAAGGGACACATGAGTTCTGTATCGTCGGTGAACTTGAGTAGTGATGGGAAGGTGTTGGCAAGTGGGAGTTCTGACAGCACGGTCCGGTTATGGGAAGTGGAGAGCGGAACCTGCCTGGGCATTCTGGAAGGGCATCTTGGTCCTGTTTCCACGGTTCTGTTTGCCCCCAATGGGCTCTACCTGGTAGCGGCTGGCATTGCGGGTCGCTTGCAGTTTTGGGATTGGGAGCGGCAGGAAACCTTCCTATATCGTTATGACTTCGGACCAAGAGTCTGGCTTGAGTTGCTCCCAGACGGACGATTCAATGCCAGCCCTGAGGGAATGCGTTACCTCTGCTATACCGAGCGCGATTCGTTGCGTTCCTTCGCAGCCGAAGAACTGGTCAAGGAATTCTACGATCCGAAGGCGGTGCAGGAGGTGCGGGCGCGGTATTTGCTGGGGGATTGACCCCTCACCCCAACCCCTCTCCCCCAGGGGCGAGGGGCTAATTCTGTCTCCTGGTTCTTTCGGTGGATTAAGAGCGCCTACCAAAACCTGCTCCCTGTCAATACGGGAGAAACGCTTGCACCCTTACTCCCTTCTCCCTAGCGACGAAGGAGCGGTGCAGGGAGAAGGGCGGGGGGTTGAGGGTCAAGTCTCCCAGCAGGGTTTCGCAACCCGGATGACGAATGAAACCGCACAAGACAACAGCATTCTCAGAAAGCGCGTTGTCTTTCACTTTGATGAAAACGAGGTAATCGGATGTATGTCACCCATCTCTCCTGCTGGGCCTGCGGAGCCACCTATCCATCGAACGAACTCATCAATCTATGCCGGTGCGGCAAGCCCTTGCGGGTGGAGTACGACCTGGAGGCAGCAGGAAAAGCCGTTTCGCCCTCGGTGCTGGTCGGGCGGCCCTGGAACTTGTGGCGCTATCGTGAGGTGTTGCCTCTGGCGGCGGGGATCGAACCGCCCACGCTGGGCGAAGGCGGTACGCCCCTCCTGCCTGCGGATACGCTGGGGGAGGCGTTGGGATTGCAGGCCGGTAGGCTGCTGATTAAGGATGAGGGCGTCAACCCGACCGGATCGTTCAAGGCGCGGGGGATGGCGGTCGCGGTTCCCATGGCGAAGCAGTTGGGCGCGACGAAGCTGGCGGTCCCCTCGGCGGGGAACGCCGGCGGGGCGCTGGCGGCGTATGCGGCGCGGGTGGGATTGGAGGCGAATGTCTTTATGCCTCTGGATGTTCCCGCCGCCAACCGGTTGGAGTGCGACATCACCGGCGCCAACGTCACCCTGGTGGACGGCCTGATCACCGACTGCGCCCGCATGGTCCAGCAGCGGAAGGAGGCGGAGGGGTGGTTCGATGTCTCCACGCTCCGGGAGCCGTATCGCGTGGAGGGCAAGAAGACCATGGGCTACGAGATCGCGGAGCAGTTGGGATGGCGGCTGCCGGATGTGATCCTCTACCCGACCGGCGGCGGCACGGGCCTGGTGGGGATGTGGAAAGCCTTCGACGAGATGGAGACGATGGGCTGGATCGGCAGCAGTCGCCCGCGCATGGTCAGCGTGCAGGCGGCAGGCTGCGCCCCCATTGTCCGTGCCTTTAACGCCGGAGCCTCGGATGCCGGGACCTTCGAGAACGCGCATACACTGGCCGCCGGGCTGCGGGTCCCGCGTGCTATCGGCGACTTCATCATGCTCGATATCCTGCGCAAGAGTGGCGGGACGGCCATCGCCGTCGAAGACCCCGACCTGATGGCCGACGCCTACGCGCTGGGTGCGGCGACCGGCATCAGCGTCTGCCCCGAAGGCGGGGCCTGCCTCACCGCTCTGCGCCGCCTGCGAGCGTCCGGCGACATCCGGCCCGATGAAACAGTCGTCCTCTTCAACACGGGAACCGGAACCAAGTACGCCGAAGCCTTCGCCGCCTATCCGCGCCTATCCCTATCTTAACGCGGATTTCGTACCTCGCTGGGAGAAGGGGAGAATCTGCATTGGCCGCTCTCCCCTTGCGGGGCCAGGGCCGGGGGCAACGCTCAGAAACGGGTATACTTTGGAGCAGGGCGACATACCAATGCCTGGACCGTGCAAGGGCTGCGCGGCTCCGCCTTTACACTCTCAAAGAGGGAGATGCCTTCCGAATGGAATTACGCTATTTACAAGATCTCTGGAACGACGCAGAGACCGCCGGTATGGACGAGCCGGAACTGCTGCGCTACCGTTCCAACCTGCTGGGCCGCGACCTGCGCCTGACCAACTTCGGCGGGGGCAACACCTCGGCGAAGCTCCCCATGACCGATCCGGTGACGGGCGAAACCGTGACCGTGCTGTGGGTCAAGGGCAGCGGCGGCGACCTGGGGACCATCAAGCGCGATGGCTTCGCCACGCTCTATATGGACCGCCTCAACGCCATGAAGAGTCAGTATCGCGGCGTGGAGTTCGAGGATGAGATGGTGGACCGCTACCCGCTCTGCACCTTTGGCAACAATCCCCGCGCCGCCTCCATCGACACTCCGCTCCATGGCTTCCTGCCCTTCCCGCACGTGGATCACCTCCATCCGGACTGGGCTATTTCCCTCGCCGCCTGCGCCAACGGCCCCGCGCAGTTGGAGCGGCTGCACAGAGAGACCGGCATCAAGCTGATCTGGCTGCCCTGGAAGCGCCCCGGCTTTGAACTGGGGCTGTGGCTGCAGCGCGCAGCGGAGGAGAACCCGGACGCGGATGGCATCCTGCTCGGCTCGCATGGCCTCTTCACCTGGGGACAGACCGGGCGCGAGAGCTACCTGAACACGTTGCGGGTTCTGGACGGCATCGGCAGCTATGTCATTCCGCGCATCGAGGCGAAAGGGGACCGGCTGTTTGGTGGGCAGAACTTTACGCCCCGTGCGGATCGGCATCTGCTGGCGACGGCGATCATGCCCTCCCTGCGCGGCGCGGTCGGCAACGCCATCGGGCACTTCACCGACAGCGATGAGGTGCAGCGGTTTATCAACAGCGACCAGGCGAAGGCGCTGGCCTGGCAGGGCACAAGTTGCCCCGACCACTTCGTCCGCACCAAGGTCCGCCCGCTCTTTGTGGAGTGGGATGTGGACAAGGGCGACGTTCGGGAGCTGCTGGCCTCCGCGCAGCGCGGCATGGCCGAATATCGGGTGGACTACGCGCGCTACTACGAGGAGAACAAGCTGCCGGATTCGCCCGCTATGCGCTCCGCGAACCCCACGGTCATCCTGGTGCCCGGCGTGGGCATGTTCAGCTTCGGGCGCAACAAGTCCGAGGCGCGGATCACAGGCGAGTTCTACGTGAACGCCATCCATGTGATGGAGGGCGCGACAGCGATGGCGGACGCGCAATCCCGAGACCTGACCCTGCTGGAACCCTATATCCAGCAGTTCACTCCGAAGGTGCAGCGCCCCAGCGTGACCGACAACTATGTGGCCCTCCCGCCCAACGAGGCGTTCGGCATCGAGTACTGGCAGTTGGAGGAGGCGAAGCTGAAGCGCATGCCTGCGGAGAAAGAACTGAGCCGCAAGATCGCCGTCATCATCGGGTCCAGTCCGGGGATCGGGCAGACCGTGGCGGAGCGGCTGGCGAAGGAGGGGGCGCACGTCGTCGTGGCCGACATCCGTGAGGGCTTGGCGCAGGAGACCGCCGACGCCGTGAAAAAAGCGTATGGCAAAGAGGTAGCCGCTGCGACCGTCGTGGACGCCACCGACCGCGCCTCGGTGCAGCAGATGCTGGAATCCGTGGTGCAGACCTATGGCGGCGTGGACATCGTCGTCTGCATCGCCGCCGTCTTCTACCCGCCCGATACCACCGGCCACATTACGGAAGAGCAGTGGCGGCGCACGTTCGACGTCAACCTGCTCGGCGCCATGCTCCCGGCGGACGAGGCGCAGAAGATCATGGCGGCGCAGGGCACGGAGGGGAGCATCATCCTCATCAGCAGCGCCAACGGGGTGGTGGCGAAGAAGGGGAGCTGGGCCTACGACACCAGCAAGGCCGGGCTGAACCACCTGGTGCGCGAACTGGCCATCGAGTTCGCCCCGAAGGTCCGGGTCAACGGCGTCGCGCCCGCCAGCGTGGTGGAGGGCTCGCTGCAGTTCCCACGAGAGCGGGTCATGTCCTCGCTGGCGAAATACAATATCCCCTTCGATGAGAGCGAGACGACCGAGGCCCTGCGCGACAAGCTCTCCGGCTTCTACTCAGAGCGGACGCTGCTCAAGAAGAAGGTGACCCCGGCGGGGGTCGCCGAGGCAGTCTTCTTGCTCGCCTCCGACCGCACCGCCCTCACCACCGGCCAGATCTTCGCCGTAGACGCCGGCCTGCCGGAAGCCTTCCTCCGCTGACGCCTTCGGCGGGATACCAAAATGGGGAGAAGCGCTTCAATCCAGATGGAACGAGAGGATCGTGGGTTCCGCCAGGAGCCGTGCATTGAAGCGGGTGCGGTCGAAGTTTTCCGGAAGCTGCACCCGCAGGCGCATCTGGCGTGTGGGCTGCATCGCAGGCTTGGTTAGCGCGGCGCTGCCGGATTGGGATTCGACGCCGTAAACGGTCAGCCCCTGCTCCTGCAGCAGTGTCAACACCTGAGCGGCGTTCTCCCCGGCCTCCTGCACTTCGACCTCCAGGGCACGGATCTGCTGTCTCCACTTCATGCTCCTCTCCATCCAGCCCAGCAGCGACAGCGTCACCAGCACCACCAGCGTTGCAATCAGCGCCAGTTCGCCCAGGTGTGGGCTGGCTCCCAGGGCGATCCCGATGCCCGCCGTCGTCCAGATGCTGGCTGCGGTCGTCAGGCCGTGCACCGTGTTGCCTTCGCGCAGGATGGCCCCCGCACCCAGAAAGCCGATCCCGGACACGATCTGCGCCGCCAGGTGCGCCGGGTCGCCGCGCATCCCGCCCCGCACGCCCATGCCGATCTCCACCGAGGTCAGCGTCATCACCGTCGCACCGACGCAGACCAGCATATGGGTCCGCAAGCCCGCCGCATAACCCCGCCACTGCCGCTCGAAGCCGATCAATCCGCCCAGCAGTGCGGCCAGCAGCACCACAATGGTCTTGCCGCCCAGCGAGAGCGGATCGATATGAAGCCCGAAAAACAGGTCGGTGTCCATCTCACCTCCTACGCTCCGAAGAGGCCGCTTTTTCCAGCTTCAATCGAAGCGACCGCGCAGCCTGCCTGGTTAATATACCCGGTTCTTAATCTTTTCTTAATATCCGTTCCCATGGTCTGTCCCCTCATGCGATACGAATTGAAATGATTGTTGGATAATCTGCACATCCAGGTTCGACATGGTATTTTCATGGGTATTATTAAAAGAACGACTGGCTGCTGTGCTGAGGATGGGTTGAC
The DNA here is from genome assembly GCA_035295825.1 of Chthonomonadaceae bacterium. Lineage (GTDB taxonomy): Bacteria > Armatimonadota > Chthonomonadetes > Chthonomonadales > Chthonomonadaceae > DATGIG01. Next base: position 7,090 of record DATGIG010000518.1, on the reverse strand, counting down.
TGTTTGGTCGGTTCAACAAGGCTACGCTCCACCGGATCGTGGAACGATCTTCAGGCTGTCGTCGCAGCAGTAAGGCGTTGAGGTCCGAACCCCGGTAACACTGGTAACGCATCCGTAATCTTGTCCATTCCAACGGGAGGAGCAACCAGGATATGAGCCGAATGACATGTCTTCTCTGTCTGCTGTGCACCCTCGCACTGTGCGGCTGCCATCACGCCCCCGTAACGGAGGCCATTCCCCCCGTAGTGAAATCTTCCCAAGTGCCATCTTCCAACAAAGGGCCGATCTTGTTCGAGGATGTCGCCGAGCGGGCAGGCATCCACTTTCGCTATTCCAGCGGCGCACTTGGCAAGAGGTATCTGATCGAGACGATTGGCGCGGGCTGCGCATTTTTCGACTACGACCACGATGGCTACCCGGACATCCTGTTGCTACAGAGTGGCCCATTGCCGGGACAGAGCAGGCAAGACGGTAAGCCGAAGAACCGCCTCTACCACAATAACCGCGATGGAACCTTTACCGACGTTACGGCGGGATCCGGGCTGGAAGATACGGGCTACTCCCACGGCGTCGCCATCGGGGATTACGACGGCGACGGATACGATGACATCTTTATTGCCGGTTACGGCGAGAACCACCTATTCAAAAACCTGGGCGGTTCCGGTCGCTTCAAGGATGTGACCAAAGCCGCAGGATTGGCGGATCTCGCCAGGTCGCGTTGGTGTACCAGCGCCGCATTCGGGGACTATAACAACGACGGCAAACTCGACCTCTATGTCTGCAGGTACGTCCAATGGGAAGAGAAGAACAATATCATCTGCAAGAACTCCCGTGGCGAGCTCATTCATTGCTCTCCGGAGAGGTATCCTTCCGAAACACACGCCCTCTATCGCAACAATGGCGATGGAACGTTCATGGATGTCAGCGTTCAGGCCGGGATTACCAAGTTCAAAGGCAACGGCCTGGCGGTCGCCTGGCTCGATTACGATGGAGACGGATGGGAAGATATCTTTGTCGCTAACGATACCAGCCCCTATATGCTATGGCACAACAATCACGATGGCACCTTCACCAACGTCGCACCGGAAATGGGCGTTGCACGCAGCGAATCCGGACAATTGCTTTCCGGCATGGGCGTTACTGTGCGTGACTACAATGGGGATGGCCTGGAAGATATCTTTGTTACCAATCTGTCCGAGCAGATGAACGCCCTGTACCGCAACAATGGCAAAGGGTCGTTCACCAACGCCACGATCCTCTCAGGCGCAGGACCGCAAAGCATCAAGCATTCCGCTTTCGGTTGTGAGTTTATCGACTATGATCGTGACGGCTGGCCCGATCTCATCGTCGGCAATGGCCATGTGGACGAAAATATCGGAATGGAACAGGAGGGGGTCCAATATGCGGAGCCCAAGTCGCTGCTGCACAACAATGGCAAGGGGGTGTTTACGGAGGTCACCGATGGCGTCGGCCCATTGGCTGTGCCGCGGGTGACGCGCGGACTGGCCATTGCCGATTACGACCGAGATGGGAACCTCGACATCCTTACCAACAACATGGATGGACCGCCCGAACTCCTGCACTATTGCGGGCCGGAGGTCGGGCACTGGGTCGCCTTCGAGCTGCGCGGCGTAAAGAGCAACCGGGATGGCTATCATGCCAAGGTGACCGTCAAAGCCGGCGGGAAGACGTATTTTGCGGAGATGCGCTCCGGGTCCAGTTTTGCTTCGCACAGCGAATCCCGCCTGTATTTCGGCCTCGGCAGTGCGACAATGATGGACGAGGTGAAGATCGAGTGGCATGCTTCCCATACGATCACGAAGGCGACGAATCTCGCAGCCGACCGGGCGTACCATGTCACTGAGGGCCAGTCGCCCGTACCAATTACCTATACGAAGCGAAGAGAGGCGCGGCAAAAATGAAGCAGAAACGCTTATTAAGTATTGGCCTACTCGTCGTTGTTGCTGCCATTGTGGCAAGCCCTTTTGCGTATCGGCGGTTCCGCACCTACCAACTGCACAGAGCCGTCGCGGCCCTCTGCGACAGCGCGCATAGCGATCTGCAAGCAGGGCGCTTCCCTGAAGCCGAGGCCGATTATAAGCGGGGTATTGCCATGGCGCCGACCGATCCCCGGCCCTATTTCGGGCTGGCGGTGGCGTATGAACACGCTGCCCGCCTCGATCTTGCCATCGCGACCCTGGAGCAACTCCAAAACCGCAACCCGAACGCGCCGCACCTCTGGTGCCATCTGGCGGAAGCCTATGTGGGGACCTACGATGTAACGCGCGAGAGGGAGGTCGCAGAGAAGGCGATCGCAGTCGAACCGGAGTGTCCCAGGGCGCTCTCCTGCTATGCGGATGCGGAAGAGCGCTCGCGGTATTTCGACACGGCTGCTGCCGCGCTCATCAAGGAGGAGCGGATCGTACCTGACGATGTCAGTGTGACGGTATCCTTGATCAATCTATTGGTTCTGAAAGGCGACTATGAGCAGGCCGCAAACAGGGCGGATGAGGCGCTGAAAGCACACCCCGACTCAGCGCAATTGCACTATCTTACCGGTATGAGTTGGGCCAGGATGCCGGTGCGCGCCCATGCCGAACAGACCGCAATGGAGCACCTTAAGCGCGCCGTGGAGATCGCCCCAAACTGGCTCGTCCCCCATGTAGAACTTGGCCGGCTCTACCAGTCGGAAGCGAAGATCCAACCTGCGATTACCGAAATGGAAACGGCGTTGAAACAGAGCCCGAACCACACCAGCGTCCTGAGCAGCCTGACCGCCCTGAACAGCCTGGCGCAGCTTTATCGTCAAACGGGCAATCCACGGGCTGAGGAGATAGACCGCGAGTTTTCCAGGTTACAGCAGATCACCGATCAAATCACCGGGTTACGCCGAAAATATAAAGCCGACGCGGCTACCGATGAGGAGATCGTGGCGCTCGCTCAGGTGGAGAGCGAATTCGGCGCACAAGGCCCTGCACTCTATCACCTGCGCCGACTCCTGCTGAAAGACCCCTCCAACGCTGCAGCCCAGAAACTCTACGCAAACCTCGATCAGAAGGCGCGCTCAGGATACCATAACGACCCGCGACCGGGGTGGTAGTACGCTGCGCGTAAAACGAAACCGAAGCGGGGGGAGAACGGTATATCCTAATACGCATCGGTCGGAAAAGCGTCCGGGTATCTATGCGGCCGTTATCGGTTATAATAGAGATACGCAGCCTCTTCTCATAGCAGGCAGCGCCGCTCCGTGTTATGGATTGAAAGGAGACTTGCGATTATGAGGAATCCCCTGCTCATTGGGGCGATAGTTTGTGCGCTCTGTTTACCCGGCATCGCACAGGCGCAGGACAAGGCGGCTGTCGCCTCGAAGGGCGAACGCTTCGAGGTCAAGACGGTACTGAAGGCGGAAGGCACGACCGTCGTCCTCTTCTACCAGGATACCAGCGTGATCGAGCAGCAGTTTCTGACGGAACTACAGAAGCAGTTGCCGGACGACAAAAAGGTGGCGCTGACGCTGGTGCGTCTGAAAGACACCTCCGCGCCCGCCGCCCAGCAGTATAAAATCGAGGCCACGCCTACGGCCATCATCTACGACCGCTTTGGGCGCGAACTGGCCCGCACCTCCCAACCGGAGGAGATCCGCGCGGCGGTCCGCAAAGGCCAACTGATGGGCCGCCTCAAGTGGATCGATGAGGATGACCCCAAAGCGCCGGAGTTCTATGGCGCTCCCGCCGCCGCCATCAAGCACGGCATTCCCGGTATCATGAAGACCATGACGCTGCGCCCGGACGCCTTCAAGATGTTCAATATGATCTCACAGATCCATTTTTCCGACGGCTTCCTCAAGCGGCGGGAGCATGAGATGATCGCTGCTTATGTCTCCTCGCTCAATAAGTGTAAGTTTTGAGTGGGCTCACACGCTTCCGCGTTGCGGAGGCAAGGCGTGGACCAGGACATCGTGGATGCCATTGGTTCCGGGGACCTCAGCAAAATCAAGCTGACCCCCAAAGATGAGACCCTCTTAAAGTTCGTGAAATTACTGACGCTCAACTCAGCCCGCACCCAGGATTCCGATGTGCAGGAGATGCGCGACGTGGGCTGGACGGATGAGCAGATCTGGGAGGCCGCCCTCGAAGTAGGGATGTTCTCCCTCCTGAACCGCATGGCAGATGTGTATGGCCTGGACTACCCCACCAGCGGGTGGTTCCCGCCGGCGATGCGCGAACAGATGGAGCGGGAGAAAAAAGAGAAGGAGAAGGGGGATAACGCTGCCCCACCCCCAGGAAAGTGACGCTAAGGGATGCAACGGAGAGACGCAATCAACGGGATACTTCTGGTTCTGGCGCTGGGAGGCGGTACGCTGGCCGGATGCCGCCAGGACGCTTCGGTCGCAGCGATCCCGGTTTCCGACACGGCGGCAACGCCGGCGAAAGCGGATGCGCCAGCGCCTGCCATAACGCCCGATCCACTGGCCCTCATCGCTTCGCCGCAGACCGCTGCCGACCGGATTGTGAACGGGGCGAAACAGGAGGTGTTGCGCGGTGTCACCTACGATGCCGGCGACTACCCTCAGGGCAAGGTGCCGGAGTGTCGGGGCGCCTGCACCGACGTGATCGTCCGCTCCCTGAAGGCCGCCGGATACGATCTGCAGGCGCGGATGCACGCGGACATGGAGCGGCACTTTGCACTCTATCCGCACGACTGGGGCCTTTCCGGCCCCAGCATCGGCATCGACCACCGGCGCACCAGCAACCAGAAGGTCTTTTTCCGGCGGTTCGGCAAATCGCTGCCTATCGCGACCACCGGGGCCGCACGTGAAACCTGGCAGCCCGGCGACCTGGTCTACTGGGAGCTACGTCCGGGCATCCACCACTGCGGTGTGCTCTCCAACGTCCGAAATGCGCAGGGCCTGCCCCTGGTCATCCATAACCTGGGACAGGCCGCGCAGGAGGATTGCCTCACCTCCTGGAAGATCGAAGCGCACTTCCGTTACCCCGCCTCCTAGCACAAATACGGAGAGAGAAGCGGGATACCGCGCTGCCTGCCGGGTCAGGCAGCTTGCGGCAGCGCCTCCGGCAGGGCGATCCGGTCCTGTGCGAGAGACATGAGAAGGGTCGTCTGGGTCGCCTCGTTAGGATAGACCGCCATGCCCATCCCAAGGCCCAGCGGCGCGCGGCCCATGTGCCAGCCATGCGCCTGCAGCCACTGCGCCAGCGTGCGCATCAAGCGATTGCATACAACGGCCACGTTCGGACCCGTATGCGGTAGAATGAGCGCAAAGGTCTGCTGGTCGTAGCGCGTTACAATATCGGAGCGCCGGACCGTGGTACGGATCGTCGTGGCCATACTCGTCAGGACCTCATCGCCCTTCAGCGTGCCGTAGGTCCGAAAGAACGCGTCTAACCCCTCGATACGGGCAAATAGTACCGCGACCTGGTCCTGCTGGCGGCTGGCCCGGTTCAGCTCCTCTTCCAGACGGGTCTCGAAATATCCCCGGTTGTAGAGCCGGGTCAGCGGATCGACCAGCGTATTCTGTTCGAGGAGCGTCTGCTGCTCATCCGCCCGCCTCCGCATCTGCGTGATCGTGCGATGCGCCTCGCGCAATTCGTCCGTCACCAGAATCTTCTTGAGCTTCTTCGTGGAGTTCCGCAGAATGTGCGAAACATAGTTGCAGGAGATGCCCATCTGTTTCGCGATCTCGGTCTGATTGAGATGTTTGAAATAGAAAGCGACCACCACGCGCTGTTCCAGCTCCTTGAGCTTCTCCATCGCGGCTTCCAGCACGATCCGATCTTCCAACGGCAATTGAAACGAGACGGACACATCGGAGGCGCGCTGGCGCTCGATGTCCACGGTCCCGGAATTATCCTCTTCGCTGTCGCTGCCGCCATCGATCGAGGAGACCTTGAAGACCTCGCGGGTCATGATCATTTCGGCAATCGCCTCTTCCGTCATGTCCATCGTCTCGGCGATTTCCAGATGCGTCGGAGGACGGCTAAGCTGTTGGGTGAGCGAGGCAATCGCTCGGGCGACCCGCTGGTTTAACTCCTGCAGCCAGGCAGGCTCTTTGATGATTTTGCCCCTGTCGCGTAAATAGTGCTTGATCTGTCCAATGATAAAATGTGTTGCATAGGTCGAAAATTTCACATTTTTAGAAGGGTCATACAGGTCCACGGCGGTAATCAGGCCGATATAGCCCTCCTGCGCCAGGTCTTCGACCGGCTCCGCCGCTCCGGAGAACCGCCGTGCCACGCTCTCCACCAGATTGGTAAAGTGGAGGACGATCTGATCGCGCGTCTCCGGGCTACGCGATTGGCGGTATTCATTCAGCAACCGGGTGATCCCTCCTTCATCACGTGTTCGGAGGGAGCTCGGAAGGGATGTCTGATTTTGATCTTCTGTCCGCATTGCTCCTTAATCGGGAAGTTCGCCTTCGTTCCCATCGTACGCGGCGTACTTCCTAGACCTCGTACCGAACCGGCAGGGTGTCTGCCGATACGCGGCTGGCATCCGGTTGTTACCACTCGCAGCGGCGAGGTCGCATCTATTATTGCCAGAAGCGAGGAGCGGCTTGAGGGAGAACCCCCCCCGGCGGAATAGAGGCAGGAACTTTCCCCCAGAGTGGCGAATCCGTCCGGCATGTGGGAGAATCATGGTTGAAGGAGGAACGAGCATGGATCGGAGAATTTTGGGGCGGACCGGACAGGAGCTCTCGATCATCGGGCTGGGCGGCGTGGTGCTGGTCGGGATGAGCCAGGCGGAGGCGAATGCCATCGTGGGAGAGGCGCTGGAGCGGGGGATCAACTACTTCGACGTCGCGCCCAGTTACGGCAAGGACCAGGAGACCGAAAAGCGGCTCGGGCCGGCCCTGCGTGGGCATCGTGAGAGCGTCTTTCTGGCCTGCAAGACCGGCAGGCGCGACCGGGAGGGCGCTGCCGAAGAGCTGCGCCGTTCGCTGCAGAACCTGGAGACGGACTACTTCGACCTCTACCAGTTGCATGCCATCAGCAGCGTGGAGGATGTCGAGACCGCCTTCGGGCCGGGTGGGGCTATGGAGACCTTCCTGGAAGCGCAGGCGCAGGGGCAGGTG
>DATGIG010000517.1:0-10039 GCA_035295825.1 Chthonomonadaceae bacterium | reverse complement strand
ACGCCGCAGCCGTGGTGGAAATCTGCCGCCAACTGGATGGGATTCCTCTGGCGTTGGAAATGGCTGCTGCACGCGTTCGTTCGCTCTCCATTGAGGAGATCCGTTTGCAGTTGGAGCATCGCTTCCGTTTCCTGGTTGGCGGCAGCCGGACGGCATTGCCCCGGCACAGAACGTTGCATGCCATGCTAGGCTGGAGTTATGATCTGTTAAACAGCCAGGAGCAACGCTTACTCTCTCAGCTTTCGGTCTTCTCCGGCGGTTGGACCTTATCTGCCGCAGAAGGTGTGTGTGAAGATGCCGGCATCCAGGCGTGGGAGATCCTGGATTTGCTATCAAGCCTGGTGGACAAGAGCCTGGTGCTGGTGGAAGCAAAAGGTAGTGTACTCCGGTATCGTATGCTGGAAACAGTGCGAAAGTATGCAGAGGAGAAGTTGGTTGAGCATGGTGAGGTGAATGTGCTTCGAGATCGTCATCGAGACTGGTCGTTGGCGCTCGCGAAGGAGGCAGAACCGAAGTTGGCAGGGCCAGAGCAGAGGGAGTGGTTGGAGCGTCTGGAGATAGAACACGACAACCTGCGTGAGGCGCTGAGATGGTGCGCGCAGGGGGCTGAAGGCGGCTTACGGCTGGCGGGAGCATTGACGCGCTTCTGGATGGTACGTGGTTATCTCCGCGAAGGACGTGAACATCTCATGCGGGAGTTGGGCAGCGAGCGAGCGCAGGCCAGAACAGAAACGCGGGCCAAGGCGCTGAATGCGGCAGGCGTTCTGGCTGTGTCGCAGGGCGATTTTCAGACAGCGCGCGTGTTGTATAAAGAGAGCATAGCCATTAGCAGGGAATTAGGAGACAGAAGCGGCCTGATTCTTTCACTCGGCAACCTGGGTTTGGTGGTTCATGCGATAGGCGAATATGATGTGGCGCGCGTATTGTATGAGGAGAGCATAGCCACCGGTAGGGAAATGGGAGACAAGCGTGGTATCACCACTTCGCTCCTTAATATGGGGGGGTTGGCCTGGGGGCAGGGCAACTATACGGAGGCGCGAGTTCTGTATGAGGAGAGCCTGGCTATTCATAAGGAGTTAGGAGACAAAGGTGGCATTGCTAACTCGCTTGTCAACCTCTGCGCACTGGCGGCCGTCCAGGGAGACATTCCAACAGCGCGGATGCTATGCGAGGAGAGTCTGGCTCTCAAAAGGGAATTAGGAGACAGAAGTGGCGTCGCGGATGCGCTCAACAATCTGGGGGCGCTGAGTGTTCAGCATGGCGATTATGCAGCAGCAAAGCCACTGTATGAGGAGGGCCTCATCATACACTGGGAGTTGGGGGACAGGCGAGGAGTCATGGAAAGTTTAGAAGGCATTGCTGGAGTGAGTTGGAAACTGGCAGAGGCGCGGACTTCCGTGCTTCTGTGGGGGGCCGTTCATTCGCTACGCAATAGCCTTGGACTGCCCCGACCACTTAACAAGTTGGAGAGATATGACAATTTGTTACAGCAGTTGCGGTCGGCGCTGGGCAGCGATGCTTTTGTTGCTACCTGGGAAGAGGGGTGTGCTATGCTCTTAGAACAGGCCGTTGCCTATGCACTGGAACTGGTCAGAACCTGATTCCCTTCTTTGCATTATATCCAAAGCAAAATCGGGCGAATAGAGAGGACGAGAACGGAATGACACGCCTGAACGTGGCGATTGTAGGGTGCGGCGACATCAGCGGGCGGCATATCGCGGCCTATCGGCATTATGGAGAGCGAGCGCGGATTGCGGCCTGCTGCGACACCGACCCGGAGCGGGCACAGAGGGCGGCGGAACAGGCCCAGGACGACGGGGCGAGGGTCGTCACAGATTTCTATGAACTGTTGCAAGACCCTGGCGTGGACGCCGTGAACCTCTGCCTGCCCCACCACCTGCACGCGGACATGACAGTCGCAGCAGCGGAGGCGGGGAAACATATCCTCTGCGAGAAGCCCCTGGCCCTGACCCCGGAGGAGTGCGACCGGATGATCGCAGCGGCCCGCGCGGCGGGCGTGGTGCTGATGCATGGCGAGCCGATGCGGACGGCGGGCAATATCGAGCGAGCGGCGGAGATCGTGCGGGAGGGGCGCATCGGGAAGAGGGTCGGTCTGCAGGCCACGTTCGCCTACTGGCAGCGGGCCGAGCTGAACACGGACTGGCGTGGGCGCAACAGCCAATCCGGCGGCGGGCACCTGATGGACGGCGGCATCCACATCGTGGATGCCATGCGGCAGGTGGGCGGCGAGGCGGTCTCTGTGCAGGCGATGACCCAGACGTATCGCCCGGAACTGGGCGACGGCGAGGACCTGGCCGCGGTCAACATTCGCTATACGGAGGGGCATGTCGGCCAGATCTTCGCCTGCCACGCCACCCGTGGCCGGGGCGCGTCCCCCCTGATGACCGTCTTCGGCACGGAGGGCTGCCTCACCCTGGATGCCTGGGGCGGCGAGAAGGGGCTGATGCTCTTCCTGCCCGGCAAGGAGCCGGAGGTGCTGGTCGGAGCCTCAAGCTGGAATGCGGGCTATGAGCGGCTGTTGGGCCACTTCCTGGACGTGATCCAGCAGGGCATTCCCCTCCGCGCCACCCCGGAGGACGGGCGCGAGAACGTGCGGCTGGTCCTCGCCGCCTATGAATCGGCCCGCACTCGGCGCGAAGTCGCTCTCTGAACCCTGATGTCATTTTCATAAACGAGGAGATTGTGAATGAACTATCGAAAGCTGGGGCGCTCCGGCCTGCGCGTCTCCGAGATCTGCCTGGGATCGTGGATCAACTTCGGGAAGCGGATTGAGGAGGAGCAGGCTTTCGCCGTCCTGGATACCGCCCTGGAGGTAGGCATAGACTTTTTCGATACGGCAAATGTCTATTCAGGCGGCAAGGCGGAGGAGGTCATCGGCCGCTGGATGCAGGGCAAAGATCGGCGCACGCTCACCATTGCGACCAAGTGCCGGGGGCGCATGTGGCCCGGCGTCAGCGGCGAGGGGCTGAGCCGCAAACACATCATGGATGCCTGCCACGATAGCCTGCGCCGCCTCCAGACCGACTACATCGATCTCTACCAGTGCCACTATCCCGATCCGGAGACCCCGCTGGAGGAGACGATGCGCACCCTGGACGACCTGGTGAAGCAGGGCAAAGTGCGTTACATCGGCTGCTCCAACTTCTACAGCGAACTGATCGGTGAGGCAGCGCGCCTCTCGGAGCAGTTCAACCTGAACCGGTTCATCTCCCTGCAGCCCTACTACAACATGCTGGAGCGGGGGATCGAGGAGCGCGAGGTCCCCCGCTGCATCAAGGAACGCCTGGGAATGATCCCCTACTCGCCTCTGGCACAGGGCCTGCTTTCGGAGAAGTATCTGGAGGGAACCGTCCCATCGGGTAGCAGAGGCGAGGGCAACCAACAATTAGAGGAGAGCTTAAACAAGCACCTGCCGACTCTGCAGGCGCTCGGAGCCTTTGCGCACGCACGGGAGATAACCCTCTCGCAACTGGCGCTGGCCTGGCTGCTCCACCGGCCCGGCGTAACGTCCCCGATCATCGGAGCGCGCACGCCGGAGCAGGTGCGGGAGAACGCAAAGGCGTCCGAGATCAAGCTCTCCGCCGGCGACCTTGCCGAACTCGACACCCTTCTCAAAAGTGCGGCAAAACCCTGACCATCTGATTCAGAAGATCTCGTGTGTAATGACCCCAAGAATTCGAACAGTGATTTAAGGTGGTTGGCTGTGTCCCAATTTCTGATGCGCGCCATTGACCTGGAGGAAGGGGCGACCCCTTTGAGCGGAGTACCGGTTTACGCTCTGGAGCGGGGCTCTGGGAAGGCTCTCAGGGCGCTTCGCGGTCGCCAAGCAGGCGGTTCAGCGTGACTGCGGAGCGCGTGTTTGTCAGAGAGGATGCCAGGCGCGCTATCTTTTGGCTCCGGCGGTTGGTCGGCTTCTGAGGCGAAGGCGCCGGGTGGGTCGCAGGCTCCGGCGGAGCCTGGCTTTCGGTACTCCGGGGACGCGCCCTGTCGGGAAACAGCGCTTTGCGGATCGTGTTCCACCGGGTCCCGAGCGAGGCGCGGGAAAACGCGGCCACAAGGGAGTGGGGCTTATCGAAGAAGGGCCATTCGACCGCATATCGGGCCAGATCGGCCCAGGGGATGCGGACAGGCGTGCGTTTGCGAACGTCAGCGCGAAGTGCTTCGGAGAGGGAGATCAGTTGTAGCGTGTCGGCGATGCCCAGCACAAGCGCCAGGTCGGTTTCGGCCCGGACGTCTGCGGCCTGTCGCCAGGTGGCGTCCCAATCCAGGCCGGGGGCGTTTGCCAGCAGGACCGCAAGATCCACCAGATTGCGCAGCGGCAGCTCCAACTGGTGCGTGGCGATATGAGACGCCAGATAGAGGAGCGTGTCCTCCGGTTGGAACCGTCGGCCTCGCCCGCCCGGACATGCGATCTCTTGAGACTGTCGCCAGAGGCGCTCCGTATCGAACTGGACGGAGGAGCGGGGAGGCGTGAGCGCCCAGTGCAGTTCGACGGCCAGCCCCTGCTCCGGCACATAGATCCAGTGGTGGTGGTTTTCGGTCCACCAGGACTGCTCCCGCCCATCCGGACTGCGATAATCGCGGTAGCCCAGCGCGGTAAGGACCTCCGCCGCCTGTGCGCGCTCCGCTAAGGGAACCAGAATGTCTATGTCGCTGAAGCTGCGCATTCCAGGCGTTGGGTAGGTGTGGAACGCAAACAGCGCGCCCTTGAGCAGGACCGGGACAATCTCATGCGCGTTCAGGGCGGCGATCAGCCGCTCCAACTGCTCCCGCGTCCGGCTGTTGCGTAGCTCCGAGGCGTACGCCTGCATCCGCAGCGCCTGCGCCAGGGAGGGCGTCGTGGGGCCGCAGGCGACGGTCCCGGCATGCAGCAGCGGCGTCAGGTCGTGCCGGTTCGCCAGCGTTACCAGCGCCTCCCAATCCTGGGGAGGGAGGGCCGAGACGGATGCCGCCGTCGCCGGATCCGGCTGCGCCGAGAGGCCGCTGCGGATCAGGCGGACCAGCAGCGGGGTGAGTGTGGACGTATCCATGCTCAGGAGATTCCGGCCTCATGGCTTCGCGCCCGCCTGGGGCGGCAAAACCGGAGCAGCGACTGCGCGGCAGAGCGGTAGGGCCCGAGCATGTGGGCCAGCTTATGGCGCAGACGCACCCGCATCTTCGGCAGACGCGAGGCGACGATCATGCCCACCAGCAGCTCCTCGGGGACCGGCGGGTCCAGAGAGCGGTTGCCATCGCCCTTGCAGACAAATTTACGCTCCCCCGTTTCCGCATCCAGGAGAACCGCCTGGAGGCGATGGACGATGAGGCTCTCCTCACGGCGGTAGACGATAATGCTCCCTATCTCGATATCGCGGAGATGACACCGCAACCGCAGGCGCGTGCCGGGGGGGAGCGTCGGGAGCATACTGTTGCCCTTCAGGGTGATCCAGACCTCCTGCTCCCCGTTCTGCCACAATGCGCAGAGCGCGGCGAGACGGCGTGGATCTCGAGTAAGGCTTGCGGCTGCAATCATGCTAGGCTCCGGGCGTGCGCCAGCAAGAGCGCCGCCGTCTGAGAAGGCTTGCCGACGGCGAGCCGCCAACAAGGGTACTGGTTGACAAGAGCGGAGACCGCCTCCAGGCGTGCAACGACGGAGGGATCTCCATAGGCGGCGCCTTTCAGCAGGCGCCGCGCCGCCTCTCCCCCCTCCAGCGGGTGAAGCGCGGCCTTTTCGGCAAAACCGTCCATAAAGATAAACTGGACGCGATTACGCGGGCAGGGCCTCTCCGGTTCCTGCAGCGTCATCACGCACTTGGGGTCGTTGGGTTTCGATTCGGCCCAGGTAAAGTCCTCCGGTGCGGAACCGAGCGCCTGAACGCCGCCCGGACGCAGATAGAGGTCGCGTCGCCACACATGGAGATGCCGGTCGTTCAGAGTAAAGAACGCCAACTCGTCCCCATAGTACGTTGCGCCCTGCTGCGCCATGGCCATGGAGAGCGTGCTCTTTCCGGCCCCACTCGGACCGACCAGGACCAGGGCCAGGCCCGCTGCGGAACTGACCGCCCCGTGGAGGGTAAGCACCGGATACTCGCGCAGCATCCGCCACATCACCAGCAAGAGGACGAAGTAGGCCCACCCCGAGGAGGACCATGCGGACCCAGGAAGGACAAGCCCCTTCCCCTCCCGGCTCTCCAGAACCGGCGCACCGCCATACACGGTATCCCGGTAGAGGGTGTGGGTAGGGTGCTCCACGCGCTCGAAGCGTTTTGCCTCCGGGCCGATGAAGAACTCTGCGATGTCTACCAGGCGTCCTTTGCTTTCGACGTGAATACAGGGCGTCTCTGTTCCGGAAAGTTGGATGCGAATACCGCAAGGCGCGTCCGCTCCGGCGGGAGCGACATACCGCTGCCAGACCTGTTCCAGGCGCTCCCTGCCCTCCAGCGTGTCCACTTCCAGCCAGAAACGACAGCCCGCGATCTCGATACACAGGCGATGGGCTTGGGGCAGGGGCGTCGCTGCTGCCGTTGCTTTCAGGAGAGAGTTGCGGTCACCTGGCACAACCTTCCGCCTTTTTGTCCCCCCTTCCCCATGAACAGGGGCAGGACGGGGATGGGCGGAGCCGTGGGGGCGATTTTTCCGGGCGGCGCTTAGCATGTCAGCAGCCCTTTTTGGCTAAAGTCGGCGAGGGTCTCCGCAATATCCGCCTGGAGATCCACCGTCTCCGGCACGGAGAACTCGGCGCGCAGGCGCATCGCGCACTCCCGTATCGAGGTCGCGCCGTCGCAGCTATCCCATATAAATCGGGCGGCCGCATTGAAAAAGTGGACCTGGCCGCTCTCCGGATCGCGCACCATCAACTCTCGGCCCACAGGGCTGGAGGGCAGGTCACGCCGACGCGGCAAGAGGGGCGTCATCGCCGGAGATTTCATCTGTATACTCATTTTGAAACGGTTCGCTTTCTCGTATAGACTGCATCAGGAGCTCCGCACCCGGCCGGAGTTCCAGAACGGTATAGGCATAGTCGTGGCGCGGAATATAGGGCGCCCGGGCCGCATCCGCAACCACACAGAAGGGCTGGGAAACGGCCTGATCATAGTATTCATAGCGTCCCATCCCGGCCACATAGATGCCGAGCTGATAGGGACCTGGCATAGCCGCCACTGGGAAGGTACACAGGAAGCGGTTCCGGTGCAAAGCGGCGCGCACCTGCTCCCAGGGGACGGCGGCTGCCGCCGTCACCACGCTGCCGTCTTCGCGCCAGAGGCTGATCCGCAGCTCTCCGCGAAAGTCCGGAGGGGCCTCCAACAGTTCGATGGAGAGCGCGCACATCTGGCCTGGGATGAGCGTCTCGACCGGCGTCCCTGCGCCATCCGTCAGCCGTATCTGGCCGAGACGCGGAGCAGGCCCGATAGGACCTGCCGCCTCTGTGGGTGTGTTGCGCCGCTCCGTGGCCCGGCGGCGGTAGGCATCCACCACCTTGCGCGCGCTGCCCTCCGTCACGATGCCCCCGGCCTCCAGCAGGATCGCGCGCCGGCAGATCGCCTCGGCCTGGTGCAGGTGGTGCGTCACAAAGACGACGGCGGTCCCCCGCTCCAGCAGGTCGGCGATATGCTGACGGCACTTGTTGACAAAGGCCAGGTCGCCCACGGAGAGCACCTCGTCAATGAGCAGGATCTCCGGCTCACTATGGGCGGCGATGGCGAATCCCAGGCGCACGTACATCCCGCTGCTGTAGGTCTTGACCGGCGCCTGCAGCACCCCCGGTTCCAACCCCGCGAACTCCACGATGGCGTCGAACTTGCGGTCTATCTCGCGCCGAGACATGCCCAGGATCGCGCCGTTGACGTAGATGTTCTCCTGGCCGCTCAGCATAGGGTGGAAGCCCGCGCCCACTTCGATCAGCGCGCCCATACGGCCCCGCAGCCGGATACAGCCAACGTCCGGGCGGATGATCCCGTTCAGCATCTTGAGCAGCGTGCTCTTGCCCGCGCCATTGCCGCCGACAATGCCCAGGCACTCGCCCCGGCGCACCGTAAACGAGGCATCTCGGACCGCCCAGAACTCCTCCGGGCGGAGCCGCTGTGCGGCGGAGGGGAGGCCCAGCAGGTCGCGGGTCACATCGGCGGCCGTATAGAGCATTCCCCGCTTCAGGCTGCGGCAGAACTTCTTGCTCACATTTTCCACACACACGACCTCATCCGACATACGCCCCTCGCCTCCTTCCTTTGCCCTAGCCCGCCCGCTCGGCGATTCGGGGCTCCGTAACATGGAAGACGCGCCAGCCGAGCAGGAAGAGGAGCAGGCTGATCACACAGGCAATCGCATAGTTGCCCGGCTGGGTGAGATGCCCCCGCCCTGCCAGGTCCTGTGCGGCGATGACAAACGGACTGATCGGGTTGACGACGTTCAGCAGCGCCCGGGACCCGGATACCGGTGCGGGGTAGACGACCGGAGTCAGGAACATCCAGAACGTCAGCGCCACCATCAGCATCTGGCCCACATCGCGCATGACGCCATTTGCCAGCGCCAGCAGAAAGCCCAGCCCCAGCGTGAAGAGGCAGAGGGGGAGCATGGCGAGCGGCAGGAAGAGGATCGTGCCAGAGGGCGCGACCCGGCACAGAGCGAAGGCAATCGCCACCAGCAACAGGCGCAGCAGGAATTCAAAGAGGGCCTGCCCGAAGGCGGCCAGAACCAGCGTCTCCCTGGGAAAGTTGATCTTGGCGATGAGGGTCCCGGCGTTGGTCAGGCTCTGGGTGGCGCCCGTCACACCGCCGGCAAAGAGCTGCCAGACCGTCAGCCCCAGCAGGACGAAGACGGGGTAGGGGAGGGTGGTCGCCGAAACGGTGAGGACCCGCGATTGGGTCAGCCATAGAAACGTCCCCGCCGTGAGCAGGGCGGGCAGGACCGCCCAGAGGTAGCCGAACACGGATTGGCGATAGCGCGCGGAAAAGTCCCGCAGAAACAGCCGCCAGGTCAATTCGCGGCTGCTCCACAGCTCCTGCACCATCTCGCGCCATGCGGCGAGATGCACGCTGGAGTGCGGGCTGGAAGTATACACAACCTCCGGAGAGCTGGCTCTCCACGGAGGTGCGGGATGCTCGATCCTTTCCATAAAATAACGCGGCTCCTGGATGTTTCTGCGGCCCGCCTCAAGCGGACAGCTCTCTATTTTCGGTCCCCCAGGCGTTCCCATGCATAGGTATCTATAACAGAAAAGGGCCGGCAGCGAAATTTCGCTGCCGGCCCAGGTCTCCTGCTTAGAGCGCTGAAATCAGGCCGCCCTGCGCATCGATCGTTTTTGCCAGTTCCTCTTCGGAGTAGGAGAGCACGCTGGGTTTTTCGTAAGTGTTCGGTACGTTCATCGGTCGTTCACCTCTGTTTCGTTTCGAGAGACAGCGTTCGTTTTGGTCGCTGCCAGGATAGAGCGTCACCAACGATTTACGCCTTTTCCGAGGGGTGTGCAGACGAAAAGAGGCCATTCTGCTTAAATCCAGTAGTTACACGAGATGTTACCTCGTACTTCCTGTAGGGCGCGGCGAGGCTGCTCGCACGCGCGGTTTTAGCCGCCCGATCAGCGCCGTTGCGACATGCGGGCCAGGGCGTCGGGGTCCAGTTCGATCCCCAGGCCCGGCCCGGTCGGGATCGTGAGCATGCCCTCCGCGTCCAGGGTAAACGGCTGGGTGACCAGGGAGTCGATATAGGGGGCCGGAGTGATGTACTCCACGTAGCGCGCGACCGGCATGGCGGCGGCCAGATGCAGATCGGCGGCCAGCCCGACCGCCGTGTTCCAGCCGTGCGAGACCAGCAGGATGTTATGGTCGTAGGCGCTCCAGGCGATCCGACGGGCTTCGGAGAGCCCGCCGCACTTGGTCGAATCCGGCTGGATAATGTCCACCGCGCCCTGTTCGATCCAGGGCAGGAAGGACTGACGCCGGGTGAGCACTTCGCCTGTGGAGATCGGGAGGGGCGCATGCTCCCGCAGCTTTTTGTAGCCATCGATGTCGTCGGGAGGGAGGGCCTCCTCGAACCAGGTGACCGC
>DATGIG010000516.1:0-27502 GCA_035295825.1 Chthonomonadaceae bacterium | reverse complement strand
GCCTCGGAACTCGGGCTGGATCCCGACCTGATCGCGCAGGCGGCCAGAGAAGTCGAGACCGAAGAGACGGCCACGAAGGGTTCCTGGTTGCTGGGCGGACCCTGGAAAGTCGATTACGATCAGATCTTGCCCGGAACCGTCACCGAGGAGAACTGGCCTTTCCTCCTCGACGAAATGCGCGCCGCCACCGGGCGCGTCGGCACCCCCAAAACCATCGGCAAAGGCTTTGAATGGCTGAGCAAGCAGCCCGATCCGCTGCATATCACCTTCACGCCGCACGGTCCGAATACGCGCGTGCGCCTCACCGCCCGATTCGGCGAGTGGAGCGCGCTCTTCTATGTCCTACCGTCCATCTTTACCGTGATGCTTCCTGCCATCCTCGGCACGGCGCTCACCCTAAGCGGACGGATGTCTCCCGACCTCTTTCTTACCCTGCTGTTGGGGCTTCCCGCCCTCACATTCCTGAGTGGTCGTGTTGGCTTCGGGAAACTCTGCGCCCGCAAACGTATTCAGACCCACAACCTCATCGACCGCCTGAAACGCGCGCTGAATCAATGCGCTCCGCAGGCTCTTGAAGCCACTCCGCAGACGATGGAAACTCAGCCCGCGCGCCCGGTTACCTCCTACACTTCTTCCTCCCAACCTTCGGAAGAACCGCTGCTTATCGTGCAGAGTAATCGCAACTCCGGATAGGAATATCCTGACGCGCCCATTTGCCCGGAGGGGAACTCCTCAGCCTGGGGTATAATGCCGGGAGAGAGCCGGTAGGGGGCGAGAGGGGCGATGGAGGAAGCTGTCAGAGAACCGGAGGAGGACGCAGAGGAGCGAACGCCCCCAACAGAGGGCACGACGGGCGGGCTGAACCGGTTGGAGGTGCTGCTGGGGCTGCGGATCTCCGTCTGGGAGGGCGCGTTCGCCACCGTCTGGTCGGCGCTGACCACGGGCGTATTCCTCACCGGCTACGCCCTCTGGCTGGGCGCGGACAGCGTCGCCATCGGCCTGCTGACCGCTATCCCCACCTTCGCCGGGCTGGTGCAGATCCTCTCTTCGTATACCGGGGAGCGGCGTAAGACCCGCAAGGGGTTCGCCGCCGGCTTCATGCTGGCCGGACGCCTGCTCTGGCTGCCCATCCTGCTGCTGGCCTGGCTGCTGCCCCACCGAGCGGCGGTCTATCCGTTCCTGTTGCTGTTCACCCTCTCCTATGTGCTGGTCAACGTGCCCGTGCCCGCCTGGACCTCCTGGATGTCGGACCTGGTGCCCGCCGACTATCGGGGCCGCTACTTTGCCCGCCGCAACATGATCGCCGGGATCGTCGGCATGGTGGTCAGCCTGCCCGCCGCCTGGTTCCTCGATGTCGCCACCAAGCGCCACCCCTGGGCGGCGGCGGGCTTCGGGACCCTCTTCGGCGTGGGCGTGGCGGGCGCGCTGGTCGCCTTCTTATTCTTGCTGCGCCAGCCGGAGCCGCCCAAGCAGGTCGCGCCCGTTTCGGAGGAAGCGCCTGGCGGCCTACGGGGGATGTTCGCCTACTTCCGCGCCCCGTTCGCCGACCGCAACTTCCGCCGCCTGATGCTCTTCAATATGCTCTTCGGCACGGGGCAGTTCTTCGCCGCGCCGTTCTTCACCGTCTACGCGCTGCAGGTCCTGAAGCTGAACTACACCTGGCTGCAGGTGTTGGCGACCATCACCAGTATCAGCAGCCTGGCCTCCATGCCGCTCTGGGGTTACCTGACCGACAAGTTCGGCAACAAGCCGCTCCTCGCCATCGGCGTGTGCGGCGTCTTCACCCTGCCGATCACCTGGATGTTCACCACGCCCAACCACGCCGTGACCACGCTCCTGCTGCTGGTCGAACTGAACCTGGCCGGCGGGTTGTTCTGGGCCGGGGTGGGGCTGGCGCAGTTCAACCTGCTCATCGGCTTCAGCCCGCAGGGCAAGACCAGCATCTATGTGGCGACGATGGCCGCCGTCACCGGCCTGACGGGCGGCCTGGCGCCCCTCCTCGGCAGCGCGACCATGCAGGCGCTGCATGGCTGGAGCGGGCACCTCTTCGGCTTCACGCTCACCAACTACCATGTCACTTTCTTTATCGCCGCGTTGCTTCGGATCATCGCCCTGCCGCTGCTACAGCCCCTCGTGGATGCCCGCGCGGCGACCGCACGGGCGGTGCTGCAGCAGCTCGGGCAGTCCAACCCCCGCTCCTGGCGGCACATCCGCCAGTTGCAGCATGGGGATCAGGAGACTCGTCTCCGTGCGACCGAAGCTCTGGGCGGCGCACGCACCCGTCTGGCAGTGGATGAACTGCAGGTGGCGCTCATGGACCCCAGCCAGGCGGTACGCGAGGAGGCAGCGCGGGCGTTGGGGGAGATCGGCGACCCGGCGGCCGTGAACGCCCTGATCGCCGCCCTCCAAGACCCTGCCGCCGGCCTGATCGAGACGGCGGCGCGGGCGCTGGGCCGGATCGGAGATCGGAGCGCCAATGGCCCCCTGGCGGCGCTGCTGCGGAGCGCGCCGGATCGCCTCTCCCGGCGCGAACGGATCCTGGTCGCTCAGGCGCTGGGAGATCTCGGCGGTGCGGATGCGGTGGATGCCCTGCTGGCGGCGCTGCAGCAGGCCGAAGACGAGGAGATGACGGAGACCCTGGTGGCGGCGCTGGGCAAGACCGGATCGTCGCGGGCGACCCCGGCGCTGCTGGAGCGCCTGGAGCAGCCCGACATCTCCTATGGCCTGCGCCAGGCGATTGTCCGCGCCTGCGGGGAGATCGGCAACCGGGCGGCCATCGGTGCGCTCCGGCAAGAATTGGCGCGCTCCGGGAACGACCCGGCCCTCCTCCCCCTGCTGGCGGATGCCCTGGCGCGGCTGGAAGACGGCGACGCCGCGCTGGCGCTGCTCCCCTCCCTTCAGACGCTGGGATCGGAGGTGGCGCGGAAGCAGGTCGCACACGCCATCGGGCGGTTGTTGGGCCTGGGAGAGAGCGTCTACATGCTGCTCTCACAGGACCCCATGCAGCGCGATGAGACGGTCGCGCGCCTGCTGCAGGAGATCCAGCGCGCCCTGCCCGCCTCCGCGCCCGACCGCACGCTGCGGGCCGCCCTCAAAGCCTATACCACCGGCGACAACCGGGCCTGTCTGTGGGCGTTGCATCGGGTCGCCCGCACCCTGATGCCCTCCGCAATCGCCATTCCGGAGGAGCAGCGGCTCCGCCTGCGCTTCCTGGAGGCGGTAGGAGTGCGGGATGGCGCCTCCCAGCCGGCAGAGGTTGTCTTACTCGCCTGGTGCGCCCTATATGGCCTCAAGCCCGCCTCCCCTGTGTAGGGGCGAATTAGACTTGACGTTCATTTCACACTGAGAACCTTTCCTGTGAGGGCGTCCATCCTGACCTCCGATGCGCCCTGCGGAGCCAGGTTCTTGCCCTTGCCATCCCATACTCCCACGAAATGCCCTTTTGCCACCCGCTGACCGTTTGCCTCCGTCACCTGGGGATGTCCTGAACCGCCTGCCGAGCGGTTCGCGGCATTGAAAAGCAGCACCGAATGGACCAATCCGTCTTCCGAGCCGAAACTAATGAGCGCCCCTGTGGCGACCAGGCCATTGGAGAGCGCCACCTGCACCGGAGCCGGATCCTTCAGATTCCAATAATGCACGTCGGTGAGGGGAGCGGAAAGGTCGGCAGTTTCAAGGTCGTAAACGAGCGCCGTTCCCTGAGAGTTGAGGCCGGAGGGTAAGGTCAGCAGGAGAGGCAGGGCGGTCGCGGTCTGGTTGAAGGTGACGATGCTGGCAGGATTGGCATTGCCGACCTGGGAAAAGAGGAACCCGGCGGCGGCTCCCATCTCTCCTCCCGTTCCGATGAGTTTGCGAGATAGAATAAAAGGAGACCATGTGGGAGAACCGCCGTTGTTGGTGAGGCTGGTCAGTTGGGAACCATCCACGTTTATCACATAGATGTGACTATCCAGAAAACTATTATAGGCGATTTTGGACCCGTCCGGTGACCAGGAGGGAGGCCCGACTAGATCGGAGAGAGGAGACAGGCTAGTCAGATTGGAGCCATCCGCGTTCATTACGTAGATCGTGGAGTTCCCATTATAGCGACGAAAAGCGATTTTGGACCCGTCCGGCGACCAGGCGGGAGAATTATCTTGAGGATTATCGGTGAGTTGTTTCTGGTTGGAACCATCCGCGTTCATCACATAGATCCCAGAGTGGCCGCTATAAAAGCGATTAAAGGCGATTTTGGACCCGTCCGGCGACCAGGTGGGAGACTCGTCTGTGGCAGAGCTATGGGTGAGGCGGGTGAGGTTGGAACCATCCGCGTTCATCACATAGATCTCCAGGTTGCCATTATAAAGGCCCACGGAGTTGCCATCAAGAAAGCGCTCAAAGGCGATTTTGGACCCGTCGGGTGACCAGACGGGATTCCAAGGGAAGGTGGGTTTCCCGCCTGTATCAGGATAAGTAAGGCGGGTTGGTTTAGAGCCGTCCGCATTCATCACATAGATCTCATCGTTGCCATCACGATTGCTGATAAAGGCGATTTTGGACCCGTCGGGTGACCAGACGGGAACGTGGTCTGTGGCAGGGTTATTGGTAAGACGGGTCTGGTTGGAACCATCCGCGTTCATCACATAGATCTCCGAGTTGCCATCGCGCGTGCTATCCAAGGCGATTTTCGTGTTGGCAAGATCCCTGGTGCCTCGCAATTCCAGCGCACTGATCACGCCCGTCAGGCCGACTACCGAGACGCCGCTGCTGTTGGTGAGTACCGGTGGGTTGATCCTGGCGGCACGCCCCGAGAGCGCCCCATAGGAAAACGCCTGAACGGCGGTATTGCCGGAGGAGGCCGGGGAATTTCCGCCGCCACCTCCGCAGCCCCACATCGCCAGAACCAGCAGTGAGGCTCCCAGTTTAGTTACAGGCTTCATCTCTTCTCCCTTCGGGCCGAAACGGGTGCGAATCTCTTCATGACAAACCCACCTGCTGCGCCACTCCTTCGATGCAAGTGCCGCTGTGCAGCTTAGTGCCTCATCCCGAACCTGAATCTGCTTGATTGTAATCGAAGAGAGGAGGGTTGTCATCCGCCGTTTGACGGATTATGGCTGTACCGGGAAAGAGAATAACCTATGGTATAATTCCGATAGATGCTTCGCCGAGACCGTGTCCCGTGACGTTCAGGCGGGCAATGCATCCTGCACGATCTCGTAGAGGAGACCCCATGCGATCTCAATTCGCTGTCTTTAGCGCGAGGGCTCTGCTGCTCCTCCTGGCAGGGTACCGGGCTGGATATGCCCAACCTACTCCACTTCGGCGTGAGCGACGGCGGGTTTAGCGACGACAACGGCGCGTATACCGGCCAGGTCACCCAACTGGTTCCTGCTCCTTAGAGCGCCTGACTCAACCTCACTCCAGTCCTCTCCTTTTCAAGCAGAGGCTAGAATATGGTATAGGAGAGAAAGCGAGCAACGTAATGCGTCTATTCGGTTTTGGCGGAGGGAAGAATGAGGAGAGTCCGGAGGCGAAACAGCGGCGCGAGGCCAGTATCCTCAACCTCCAGCAGGGCGGCCTGCCGCTCAATGCGATCGACCGCCTGCGGGAGCAGGCCGGCCGGCAGAATACCCCCCAGCACCTCTTCACCAGCGATCTGAGCGTGAACGAGCTCGCCGTCATCCACCAGGCGGGCTATGAGCCGCTCGGCCAGGTGATGGGCAGTTCGATCTACCACGTCGGCTGGCAGTGGACGCCGAACTATAATTACGGCTGGTCGGGAAGCTCCGGCGAACTGCAAGTGTTGACCCAGGCATACTACGAGGCGCGGCATCTGGCCATCGGGCGCTTGCTGCAGGAAGCCACGCTGCTTGGCGCCACCGGGATCGTCGGCGTGCGCCTGGAGCGCAAGGAGTACGAGTGGGGCTCCTCGCTGCTGGAGTTCGCCGCCATCGGTACGGCCATTCGTGAGGCGGACATTCCGCCCATGCCGCCCGGCAGTGTGGCTCCGTTTGTCAGCGACCTGTCCGGCGAGGAGTTCTGGATGCTGCGCCAGGCGGGCTACCGGCCTGTCGGCTTCGTGGTCGGCAACTGCTCTTACTACTGCATTCCCAACTGGAATACACGCAACGTGACCCAGGGCGGCATCTTTGGCGGCGGCTGGCAGAACCAGGAGCTGCCCGACTATACGCAGGGCGTCTATAACGCCCGCTCTCTGGCCATGCAGCGCATGGAGCATGAGGCTCGTGTGGTCCACGCCGAGGGCGTCGTCGGTGCGGATATCGAGGTCGATGCCGAACCGATCGAGGTGGACCTGGGCAACGACCAGAAGCGTCTGGATATACTGTACCATTTCACGGCCATCGGGACGGCCATTGCGCCGTATCAGGGTCGCTGGCCCGTCTTTTCCGTCTTAAATACCGTATCGCTGAAGTAACTCAATCAGGGGGAGAAACACCATGTCCTATACACCCGGTTCCGAGGAGGGGCTGCCCGCCGCCGCCCGCAAACGCCTGGAAGACATGCGCAGCGGCGCAGGCAAGCGCGGTCTGTTTACCAGCGACCTCTCCATCAACGAGTTTCTGCTGGTCCGTGAGGCCGGGTTCGACCCGGTGGGCCTCGTCATGGGCAGTTCGATCTACCATATCGGCTTCCAGTTCTCCAACTTCTACCAGAACCAGGAGATGGAGGTGCTCACCCAGGCCATGTACCACGCCCGCGAACTGGCGATGACCCGCATGGAGGAGGAGGCCGATATACTTGGCGCGGATGGGATCGTCGGCGTCCGCCTGGATGTGACCCGCTATGAGTGGGGCGAGAACCTGGCGGAGTTTATGGCCATTGGGACGGCCATCAAGCACCGCACCGGCGAGCACTATCGCACCCCCGACAACCGCCCCTTCACCTCCGACCTGAGCGGCCAGGACTTCTGGACGCTGCTGCGGACGGGCTATCGCCCGGTCTCGCTGGTGATGGGAACTTGCGTCTACCATGTCGCGCACCAGGGCCTGATGCAATCCCTGCGGCAGATGGGGCGGAATGTCGAGATGCAGAACTATACTCAGGCGCTCTATGATGCTCGCGAACTGGCCCTCTCGCGGATGCAGGCGGAGGCCGAGGCGGAGCAGGCGGAGGGTATCGTCGGGGCGCAGGTGAAGGAGAGCAGCCACGGGTGGGGCAGCCATGTCATCGAGTACTTTGCGGTCGGGACGGCGGTCAAATCCATCTCCGAGGACCACTCTGTTCCCACGCCGACGCTCACTCTGCCATTGACCGATTAGGCTCCTACTCCCTGGAATGTGAGAGACGCTGTCATGACGGATGGAGAGAGCGCCAGGCTGGAGGAGATCAAAACTCTGCTCAAATCGCGGCGCACGGAAGACCGCATCCGGGCCGTGAACCGTCTGGCGCGCCTGCCCGATCCGGTCAAGCAGCCGCTGCTGCTGGCGGCCCTCAAGGACAAGAGCAACTACGTGGCTTCGCTGGCGGCGGAGGAGTTGGGCAGGTGCGCCGACCTCTCGGCCATGGCCGTCATGGTGGAACACTTCCTCTCCTGCTCCGAGGATGGCCTGAAGCGGGATCCGGGCTGTCACGTCCGGGCGAACCTCGCCTTCGCTTTTGGCCGATTGGAGTATCTGGGCGCGAGCGAGGCCCTGCGCATTGGCATTCGCACGGTTCAGATCGAACCGGTGGGCGGTGTGCCCTTCGATACTGGGGCGCACCTGCGGGCGAATTGCGCCCTGGCGATGGCGCAGACGCATGTGCCGGACGCCCTCTGCGACATCGCGTTTCTCCTTTTCGATATGGGGCGTAATCGCGTGGGAGCGCGCCCGGACGCGCCGATCATCCGGAGCGAAACGCGCAAGGCAGCGGCCCAGGCGTTGGCGCGCACCGGCGACATCGCCGCCCGGATTCCCCTCGCCCTGGTGCTGCGCTTCCCCGGCGGCATGGATGTCGAGGTGCTGCAGGAGTGTATGCAGGCGATAGTGGATTTGGAAGACCCACGGGCGCTGGAGTGGCTGAGGCCCTATCTGGAGCATCCCGACCAGGACTTGGCGGCCTATGCGGCGCTGATGATCGCCCGGACCCGCGCGCCGGAAGCCCCCCAACTGCTCCATGAAGCGACGCAGCGCCTCTTCGGCAACGCGCTTCGGGCCGTGGTGCTGGCGCTGACGGCCCTGCGCGGCGAGGAGGGGCGCGCCGTGCTGCGTCGCCTCCTCACCGACGAGCGGGAGGCTGTCCGGCTTGCTATCGTGGACGCCCTGGCCGACTCCTACGACGCGGAGGATCGCGCCTGCCTGCAGGAACTGGCGCAGGATGGCTCCCTGACGGTGCGCAACGCCGCCCAACACGCCCTGTCCGCATAAAGCATTTCCATTGAGGAGAGAATATGACCGCATCTATGACAACGCAACCGTTCGGCCTGGAGAAAACGCCGGTTTCGCGGATCGCGCTGGGCTGTATGGGGTTGGCGGGGACCTGGAACCCCGCAGAGGTCGGGCCGGAGCATCGGCGGAAGGCCATCGCCACATTTGAGACGGCGCTGGAGGTGGGCATCACCTTCTTCGACCATGCCGACATCTACGGCGGGACCGCCTGCGAGTCCATTTTCAAAGACTGCCTCGCCGCCGTGCCGGGGGCGCGCGAACGCATCTATATCGCCACGAAAGTCGGCATCCGCTCCGGTTACTACGACCACTCCGGAGACCATATCCGCAAGAGCATCTGGGGTTCGCTGGACCGGATGGGCATCGAGTATGTGGACCTCTATCAGCTCCACCGGCCCGACCCGCTCAGCCACCCGGCGGAGACGGCTGCCGTGCTGAACGAACTGGCCGATTCCGGCCTGATCCGCGCCGTCGGTGTCTCCAACTACTATCCGGAGCAGACCCGCGCCCTGCAGCAGTATCTGAAGTGCCCCATGGTCTCCAATCAGTTTGCGTTCTCGCTGCTGCACCTGCCGCCGCTCTATGAGGGGCGCGAGGGGCAGGGCGGCGACGGCGTCCTGGACCAGTGCCTGGCTCTGGGCATCACCCCGCTGGCCTATAGCCCGCTGGCAAGAGGTTACCTCTCCGGCAAACGCGCCCTCCCGGACGATCCGGCGCAGCGGGAGCGGATCGAGCGGGTGCTGGCGGCGATGAACGAACTCGCGCCCAGTTATGAAGGCGCTACCCCCACGCAGCTCGCCCTGGCCTGGCTGCTGGCCCACCCCGCCCAGATCATTCCGCTCGTCGGCTCTAACGACCCGGAGCATATCCGCGAGGCCGCCGGAGCCGCGAACCTGTCCCTTAGCCGCACCGATTGGTACAAACTCTGGGTTGCATCGCGCGGAGAGCGGGTGCCGTAGACCTCACCACCGACGTTTTTTACATCCAGCCGAGGGCCTGCTCCACCCAACCCCGCAGCCCCTCCCAGTAGTCGCTCCCCTGCGCCGGTCGCCCCACAGGGAGGTCGCGCGCTACTATCTGCAGCGCCTTCAGGGCCAGTCGAGGGGCGAACTCCCGCTGCGTTACGCCCCGCCGCCAGAGGAATTGCTCCACAAAGCCCGTGTGGACAAACGGGTAGCAGTCGTAGACCCAGACCATTGCCAGCCCCAACAGCGGATCGCCGAAGTGGCCGAAGGGTTCCGTGAACTCCACCAGCGGATTCTGCAGGTAGTGCGGGTCGCCCGGCCAGCCCAGCGGCTCGTCGAAAGGGCCATCGCCCGGTTGGATCCGATAGACCTGCGGGAAGAAGTGCAGGTAGTTGGTATAGACGAGCGGGGCGGCGATGTCGGCGATGGCTGCCTGGACGCGGGCCAGCGCCCCGGCAAACCAGGGATCCTGCAGCCACTCTCGCCGCTCTGCGCCCTCCTCGGCCAGCCAGGGATCGGCGTTCCACTTCGCATCTTCGGTAAGGATCTCCACCTCGTCGGCCAGCGTGCGGCGGGGCAGTGTCGCCCCGATTGGGTCGGCCTGTAGCGCATCCGTAATGCCCTGCAGGCGGTCAATGCCCTCGAAGGCCCGCTCTGTCGCCAGGCGGATGCGGTGCGGCGTTCCCCCCAGCGCCCAGAGCGTCAGGTTCTCGCCCCGTGCCGGTTCGCAGAGGGTCGTGAAGCCATTACCGGTCGGAACCGGCCCCTGGAGAATGCGCGGACCGGGGATGTTGAGCCGGTCCAGCACAGGCAGCAGCGCGGCCCGTTCGGGCGTAATATCGCCCCGGAAATCGACGATCTTCTCGCCGCCTTTCGCAAGTGTCAGGCGGACCCGAGGCGTGAACGGCTGCCACGGCTCCGGATCGTTCTGAACCGAGAGGAGGCGCGCTCCGGGGAACGCGGCCTCAATGAGAGATGTGTGTGTTTCGGACAGTGCAAACGTATCGGTCGGCATTCTTTTTCCTTTAGCGAGCGCAGCGCTCGGGAAGAGCGCCTGCAGGTCGGCGCGCAAGAGCCGCTTGGCCGCCATCAGGCGGCTGCGGACGGTATTCACCGGAACCGCCAGGAGAGAAGCGACCTCCTCCAGCGACCACCCGCCCGTATAGTGCAGCAGCAGCGTGGTGCGGTGCGCTTCGGAGAGATGCGCGATGGCCTGGCGGATCGTCAGACGCTGCGCGAAGTCGGTCTCCTCGCGGGCTTCGTTCAGGAACGTGATCGGCTCGCCCAATCGACGGGTGCCCCGCCTGCGGCGATAGTCGGCGCAGTGCGAGAGCGTGAGCTGCTTTAGCCACGCCGCGAGCTTGCGCGTAACCCGCAGCTCGCTGAGCCGCAGCAGCGCGTAAACGAGCGTCTCCTGCGCCACGTCCCACGCGTCGTCGGCGTTGCCCAGCGCCTGGTAGGCGATGGCTGTCACCATCCTGCGGTGCGGTTCCAGCAGGCGCTCTGCCGCGAGACGATCCCCGGCCAGCGCCCTGCGCATCCGTTGGTCCTGAGTTTCCATGTTCATCGCTATATAAGGCGCACTGAGAGTTCAAAAAAGATCAAAACGGGAAGAGATTCTTTTCGGTGGTCTGATTTTGTTTCCGCTTTGCGTTCGGACACAAGAGGAAGAAGAAAGTAGGCACGAGGATCGTATCTGTAAAGAACGGAGTTATCCACGATAGGCCTGATGAACAAACCCTGGAAATGGAACGAGGCGACACAGCCATGACAGATCATCACCTGGAAAAAGAAGGTCCAAAAAACACGAAACGACGTACACATTTCACACTGAAGGAATTAGAGATAGTGCTGACGCGCCTGGATGATGACGCCTACTATAAAATAGCCCGTCGCAGTCTCGCAATTCAAGAGGACGGCTTCTTTCTGTTGAATCTCTTCCGGCCACAAGGGCAAGAACGCGGACGGATGAATTTTGCAGAAACCTACTTGATCTTGAAATACCTCTACGGCGAAAGCGGCCAGTGCTATGACGATTACAAAGGTTCGTTTGCCTTCCCGTTCGCGCTTGACGTCATCAAAAGGGAAAGATCATTCCATTACCTGTTGAGAGTCCATAATTTCCGCAGTATGCTGGAATTTGCCCTGCGCCGAAGGGTGGATAGCACGGCACAGATAGATCCTATCCTTCATGCTCCCTTTGAAGACGAATTCTCTCGCCAGGAGATCAACGAATTCATAGCCTTTTTCTATGGTTATCTTGAAGGGCGTATGGAAATCCTGCTTACCAATGGCATACAGCCGCCTCCTTTTCTGCATCGGGTGCAGTCGAATCTCATTCTTTATGGCTGCCTTGAAGGACGCTTTTTCGAGGAGCATTTCGACAATCAGGAAGAGTTTGAGCAAGCATACAGTTGTAGACTAGATGGCCTGGGGTAAAAGATAGGGCTATGGTATAATGGGGAAAATATTCGGTGGGAAGTTGCGATCAAGGATGGCATTATGCCGGCATTAGACCGCTATCATCAGGATATAGAACAGATTGAGCAAACGCTCTGCTCTCTCGCCAGCCTGTATACCACCCCCGGCAAGCAACGAACCCTGATGGCTTTCGACCGGGAGCATGGGCAGTTTTTGCTGTTAGATGAGGGGTGGGACGGTTATCGTCGCATCCATCACGTCTGGGCGCACGTCGAGGTGCGCGACGGCAAGCTCTGGATCCATGAGGACGGCACAGAAGAAGGGATCGCCAATCTATTGGTTGCTGCCGGTATTTCGCGTGACCGCATCGTTCTCGCCCTCGACCCGTCCTCGCTGCGTGACACGGGTCAGTTCGCTATCGCATGAACTGCTTCAGGGCCTGCCATCGCGGGGATAGCGGAAGGCGATTTTGTAGATCCTTTATGGCCTATACTCTCAGAAGGGCAATCGTAATATAAGGCGCATCGAGCGTTCAAAAAAGATTAAGACCGGGCAACAGCGGGTACAATACCAGAGGACCTGGTAATTGGACCAGGTAATTTGAAGATCCGATCCGTAACCTTGAGGTTACCTTTTTGAAAAGGAGTTTATGATGCCTGCCAGCGCCTTTGATCCCGTCCTTGCCGTCTCACTTGGTCAATTCTTAGTACAGATCCGGGACTTTGACCCGGAAACCTCGCCAGGCCCCGTCACCCCTCCTGGCGGCTACACACTGCTCCATTTTATCATTGCCAACGATCTGGTTCCCGGCCTGCCCGACTTCGACGTTTATGGTTACATCGCCCTTTCTCCCGATGGAAGCGATCTCGTCGTCGCGATACGTGGGACGAACGGCATTCTGGAATGGCTTAAGGACTTTGAGTTTCAACTGGTTACGTATCCTTACGTGCCCGGCGCAGGGCGTACCGCGACCGGTTTCACCTCGCTCTATGCCACGCTGGGGATCACCCAGGGCATAACGCCGGGGACCATCGTCCCGGACCCGGGCAGCCCGCGTGTGATCGAGATCCTACGAACGCTGCTCGGAGATCCCGCCATCCGGACACTGCATATCGTGGGGGATAGCCTGGGCGGCGCGCTGGCGACCCTGTTGGCACTGGATCTTGCCGGCAACGGAGTCTTTGCCACTCCCACCGTGTATACGTTCGGCAGCCCGGCGGTCGGGGACAAGCTGTTCGCCGGCACCTACGACGCACGCGTACCGGACACCTGGCGCATTACCAACAATGCCGACCTCATCACCCACCTTCCGCTGCCCATCATGGGGTTTGTGCATGTGGATCGGGAGTACCGGATAGATGTGGGGCATGAGCCCCTGTTTCGGCCCGATTGCCAGCACGATCTGCTCACGTACCTGCACGCGCTGGACCCGACCATAGCGAAATCTCCAGGGTGTTAGAGGCAAGAGGCGTGTTTCGGAGGTCTTATGAAACGATCCTGGCCTGCGGTAGGCTTGTTCCTGCTGATCTTTCTGGGGTGTGTGCTGGGGCGCATGGGCGCGCAGACGGGGGACAACCTTCTGCCGGACCCTTCGATAGAGGCCACACAGTCGCCTAACCAGTTCGGCATCCCGTATCGCCTGTGGGGCGGCTGGCTCTTTGAGGGGGCGGGTGTCTTCCGCAACGGCAAGGTCGCGCACAGCGGCGTCACCAGCGCGGAACTGGACGGCACGCCGGGCTGCAAATTCCGGCTCTACAGCCCCGCCGTCAAGGTCGAGCCGGGCCGGTATCGCTTCTCGTGCTGGATCCGTGGGCTGGACATCGGCGTCCATGCGTGGGGCTTGAGCGAGGACATCAGTTTCGCCGACGACGCCTACTACCCCCTCAAGAAGAGCGGCACGTTCGGCTGGACGCGCCTGGAGATCGTCAAGGCCGTGCCGAAGCCGCAGGAGGCGGTCTTCCGTATCGGCCTCTGGGCGGGAGGAAAACTCTGGGTAGACGACGCCCGCCTGGAGCGCGTGCCGGACAACACGCCGCTTACGGAGGGGCCGGTGCTGGGCACGGAGGAGAAGCCCATAGCGCCACCCGCCGCTCTGGATAGCGCGAAGGCCGTTCACTGCCCGGATTGCGGCTACCGGAACATGCCGCAATGGGGCAAGTGCTACGCCTGCGGGGCGAGCCTGGCCGCCGCACGGGTGACCAGCGATGCGCCGACAGTGCGCCCACTGGCCGACTTCGAGGACGGCAAGCCCGCCCCCTTCACCGGCAGCAGCCCACAGGTCGTGGATGCCGTAAAGGAGCACGCCTCGCATGGGCAGTACGCTCTGCGTGTGCAGAACGGCTATGCGGTTTGGGACGGCCTGCAGGACTGGACCGGCTACGACCTGTTCAAGGCCGACGTCTTCAACGCCAACGACACCCCGACCCCCATCTATATCGAACTGCGCGACCAGGGCACGACCGACTACTGGACCCGCGTCAACTACCAGACCGTCATCCCTCCGGGCGCTTCCACCCTGATCCTGCCCACCGACCTCTATGTGGGCGAGAAGAGCCGCCCCGGTCGCGCCCTGGACAAGGCGCACATCACCCGCTTTGTCTTCAGCCTGGAGGGGACGAAAGCGCCGCTCTACTTCGACAACCTCCGCCTGGAGCGCGATCTCTCCGACCGTATCAAGGTCCCCGGCCTGCAGGCGTTCTCCTTCGGCCCCGGCACGTCGCCTCCGCTCAGCGGCTTTACTGCCGTCACTCCGGCTACTCTCTACTCTCCAGGCCGGGGCTACGGCCTTAAAAACGCGCAGGTCTGGCGCGCCTACGATGTCCTCCAGCCCGACCCGCTCTATGAGGTGGGGATATACATCGAGCATGGCGGCTTCGCCGTGGACCTGCCGAACGGCAAATACCATGTGTTCGTCAACATCGACAGCCCCTCCGGGTTCTGGGGCGAGTACCAGACCTACCGGAAGCGCATCCTCAAGGCCAACGGGGTCCCGGTGGTGCAGGACACCATGGACCTGCCCCGCTTCCAGGCCCGCTACTTCCGCTTCGCCGATGTGGAGGACCGCCCCGGCGAGAACACCTTCGACAAGTACCAGCGCGTCTACTTCAAGGAGAAGGAGTTCGACGTGGACGTGAAGGAGGGGCAGCTCTCTCTGGAGTTCGAGGGCGAGGCGATGGCGAACGCCGTGTCGGCGCTGGTGATCTATCCGGCTCAGGAGGCGACGTCAGGGCAGCGCTACCTCGCCAACCTCCAGGAGCGGCGGCGGTTCTACTTCGACAACTACTTCAAACGGGTGCTGCCCGACGGCCATAAAGATAGCCGGGGCGTCATTCCTCCGTTTATGCCCACCGGGGACGAGCAGAAGAAGGGGTACGCTCTCTTTACACGCGACTGGATGGAGGACGTGCCGATCAACGCCGTGCCGCGCCGCGAGGAGGTCGGGCGCGCCGTGGATGCCTGCGCCAGTGCGGGCCAGCAGGAGCCGCTGGTCTTCTCCCTCTACTCGCTGCGCGCCCTGGGGCCGGTCCGGGTCTCCGTCACGGACCTCACCTCGCCCGCAGGGACCGTGCCCGCCTCCGCCGTCCGGATGGGCGTCGTATCGCACCGGATCACACGGGTCACCGGCGAGGGGACCGTCTACACCATCGCGCCCCGGTTTGTGATGCCGCGCGACACGGCCACGGTCGAGAAGGGGGACACGACGACCTTCTGGCTCACCCTCCACACGCCTACCGCCGTGAAGGCAGGCGTCTATACGGGCCGCGCGGAACTGCACTTTGCCGACGGCCATACCGACAGCCTGCCCCTGCATGTGCGCCTGTTCTCCACGCCGTTGGACGAACTGGATGTGGCCGCCGGGCCGTGGGGCTGCACGCTGGGGTTGCCCTGGTATGCGGAGGACATGGGCGACTACGGGCGGGAGATGTTCCGCAAGAGCCTGGCGAAGATGCGCGAATACGGCTGCACCACCTTTTCGGGTATCCCCACGCTCCATATTCGGGGTTGGAAGGATCATAAGCCGGACATAGACTTCTCCCAGGCGGACCAGGAGATGGCCGACGCTCGCGCCGCCGGGTTCAAGTCGGTAGTCGTCAACTACAACGGCGGCATCGGCGGCTTCAACAACTACGTCATCGACGAGCCGGCCATGCGCGCCGCCGGGTTCGACAATTATGTCGCGTTCTTACGGGCGGTCCTGACCGTGGTGGACGCCCACGCCCATAGTGCAGGCTGGCTGCCGGTCGCCTACAACCTCTGCGACGAGCCTATCGGGGATGCCGCCAAGGTGGCCGCCGCCAACGCACAGGCCTGGAAAGAGGCCGCCCCGCCGGACATGCTCACCACCGGCGCAACCAGCGTGGAGGCGTCCGCATCGCCCAACGACCCACACAAGGATCTGGCCGCCGCGCTCCGGGTGGCGAACCTGAACGGTCACGACGAAGCCTCCATTCGCGACCTACAGGCGAAGGGCGGCGCGTGGGCCTTCTACAACGGGGGCAACCGCTGGACCTTCGGGACCTACATGTTCAAGTGCGCCCAGCAGTTCGGTATGAAGTTCCGGCTCTCCTGGCACTGGAATGTGGCGGCGGGCGATCCCTACTATGCGCTGGACTGTCGCGAGGACGATTACGCCTGGTGCGCCACCAATGCGAAGCGGGAGCTGATCCCCTCGATCCATTTCGAGCGCGACATCCGCGAGGGGATCGACGACTACCGCTATATGCTCACCCTCTCACGCCTGATCCGCGCCAAGCCCAACCATCCCGACGCGCCTGCGGCGCGCCGCCTCATCGAGGAGAAGCTGGCGGCGTTCAAACTGGGAGAGCGGGAGCATGATGCAAAGTGGCCCACCGGCGAATATCGCGACTATCGCCTCAAACTGGCCGAAGCCATCGAGCGCCTCTCCCATTAAAGAGGCTAAAAGACCTCCCTCTGTCGGCGCTTCCGCAGGCGGTGGGTCCGATGTCCTTTCTTTTTCGCTGTTGAGGAGGACGAGTGAAACCTTCTTCGTTGCGAGCCTTTATGCGACGCAATGGAAACGCGGGTGTCCTGGTAGTGAGCCTCTATCTTGCCCTTCACCATGTGTGGCAGCGATACCGGCCCGTTACAATCGTGGTCGTCTGTGGGATCTTGTGCATGGGGGTGCTCATCCACGCACGGCGGACGCCATTGCCAATGCATTCCAGCGCGGTCCTAAATATTCCCGCTCGTCCTGTTATCAACATCGAGACGGTCCATCCGACACCCCCTCCCGCCATTCCGCAGGGCCACCCTCTCTTCCGTCGCGCGCAGAAACTCTTCCACGCGGATCAGGC
Organism: Chthonomonadaceae bacterium; assembly: GCA_035295825.1. Lineage (GTDB taxonomy): Bacteria > Armatimonadota > Chthonomonadetes > Chthonomonadales > Chthonomonadaceae > DATGIG01. Next base: position 10,435 of record DATGIG010000516.1, on the reverse strand, counting down.
CTGGAGCTGGGGCGGATGGAACCATGCTGAGTATCGCTGGCTCTCTGATATTGAGCTCTTTTATGCCGAACAATATGAGTCTGACCCTGGCTATCGCATACAAAGATCCCATCTGTATCGTTACAATGTACAGACCGGAAGAAGAAGGCATTTGAGACGGCTGGAAAGGTTGGTAGACTGCTTCTATCACAGTCAGATGGAGATCTCACCGGATGGCAAGTGGCTGCTATGGCATGGCGGCACGGCTGAGCAGGAAACCATGGATGCGGCGACGCTGGATGGGCAACATCACCAGCAATGGCCTCGGGGCTTCTATTCTTTGCATTGGCTTGCCTGGACACAAGACAGCCGCCATTGGATCGAGTTTCAGCGCACAGGTTCGTACCAACCACCCTCTACAGCCATTGTCCATAATGTGCATAGCCCCGCCGAGAATCGCAGCTTTCCGATGGATGAGAGCATCCTTTCAGCTTACCTGCACGCCTGCGGTATCGGGGATCATATCCTCTCCATAGACAGGCTGGACGAAACAGCAACAACGCGTTCGTTCAATGTGAGGGTATCCTCTTTGCCGCCGCAAATTCGGCAGGAGCGCATCGAAAAGATTGCTGTACCTGCCAATCTGCCCAATCCTAATATTACCGAGGTGCTCCTGTCGCCGGATGCCAGGAGGCTTGCATTTATCGTCGGATACGGCGCTACACCTGCAACGACGGACCCGAACGAGGGTACACAGGAAGGAGATACTTCTACGAACCTGTCCGTGAATTCCTCAATCGCTACCGTGTCGGGCACACAAAACGCGAAACTGAGGGCCTACTCTCTCTTTGTGTGCCGCGTAGACGGCAGCGAGATGCATGAGGTGGGAACCTGGCAGGAGGAGGTCAATCCGAATGTTGTCCTGGCTCTGGAAGATCTGCGATGGCTTCCCAGTGGCAAGCGCCTGAGTTTCTTCTATAAGGATACGTTGTATACCGTGCCCGCCGATTAATCATTCACGTTGCGCATTTGAAAGTCGTCGGGTATACTCTTGCTACTATGACAACCATCAGTATCGAGGATATTCAACGCGATTTACCGGGCTACCTCCGCCGCGTCGCCGACGGGGAGACATTCCTCGTGCTTCAGGCGAATAAGCCCATCGCGGAGATCAAGCCGGCGGGACATCCTCTGCATGAACCGCGCCCCTTCGGACTGTGTGCGGGCGAGTTCACGGTCCCTTCAGATTTTGACGCACCACTGCCGGAAGAGATATTGCGAGAATTTGAGGGAGCATGAGACTCCTGCTGGATACCCATATCTTCCTCTGGTATATCAGTGGCGATGAGCAGCTACCTCTTTCCCTGCGTGACCTGATTCGGGCTCCCGAAAACGACGTATTTCTGAGCGTTGTATCCGTCTGGGAGGCCAGTGTCAAGTACCGCCTCGGCAAACTTCCCTTGCCGGAACCACCGGAAACCTATCTTCCTCGCCAGCGTGAACGCCATCTCATCGAGAGTTTGTCCATTGAAGAGGCATGCGTCGTTCATCTGGCCACTTTGCCGCCCCTGCACCGTGATCCGTTCGACCGCATGCTCATTTGTCAGGCATTGGAACATGATCTTACCCTCCTGACGGTAGATGAGATGGTGCGTGCCTATCCCGTTAAGATTGCCGTCATAGAATAGAATCGGACACTGGGAATATGATTACCAATACGCACGAACTGTATGTGTCTCTGCATCAACTCGCCAGTTTCACGGCTATGTTCGAAGCGATGTATCTCGATGCAAAAGAGAAGAATGACTTTACGCTATTCCCTGTGGTTTCCGAAGGCTACATTCATAAAATTCGCGAGTTGAATGCCGAGATACGCGAATATCTGCATTCTCATTCTGATGAAGAGCTTCCGCCTGTCGGTAAGTTGCCGGTAAGGAGTTAGTCAGGGAAGGCCACAGACAAACTTCATGCTCTCAGCCCGAGCCAGCATCGCCTGTTAGTAGGTGCGGATGCCCCGGTTGAGGGAGTTGTCCCAGCGGTGAGACTGTAGATAGGCGAGGGCAGCGTGGAGGCTCTCCTGATGGGGATGGCGCAGGAGGATCTCCACGCCGAAGCCGCCGACGTAGCCGCAGGGGTCGTTGAGGGCGTTGGCGACAGTCTCCAATAGCGCTCCGGAGGGCGTGGGAGTGCGGAGGAGGGCCATCATCGCATTGACCCGCACCTGGTTCTCCCCGGTCCACTTCCGATAGAGCGGCTCCTGCCAATCGGGGTTGCTCTCGGTGAGGAGGTGTCGGATCTCCGGCAGGGCCTGCTCACCCGCCTGCATCTGCCCTATCGCGTCCAGAGCCGTGCGGACCACGGGGTGGGAGGCATGACGCAGGCACGCAATGACCCGAGGAACCGCCCTATGCGCGCGCGGCCCGACCTCCCCCAGGGCAAACAGCGCATTGATCTGCACCCACTCGGACGGATGGTCCAACAGGCCGATCAGGGCCGGCACGGCGGGCCGGCCGAGCGCAGCCAGAGCATAGGCCGCATTCTCCATCACGACCGCGCTCTCCGCCCAGCGGCTCTCCGTGTGAGACGCCAACTCAGCGCAGAGCGGCGCGACCGCCGTTTCCCCGAGAGCGGCCAGCGTATAGAGGGCATTCACCCGGGTAAACGGGTTGGCGTCCCAGCCGGCAATCCGGTCGGAAATCGCTTGCGGTCCAAGCAGTGTGCCCTCGGGCAGCTTCTCCTGGCGTTCCGGCTGTCCGATCATCCAGTTCCAGAGGTTCGCCCAGACCACGGGCAGTTCGCGGGGCGCCTGATGGTTCTCCGGAGTGCGCCATGCTTCGGCCCGGCAGTCCCAGGAGGGGGCGGTCGGTTCGTCCACGCGGGCGAAGACGAACTTCGCCATGTGCCGGGTGCGGTCCGCCAGGTTCATGGAGCCGCCGTGCGCGATGTCGAAATGGACGAGCGTGCAGGTCCCAGCCGGGCCGGGGGCCTGAAAGCCACGGGCCTTGTCGGTCTCGGAGATGGCGGCATGCAGGTGTGTGGCGGGAATGACCTGCGTTGGCCCCATGGCGACGGGCGTATCCTGCGGGTAGTAGAGGATCATGGCATAGCGCGGGTAGTGGTGTCGGGGACGCGCCAGCGGACTGTGGCTGTCCTGATGCCAGCCGACAAAACTGGCCGAGCCTTTGCCGATGCGCGTCCCCTCCTCAGTGCGCTCCGCAGGCTCGATATTATGCACAAAACGATGCGGATGCAGGACGTAGTTTGGGCCTAACACGCCGGCCAGCGCGCCTCGGATCACCGGGCTGTCCAGGACCCGCTGCATCTCGGGAACCGCCGGCAGAATGTTGTTGCCGGGGTTGCCCTCTTCATGCAGGATCCACTGAAGCTTATCATAAATAGCTGCATGCACCTCTGCAGGCAGGCCGCAGTCCAGTTGCAGATAGCCGTCCGTGATAAAGCGGCGTACCTGCTCATCCGAGAGCAGAACAGAAGCCGATGTAGGAGCGTTAAGAGGCATAGTTCTCCTTTGAGCAGACTTCCTTCCGCCTGCCCCTTTCCAATGGTAAATGTGAGCCGAATGCTCCTTCATTCGCCATTCTTTTCCCAACTCCTGCTACCTTTCCGAATCAACTGATCGAGATTTCGGGTTTAGGAATCTTGTCTCTTCATTCCCCGTCGCCACTTCTGGACCTCGACCGCCAGCAGGAGCGCCAGGCCGACTAAAAACCAGGCAGGACGGTCCTCCTGCCCATAGGAGCGCACCCCGCTGACGAGCGTGAAGATGGTGAGGACGCCCAGCCCGGTGCCGGTGAGGGTGGCCTGTCCGCCGGTGATGACTGTCCCGCCCAGAATGACAGCGGTGATCGCCTCCAACTCCATGTATTCGCCCGCGCCAGGCGCGGCGGTAGACTGGTGCGCAACGCTGAGGACGGCGGCCACCCCCGCCAGCGTGCCGCTCAGCACATAGACCAGAGTCTCCGTGGTCGCCGTCTTGATGCCCGCCAGGCGTGTGGCCTCCCGGTTCCCACCCAGCGCCAGCAGTTGCCTCCCGAAGGTCGTCCGCCGCAAGATCACGCCGCCCAGCGTCAGGGCCAGCAGGCCCATCCAGAAGAGCAGCGGCATCCCGGCGATCTTCGTCCAGTAGAAGGTGACATGGAGCGTGCGAGGCAGGCCGGAGAAGCTGCCGCCGTCGTTGAAGAGCGAGGTGGAGGCCCGCGCCGCCGCCATGGTCGCCAGCGTCACGATGATGGGCGGCAGCTTGGCTCGGGTGATCAGCAGGCCATTGAAGAGACCGCAGAGCGCCCCCACGGCGACCGCGCCTACGCACGCCATCCAGATATTCCAGCCCACGCCTCCGACATCTTTCGGCGTCGCCAGCCAGCCCAGCACCATGGAGCACATCCCCAGGAGGGAGCCGACCGAGATATCGATGCCGCCCGTCGCGATGACCAGGGTCATTCCCATGGCGACGATGGCGAGCGGCGCGGCCTGCTCCGCCAGCAGTTGCAGATTGTCTACCGAGAAGAAGTGGGGCAGCCGCCAACTGAAGAAGGCGAAGATCAGGACGAACACCACCCCCACGCCGCTCTCGACAGGCAGCGTGCGGCGGGCCGTGGGCGAAGCGGTGACATGGGTCGTAGGGACGGTGTTCATGGGCGCACCTCACCGGGACGTACTGCGCCCTCCCTGGCGGCGCGCTCCTGGCGGCGAAGCCTCCACTGCTCGATCAGGGCAACGACGACGATCACCAGGCCGGTAAACAGGCCGTGCTGGTCCTCCGGCCTGCTGGTGAGGATCAGCGCGTTGCCGAGCAGGGTAATCAGAAGCGCGCCCAGCGCCGCCCCTAAGAGGCTGCCGTCGCCGCCGGTGATCCGGATGCCGCCGACGACGCAGGCGGCGATCACATTCAATTCCAGCCCCTTCCCATCACGGGATTGGGCATTGTTGTTGAAGGCCATGGTAATCAGTCCCGCCAGGCCTGCGCAGAGCCCGGAGAGCAGGTAGGCCAGGCGCTTCACCCGGTCGGTAGGGACGCCAGAGAGCCTCGCCGCCTGCTCGTTGCCGCCCAGGGCCAGCACCCAGCGCCCGAAGCGCATCTGCCGGGTGAGCAAAATAAAAAATAAAACGACTACGACCAGCAGCACGGCAGGCGTCCAGCCGTTGCCGATCTGGTTGAAGGCATCGGGAAAGGGGCCGTAGCTGCGCGCATTGGTGAGCAGGCTGACGCCATATCGGAAGAGGAGCAGGGTGGCGAGGGTGGTCAGGATCGGCGGGAGCCGCCGGTACGTGATGAGCGCCCCGTTGATCGCTCCGGCCAGGCCGCCGCAGAGCAGCCCGACCAGCGCCGCCAGCGGCCAGGCCCAGCCCGCCGTTAGCGCCGCCGCCGTGCCGCACGTCGCCAGCGCCAGCGCGGAGCCGACCGAGAGGTCCAATCCCCCGCACAGGATTACCAGACCCTCGCCGCACGCCATAATGCCGAGGAGGGCCGCTCCCTCCGCGACGGCAGCCAGGTTTCCGGGCGTGCGGAATGAAGGTAGTTTCCAGGCCATCAGCCCGCAGACGACGGCAAGCAGCACCATCAGCGGCAGGTCACGGGGCATTTTCCAGACTGTCGGGTTCGTCGGGTTGATCGTGTCGGTCCTTGAAACCTCGCCCCTCGCCCTCATAAGGAGAGGGAGAGGCGAGAGCTATTCCGGGTACAGAACGTACCCGTCTATAGGGCGCTACGCGCCAAGCGTCCTCCGGACGCCTTCCAACGTTGGAAGCATTTCCGTCCGTGAGGACGGTTAGCCGAAGGCTCTCCAGGCGGGTACGTTCTGTACCCGACCCACAAGGCAGCTCTAATGTCCGGCTGTGTAAGGTGAGTTACGTAAAAAAGCGCGGCGGGCAGATTATAGCATCTGCCGCGCCGCGTGTAAAGGTAGGGTAACGAGTTTTGGTGCAAGTCTATGGGATTGAGGTTTACTCTTCCCTGGTGGTCGTTCGCACAGGATCGTGATGCGGCGTGGAGAGCGTTTCGGCGCTCGCCGAGTCCGGTAAGGAGAGCGGAAGTCCAAAGGCCTCAAACAGGCGTGGGCCGGTGGGTCCCAGAAACAGAGTTAGCCTGGAAATCCTGTCCTGCTCCAGCGAGAGGACATGGATGGAGTGCGCGGCCCACGATGATGCCGTGTCGGTGCGGGTATAGACGGCGAAAGCGGGCTGCCCGTTGGCAGCCGTCGGCACCAGGCGAAGCCCGCCGCATGTCTTCCACGCTGCCTCAAAGAAGGACCGGATGGTCTCACGGCCCACATACCACTGCAGGAACGGCGGCATGGTGAAGGTGGCGTCCTCTTTGAGGAGGGCCGCGAATCCATCCAGATCGTGCCTCTCCCAGGCCTGCAGATAGCGGTCCAGGATCTCTTGCTGGGCGGGACTTGGCCGGGGCGCCTCCGACGGCCGGCCGTCGGGATAGCGTTGGGAGAGCGTCTTCCGCGCGCGCTGCAAGGCGCTATTGATCGAAATCGTCGAGCCGCCGAGCAGCATGGCGGTCTCCGCGGCCGTCCAATCGAGCACGTCGCACAGTAAGAGCGCAGCGCGCTGGCGCGGCGGCAACTGCTGGATGGCGGCGACAAAGGCGAGCTGCACGGCCTCGCGAGACGCATAGCGCGTCTCCGGATTCGACGCGTCGTCCGCGATCCCTTCCAGGTAGGAGTCCGGGAGAGGTTCCAGCCACACCACCTCCGTTGCCGGGCCGCCCTCCGGCATCTGCGTGGTGGAGGGTCCCAACTGGTCCGGCAGCAAGCGCTTCACGTGCTTGCGGGCGGCAAGCGCATTCAGGCAGGCGTTGGTGGCGATGCGGTAGAGCCATGCGCGGAACGATCCTTCCTGGAACCTGTCGAAGCTGCGCCAGGCGCGCACATAGGTCTCTTGCACGAGATCCTCGGCTTCGTGCAGGGAGCCCAGCATGCGGTAACAGTGCACTCTGAGTTCGCGGCGTAGTGGCTCGGCAAGCCGTGTAAAGGCCTCGCGAGTACGCTCCGCCGCTTGTGTCTGATGCGATGGTCTCGCGGTTGTCATTGCATTCGACATGTTGCCCTCCTGGGATCGTTTTGCCGTCGCATTATCCTAATGACGTGGGTTCGAGGCCCTTCCCTGAGACGAGGAACACTTTTCCCTTGAAGGGATCCGGGTTCGCAGCCAACTCGATGACCGCCGTGGCGACGTCGGATGCGGTCGGCGACGCTTCCATACTCTGCAGGAAGTCGGTCGCGGAGATGCCGAGATAGCGGGAATAGCCCGCAACCGCACGCTTCCCGAGTTCCGTATCCGGCAGGAGGCGCGGCGCCAGCGCTGCGAAGCGCAAGCCCAGCCCCAGACGATCGGATTCCTTCTGACTATAGTTCGCGATGAACATCTGCATGCGCTTGGCTCCGGCATAGCCTCCCGACAGCGGCGACCCGGCGAGGGCGGCGCCGCTGGAGATCAGAATGACCGACGCGCCTGTGGGTAGAGGCCGCGACAGCGCTGCCGTGCAGAAGTGAAACGCGATTTTGACATCGGTCTCCCAGTTGACGGCGAACTCCGACCAACTCTGCATGTGGAGTGGCGCGGCGGGCGGAAACGCGCCCGCGCACAGAACCAGGACATGGGGCTCGAAGATATCAAACACTCGGGAAGGCGCTCCCTCCTCCGTGGCATCGAGCGGCAGAACTTCTACGCCCGAAACCTCCTGAGCCAACTGCCGGAGCGGGCGCTCCTGTCGCGCCACCGCAAGCACACGCCCGCCCTGATGGATCATGGCTTCCACGATCTGCCGGCCAACCCCCCGGCTCCCGCCGATCACGACCACATTTTTCCCTGTCAACGGTAGCATTCCGCTCTCCTTTCGCTTCCGTCGTTTCCATCCGCAGCGTCATTCCCCATGCGCCGCACTCTCCGGCACGAAAGCGGCGAACTGGCGCTCAAGCCCCTTCACGACCCCCGTACGCCATGCCTCGGCGATGGACTGGGACACGGGATCGGGAAAGATGTCCTCTTCGTCCTTTTCCAACCCAGCGAAGAGGTTGCTTGCCGTTGACTCGGGCGAGGCCTTCGGTATATCGAGGCCGCGATTCATGTCGGTGTCGACAGGGCCGAGGACGACGGCATGGACCGTTACGCCCTGGCCGGCCAGGAGCGCCCTCAGCGACTGCGTCATGTTGAACGCGGCTGCCTTCGAAAGAGAGTAGGAGGGTATGAGCGGTAAGGGAGCGAGCGCCGTCAAGGACAGGTTGTTGACGATGGCCCCTCGGGAGCGTCTCAGCAGCGGCAGGAACGCGTGCGTCACTTTGAACATCCCCAGGAAGTTCACGGCCAGATGCTGTTCGATCACTTCGAGATTGTTCAGATCGTCATAGATGGCGATGCCGGCGTTGTTGATGAGGACATCGAGGGTGTCGACCTCTTCGACGGCCCTCTGGATCTGCGCAACACTGGTCACATCCAGTGTCAGGGGGATAACGCGTTTGTCGGCGTGTTGCAGTGGGCTCCGTGTTCCCGCGTACACCCTTTTCGCCCCGCGTTGGAGCGCCTCTTCGACGAGCGCCCGGCCAATGCCGCGGTTGGCGCCGGTGATCAAGACTGTCTTCTCTGCAATGTTCATCCTGTTCTCCCTTCAGCTCAAGGGGGCTATCTACGCCCCCTTCATCTATGAAACCGTCGGGAAGGCTGAAACTCATCGGTGTTTTCTAAATTTTTCAGATAGACGGAAGAACACTGCTAAATCAGCAACCGGCGCCGACCCCCTATGGCAGAGGGCGATGCTCAGGAGGCTTTCGGGGCGTTGATCGCGCCCAGGAAGAGGATGGCTCCAGTCTTGTTATCGCGGATGGCGCATAGGAACGGGCGATCCGCCGTAAAGCGGAAACCTAACGCCATGCCCCTGGACATGACCACCACCGTAGCGGCGGCGGCCTCTGTGCCCTCTTCATTGACGGCCAGGTAGGTCTTGTGCTTGGCCTTGGTGATGTAGATACCCGAAGCGATACCGGAGAAATCCGCCGCCGGCTTAAACGCCTCGCCCATGCCCAGCGCCGTCAGCGATGGTATCAGATCGGCCTCATAGTGCAACTCCAGGCGTGGGATCTGAATGTCACCGTGCCGTTTGCGTAGACCGGTGATCCAGCGGTTCCAGTTGTCGGTCGTCAGGCTGGCTTCCAGAACGCTGAGGGGCGTGTTCGCGTCCGGAAGAAGCAGTTCCATGCTCATGCGCCCGGAGCCGTAGGGCAGGTCTACCATCTGGAAGTGATCGCCCTGGAAGTAGTTGTAGTTTCCGGATTGCGACATCATGTGGGCGGGGAGCTTATTCCCCTTGCTATCCGTAAAGGTTCCGCTCCCTGTTTTGGCAGGGTCGAATTTCTGGGTCCAGGCGCCTTTAAAATAGACCGCGTTCATCAGGACAGCTACGGCATCTCTCAGGTCGCTCCGCTCGAGCATTTTGGTGATCTTACCATAGGTTTTCTGGTTGACCCAGGCGTTGACATTGTCCGGTGCGCCCGCCAGGTCGCCGATCTCCGCTCCATAGAACTCCCGGTTGCGCTGAACGAAGTCCGGTTTGACCGGGGTTCCCTGCCCCTCTTTGCTGATCCAGAGCCCATTGGCGATGTCGAGTTGGACGGCGGGGTCCGGACTTTTCAAGCTGGCAAGCAAAACCGCATTGGCCTTGTTCACCTCCTCCATGCTCATGCCCTGGATCTGAAGCGCCTTCTCCATCGCGGCTTTCGTGCTGCCGTTTGCGCCGTTGTAGGTCATCTCCAGAGCGAGAGCGACGCTGGAGGGGGAGAGGAACACATTGGTGTCCGTATCCTTCTTGCGCAGTTCACGGAAGAGATGGAAACCAAAAGTATTGTCCGCCGTAACGAGTCGAGGGTTGATAGGCGGCATCGCCTGCTGTGACGCAACGATTTGCGTCAACGCCATTAACTGGCCCTTTGCTTTGTCCATGTCGGTACCCAGTGCTTTCAGTTCCTCGGAAAACTCCGTAACGAGGCGATTGATATTCGTCAGATCCTCTGACTGGAAGTCCGAAGCTTTTAACTCACCGCCCCGCAATACGTCCAGAACGCGCTTGACGGGGACGGCAAACTCATAACGGGTCAATTTTCGCTCTCCATTAAAGCGCGTGTCGGGATAGCCGATGAGAATGCCATGCTTTTGCAAACTCATTACGGCAGGATAGACCCAGGAATTGGTGGGAACATCTTGGAATATTTTACTTTCGGCTTGTTTCTGGTTCTGAGCGATGACGCCGCAGGCACAGATGCCGGCGACGACCAGGATCACCAGGGTGATGCCGAGTTGGCGTAGAAGATTTGTTTTCATGGTTCAACCTTTCCGGATCGCACCAAGCTATCCTGCTTCCAGTGACCCGAATCTCTCATCGGAACTTCCTTTCCAGGCCGTTCAGGAGAGCTCTATTGCACTATGCGACCTGTGTCAC
>DATGIG010000515.1:0-7525 GCA_035295825.1 Chthonomonadaceae bacterium | reverse complement strand
TGCGGCCCGCAGGTTGTCGTGCTCCTCCTCCAGGCGTGCGATCCAATCTCTCCGGCCTGCCTTTGCCGCCTGCGCTTCCGCCTCCTCGGCAAGGCGCAGGAAAAAGTCCCTGTGTCTGCGCTGCGTTTCGGTTCGCTCGCCGCTGTCCTCCAGGCGCTCGTGACCGTAGGCGCGCACCGTCTCCAGCAGGTGGTAGCGCAGGCTCGCCCCCGAAGTCTCCGCCGCCACCAGGCTCTTATCTATAAGGCCGGTCAGCAGGTCCAGTATCTCCCACTCCTCCACCGGATCGCCCGCGCAGATCGCCTCCGCCGCCTCCAGAGTCCATCCCCCGGAGAAGACCGAGAGCCGGCAGAGAAGCGCCTTCTCCTCCTCGCCCAGCAGGTCGTAACTCCAATCAATGAGGGAGCGCAGCGTCTGTTGCCGGGGCAGGGCGGCAAGAGAACCGCCTGTGAGCAGCCGGAACCGCTGGTCCAGCCGGGCGTGGATGGCTTCGACCGTGAGCGAACGCACCCGCGCCGCCGCCAATTCGATCGCCAGCGGAATGCCGTCCAGCCTGCGGCAGATGCGGCAGACCGCCTCCACCTCCTCGCGGCGTATCAGTTGAAACCCCATCCGGGCCGAGGAGGCGCGCTCCACGAACAAGCGGATGGCCGGGAAGGTCAGGGCGACGGCGCGGGCGTCTTCCAGGTCCGAAGGCAACGGCTCCGTTTCCGGAACCGGCAGCGAGGGGACCCGCCAGACGACCTCACCCGTCAGTCCCAGCCGCTGGCGGCTGGTAGCGAGGATATGCAGTTCAGGACAGCGCTCCAACAGGGCCTGGGTGAGCGCAGCGGCTGCCTCTACCATATGCTCGCAGTTGTCCAGAACCAGGAGAGCGTTGTGGGTGTTGAACCATCCGATCAGCGCCTGGAGCAGAAACTGCGGGTCCTGGGACGCCTTCTCGCGTATCCCCAGGGCGGTCGCGACGAACGCGGGCAGCAGGGTGGGGTCGGCGAGTGAGGCCAGAGCCAGGAACGCCACCTCCTGAGCCGCGTGGGAAGCGCGTTCCCGGCCAACCTCGATGGAGAGGCGCGTCTTGCCCACGCCTCCTCCTCCCACCAGCGTGACCAGGCGGGAGCGGGAGAGCGCTTCGGCGATTTCGCGCGTCTCCTGCTCTCTGCCGATGAGCGTGGTGATGGGATGGGGAAGCGCCGAGGGAAGGGGCGGAGGGGTCGGGGAGGAAACGGGTGCAGGCCGTGCTTCCTCCTGCGTCGGGGCCTTGTGTTGCGCCGCCTGCCTGGCCTGTTCCCGGATCTGCTCGTAAAGCCGAAAAGTCTCCGTATCCGGGTCTATGTTCATCTCTTCGTGCAGCAGCAGGCGATACTCTCGATAAGAGGCGAGAGCCGCAGGCGCATCCCCGCTGGCCGCCAGAACCCGCATCAGGCCGCGCCGGGTGGTGTCGCGCAGCACGTCCATCCCCTTCGCGCGGTTCAGCAGAGCCAGAGCCTCCGCATAGTCCTGACGCTGCTCCGCCGCATCCGCCAGGGTCTCCAGCGCGCGAAGGCACGCCTGCTCCCGATGGTTTCTCTCCAGAAGGACCCACTCCTCCAGGCAGCCTTCCAATAGAGGACCGGTGTAGGCTTCTACCGCGCTGCGAAGCGCTTCCTCTTCGCTTGTCTGAAGCGCCCGGTCGAAGCGCACCAGATCCACTTCCGCCCCTGCCAGATCGAGGGTGAGCGTGTCACGGGTGGGCGATTGGAGCCGCTCTCTCTCCTCCCCCAGCGCCTTGCGCAGATGCACCAGGTTGTCGCGCAGGTTATGCAGCGCCTGGCTCTCTTCGCTGTCGGGCCAGAGGGTTCCCGCCAGCCAGGAGCGATCTACCGAGCGGCCATGGCGCAGTACGAGCAGAGCCAGAAGCCATTCGACGGAGCGCGTACGCACACGCGACATGGGTTCGCCATGTATGTGCACACGCAAGGGGCCAAACAGTTGCATTGTGAGCGGGGGAGTGGGCATCTTGCTCTCCGTCTCAGAGGCTTTCGAGGAAATCATTTTTTAACATTCGCTCTTGACGACATTTTTCCTGCTCATTTGACGACGGTTTTGACGACATTGGCCGGTTAGAATGGGAGCATCCATTGAGACAGGAGGATAGAGAATGCAATTCAAGACGATGCAAACACTGTTGTTGGTCAGCGCCCTTCTGGCGGCGGTCGCCTGGACAGCCACCGCGCAACCCGGCGCTCCTTCCCAGAGCGATCCGGAGCGCAAAGCCCAACGGCTTACCGCCGAACTGTTCCTCGCCATCAACCGGGGCGATCCGAAAGGGGTCAGCGCGGTATTGGCGCGCGGCGCCGATCCCAACGGTCGCAACTGGCTGGGACTGACCGCACTGATGTGGGCCGCCAATCGAGGGAATGCGCAGATTGTGGATCTGTTGCTCAAGAACCACGGACAACTGGAGGCGCAGAGTATCTACGGCACCACGCTCGGGTTTGCGCTTACCGGGCGCCGGGAGGCTCTGGCGCTCCATTTGCTGGACAGAGGCGCCAGCACCCATATCCATCGCGCGGACTCCGCTTCGGCATTGATGCTCGCCTCCGCCAATGGCGAGACCTCCGTGATCAGGCTGCTGCTGGCGAAGCGGGACGATCCCAACGCGACCGATGCCGACGGAGCCACCCCGCTCATCTATGCCGCCCGCATCGGGCAGACCGAAGCGGCTGGAATCTTGCTCCAGGCGGGGGCGCATATCAATGCTCAGGATAGCCATGGAGACACAGCCCTAATGTATGCCGCCAAGGCCGGGCAGCCCGCCGTTCTGGATCTGCTGCTGGCGCACAAAGCCGAGGTCAATAGGACCGACAGAGCGGGCGCATCGGCGCTGCTGTTGGCGGCGCGCTACAGCGGCTCCGCCCCCATTGTTCGGAGCCTGCTCAAAGCCGGGGCGAATGCGGACCTCAAGGATGGGCATGGCGCTACCGCGCTCACCCTGGCCGAAGCGCGTGGGTATGACGAGGCGGCCCAGGCATTACGTGAGGGAGGCGCCACTGCCGTAGAGACAAACCGTGCGGCTTTTAAGGAAGCGTCCCGTCCCGCCGTCGAGCGGAGCCTGGCGTTGATTCAGACCGGAATGAAGACCTTCGCCGGCCGGGTGCAGTGCGGCTCCTGCCACCATCAGGGATTGGGGATGATGGCGCTGGGCACGGCGCAGCAGCACGGTTTCCCGGTGGATCGGGAGTTGGTTGGCAATTATTTGAAACACGCGGGTGAAGACGGCCAGCGAATGGGGCCGCTGATCCACCAGGCGCTCACCGATCTCAATGTCGCCAGGACCGTTCCCGCCGTAGACATCCAGGATTTCGCCATCGGCGCGGGTTACATGTTCAGCGGGCTGGTCGCTCAGGGTATTCCCTCCAACCCAGGATTGCAGGAGTTGGCGCAGTTCCTCGCCATGCAGCAGAGTGCGGAGGGCTATTGGGGCTATGGCATGGAGCGCGGTCCCATGCAGTCGAGTTACCTGACGTCAACAGCCTTGACCCTGCAAGTGCTGCACGCCTATGGATCTCACGAGGGCCAGGGCTCCGTTGTCGACGCGATCACCCGCGCCAGGCAGTGGCTCTCCACGGTCGCGACGCCCCATACGGAGGACAAATCCTCCCGCCTGCTCGGCCTGAAGTGGGCCGGCGCCAGCCAGGAGGAGCGCGCGAGGTCGGTTCAGGAGCTGCTGGCGGCGCAACGCAAGGATGGCGGTTGGGCGCAGCAGCCCTCGCTGGGCAGCGATGCCTATGCGACGGGAATGGCGCTCTATGCGCTGCATGTGGGCGGCGAACTCTCTACCGACGATCCTGCCTACCAGCGCGGCGTCCAGTTTCTTCTGCGGACCCAGGATGAGGATGGATCGTGGTATGTGAACAAGCTTACCAGCCCGGTGAACCTCTACATCGATGCGGGCTTCCCGCACGGGGAATCGCAGTACATTTCGTTCGCAGCCACCTGTTGGGCGACGATGGCGCTGGTGCAGGGCCAGGAACACCCACAAAGCGCCGACAAGTAGCGATAGGCTTGGGTAGGAGGAATTCGATGTATGCAAACACAGTGGAACTTCAGCGCCTCTCGCTGATGGTGTTACGGCTGATGGACGCCGATCTCCTCCTACCCGAAGAGGGGAGCGCGCTGCTGGCGGAGATAGAAGCGCTTGAGCAGGCGCGGGACAATGCCACAGCAGCGAGGGTGGCTTCAAGTTGCGCACGGCTCCTCCCACAGCTCGAAGTACTTGTGCGGACCGATCGGCTGGATGCTTCGACCGGGGGGCAAGCGCAGGAGATCGTGCGGCGGATTCTCCGCGAAGCGGGCGATTTGGCCTGATCGCGACGCAAACAGCCCCCGAAAAAACGCAAACCGAAGGCCTGGAAAATGAGCATGCGTTCCGGGTTAGACGATATGGAGAAGGTGTCACTGCCATTGCCGGAGTGAGCCATCACGGGCCACCTGGCCTCTTTCCGCTTGCGGCTGAACAGCAGGAGTAAGGAAAATAGGAGACAAATGGTGATCGTCTCCACGATAGAAAGAAAGGGTTTTCCAATGTCCATCCAGCGTGATTCACAACATAATCATTTCACTCCCTCCAACCCGCAAAGCCGTACCTCGCGTGCGTTTCGGGCAATAGTGTGGATTGCTCCATTTGCCGTACTATTCTGCATGGGATGGTTCTTCGCACCGGATAGAGACGTGGCAGCCCATGCTTCCCACCGTCTGACAGAACAGGAAGTGGCTCAACACTCCCTGGCGTTGTGCGCGCGCTTTAGCGATTCGGCGCATCTCGTGCAGACGCCTCAGTTCCACCTGGACTGGAACTGCGGACGAGAGCGCGCTATCTGGACCACCATATGTGAAGCGGATGGGAAGCGATATTGGATAAAGATCAACGATACGACCGGGGTACTGGTGGGATTGGCGCCGGAGCAGAGCGTGCTGGTGCATCTGGCTACGGAGAGTTCGGCAGCCCCTCTGGAGACCCCTGCTGCCGCTGCCGACACGGGGTTAGCGCATCTAAAGGAGATGGAGCTGTTTCCCGTCGGGACGCCCCTCGCTCTCAAGGCCGCTCCCACTTCGGTGGATCATGGTCGGGGTTGGAAGGTCGTCTGGCAGGTGCACCCGAAGGATGCGGCTGCTTACGAGATCCGGATCGTGCTGGCACGACGCGGAGGCGCTCCGGTTATGGTCTTGAATGGGAGCGAGTTGGCGGCGCGATAAGGGTGAAGGGGCGTGTTACGGGGCCGCCCCAACGAACGACCTGCCTTAATCGAACATTAGGAAAGATGGCCTCGCAAATAGCGCGCATACAATTCGCAACGGAAGTTTGCCTGTCCCTCCCGGCCCTGCTTGATGACTCCGGAGGCAAGCAGGCGATAGTAGGCATCCCGGCTGGTCATCGCCTGCCCCTTCAGCAGGAGCTGCACGTTCTCCATCACCGCGGGGAGGCGCGATACGGAAACCAGGATGCGCTTGAGATGGTCGTTGAATGGCCCATCGTCCCGGTCCGCTTCGGCCAGGAGGTTGGCAAAATCGTACTTCCCGGTCGCCAGGGCATCCAATGCCTTGCGGGTTAGAAAGGGTTGTCCGGCGACCAGGACGTGCAGTTGCTCCACTTCCTGATAACTTTTGAGAGGGCTGCCATAACGACCATTCAGGTCCACCGTCTGCTGGAGATTGAAGTCTTCCAACTCCAGTTTCCGCCCGACGTTGAAGGGCGACTGGTTTAGATCCTGGATAAACAGATGCGCCTCGGTGGCATAAGAGATGACGACCGTCAGTTTGCCCCAGGGACCGTCCGGCTCGGTGGAGCGGGAGTTGTGCCAGGAGCGTACGAGGCCAAAGAAGTCGGAGGCAAAGGGAGCGAGGAAGAGCTTGTCTACCTCGTCCATAAACCAGACCAGCGGCTCCTCCTCTGCATCCAGCAGTTCCCGCAAAAACGTCTCCATGTTCAGGTTCGCGCCGAAGATGTCGTCCCACTCGTTGTCGAAATCGTATTTGAACTTGAGCTGTCGCGCCAGGGTGGCCGCCAGCAGTTTGTAGAACACCTCTTCCGAGGCCATCTGCGCGGAGTTGAGCTTCTGGAAGTCGGTCATGCCGCAGCGCCATCCTGCATTCCGGGCCTGCCGTGTTCCCTGCGCCAGCAGGCTGGTCTTGCCCATCTGGCGTGCGCCTTTCACCAGCAAGATGCTCTCCCGATCCTGTAGCGCCTGCGAGAACTCCTGATCCGTGGCACGCCGGATATAGAAGGGCGAATCAGGAGGAACCGCGCCTCCGACGGGTTCCAGTTTGATCTCCTCGACACGCGGTTTCAACGGCTCCTGGATGGCCGAGAGCAACTCCACCACCAATTTCTGATCGTCCGTCACACTGGTCCAAACAAAGGTGTTGAGCGGCTTGATCAGTGCGGCAATCACCCCATCTTCCACCTTCTCCTCTCCGATCATGACCGGAAGGATGGCGGGCTTGCCTGTTTTGCTCTGCTGGTCATGCGCGGTCTCGATCTCGAACTCCAGCATCTCGCTCTGCATTGCCTTGGGGGAGACGATGGCGATGACGGCGTCCGCCGCCCGAATACGCTCCTCGATGGCTTCCGCCCAGACGACGCCGATCTTGACATGATGGTCCACAAACACCTCATGTCCACTGGCCCGCAACTGCTCCTCCAGTATTTTCAGGACGTTTTCGTCGGGCTGCACATTACGCTTGTAGAGCAGCACCACCTTCTGGGGCGTCATAGCGGAAACAGGGGGCCGGGAAACGGCGCTTCCCTTCGCAGGAGCAGCCTCCTCGCTCTGTGCTTTGAACCGGGAAGGGATTTTGCTGTTGCCGAAGTCCTTGCCGTGCAGGCTATAGAGCGAGATCTTCAGGTTGTGCTTGGCTGTGCCATCTCCCAGAGGATGGATGCGTGGGAGCCACTCCTCGAACTGCTGCAGCCAGATGGCATACTGGGCGGAGAGCAGGATATGCCCGGCATCGCCGAAATCCATCACCCGTTGCGCCGTATTGATCCCCTCTCCAACGACGTTTTCCCGTCCGGCGATGTCCATCTGCTTCTGCACCAATCCGCTGTGAATGCCCATTCGCAGGGGCATTGCAGCTTCGCCGCGCAGAGCGTGGGTCACTTCCATGGCGCACTGAGCCGGCGTGATGACATCGTGGAAGAAAAGCAGCGCCATCCCGTCGCCGGTAGGCAGCGGCAGCGCACCTGACTCCGTTGCCCGGCTAAAGGCGGGTGAGGCGTTGACTACGGCGTTGAGGCGTTCCATCGTCTGCCCCTGAGAACCGGTAGAGAGGCGGGAATAGCCTACAATATCTAAAAAGAGTACATGCGCGATCTGCGCGGAGCGTGGTTTCTCGGTCATAGTCATGTTTTGTCCTGAACAAACGCCTTACTTCGCTTCGATAAGGGCCAACCCTCCCATCGGTGGGACGATATAGCCGGCGAGGGGTTTATCTTCTATGTTGGTGATCAGCCAGACATGCGTCACGAAAGTACCATTCTCAAGGT
>DATGIG010000514.1:0-3068 GCA_035295825.1 Chthonomonadaceae bacterium | reverse complement strand
CTCTGTGTCCCTCTGTGTTCTCTAGCGCAGCGGGTGGTGAAAATGCATTTCCCGCCCCATCGGTCAGGATAAAGATCCCGTACTGGGCGTGGTTGGCGTCGTCGGGGCCGGTATCGTTCTCGTGGGTCCAGATCGTAGGATGGCCGACACTTCCCACGCTGCGCCAGTGGAGATCCCCGAAGTAGACGATCAGGTCGGGCGCGACGTTGTTGCAGGCGGTGTAGGTGGTTTCCGGGCGGAAGACGCGGTTGCCCAGCGGCTTGCCCTGTTCGTCCGTGAGGGCTTCGAGCCTGGCGCTCAACTCCGCTTTTAGCGCTTCGACCTCGACAGGAGGAACGATGCCCTGGGGTTCGCGCCCCTGCACATTGAGGAAGAGGCGTCCGTAGTAGCCACCGTCACCCCAGGCACGGGTGCGCGACCAGTCCACCAGATCCGGCGAGAATTTCGTAATGGCAGTCGGGCTCTCCTTGAGGGTGAGATAGCCCTCCTGAACGAGCCACTGGTTGAAGCAGAGGCCCCCGTCCATCCGCTTTGCGCCGTGATCGGAGACCACCATCAGGAGGGTATCCGGGGGCAGGAGGGCGACCGTCTGCCCGATCTCGGCGTCCAGGGCGATATAGTAGTCGCGCATGGCGTGTTCGAGCGGGTTGCCCGCGACATATTTCGGGTGCTGCGGGTCGAAGTAGCGCCAGAAGCCGTGGTGGAGGCGGTCCGGCCCCATCTCGACCATCATAAAGAAGTCCCAGGGCTTGGTGGTGAGGAGGTGGCGCGCCAGGTGGAACCGCTGACGGGTCATGGCGTAGATGTCGGCGAGGAGACGCGCTTTGTCCTCCGTGCGGAACTCGCGGGTGTCGAAGAGGTACTCACCGACCATCTGGCGGATCTCTTCCTTCAGTTCCGGGGGATAGGTATAATCGCTCTTGGTGTCTGGAGCCAGGAAGTCGGAGACCAGCAGGCCGTGGATCGGCTTCGGCGGATAGGTGAGCGGGACCCCCAACGCGATGGTGCGCTTGCCGTGTTCGGCCAGCACATCCCAGAGCGTAGGCTCGCGGACCAGCCGACTGCTGGCGAACTGGAGGCCCTCATAGGAGTGGTCGCGCCGGTTGCGGAAGCCGTAGATGCCCAGCGCGCCGGGGTCCTTCCCGGTCATCATGCACATCCAGGCCGGGACCGTAATGGGCGGGATGGTACTCTCCAACGGCCCCCAGACCCCGGAGCGGCGCAGGCGGTCGAGATTGGGCAGCAGATCGCCCCAGAGATCGAAGACAAGCTCGGGCGCGACGCAATCCAGCCCGAGAACGCACACTTTCGCGGCCATAAGGTCCCTTCCGGACTCCTCTCTACTTGCCAGTTTCCAGCCAGGTCAGGATCGCCTTGAACTGATCCCACATCGCCTGGTCCTGCTTACTGCCCATATAGCCGCTATGGGTGTCCAGCCTGGTCGTCGCCCCCTGCTCGCCCAGCAGTTTGCTGGCGGCGGAGGCCATCCAGTAGGGCGCGGCCTTATCATCCTGCGTGTTCTGGATATAGTAGCGGCGGCCCTTGGCGCGGGCCAGCGGAGGCAGTTGCACTGTCTTAAAGGGAGACGACAGGATATAGAATCCCTTGAAGGGCGTGGTCTCTTCCAACGAAGCGGAATAGGCGACGGGGCCGCTCTCCCCCACCCCGTGCAGGAAGACGTGGTCCGGATTGATCTTATACGCTGCAGAGACATCCTTCACAATATCCGCTGCCAGCGTCTCATCCGAGAACTTGGCATCTTTTACCTGCTTCAGCGTGGACCGGGTGATCCAGGTCATGCTCTGATCCAGGCTCCACTTGGGCGCGACCGCCACAGCGATGAAGTACTTATCCGCAAAGGCCTTATGCGCGACATCCTGCCAGAAGCCGGCAGCGTCTGCGCCGTTGCCGTCGCTCGTCATCACCACCAGCAGGCCCGGCAGCGTCTTGGCTTCGGGTGGAGCGGGCGCCCCTACCACCACCGCTTGCGTTTTGACACGGGCAGGAGAGTCCGGATCCGCCGCAAGCACCTGGAACCGGAGCCCGCCCTCCCGAGCAACCAGGCGCACCCCATTATTCATGCCGAACGGAGTGATCAGCCAGTAGGCGCGCTTCGGGTCGTTGGCGATCTGATGCAGTTCCGGCTTGGAAGGCTGCTCCGCGATGCCATTGAAGAACGGTTGCGGGGCGGGCCGGGGGCGCAGCGCCACCTTCGGGAAGGTGAGGGCGCGCACCTCCGGACTAAAGCGCCCGCTGTTTTTGGTCCACCAGGTCCGCCACCAGGCCGCATCGTGCCCCACGTTATTGTTGACGCCGGTCAACTGCGCCAGCATGTTGCCCAGCGCACGGATGCCCTCCTGTGAATTGTCCGCCTCCATCATGGAGATGAGCGTAGGAATGCAGTGAGGATCGCCGATCTGCGCCAGAACGCTGCCGATCATATCCGTACTGGGATCCGGATACTCCTCCACCAGCATTTTGAGCAGCATGTCCTCCGCCCAGACGTTCTCCGGCGCGGCCAGCGTGTTCAGCGCCTGGTACCGGAGGGCCGCGTCGACCTTCTTATCGGTAAGAGGCAGCACCGATTTGCGCAGGAACGCCTCGCTCGGGCGGATATTGCGGATGATCTGGAAGGAGAGCCACGCCAGGTTGGGTTGATTGGCCCAGCGGAGTACGGCCTCCGACAGGCCTGTATCGAGGGCCGCCTGACGGCGCAGCCGGGACAGCCGGGTGTAGGGGCTGAAGTTGGTGCGTACCAGCAGGTTCAGCAGGGTGAGGCGGCCCATGTCGTCGGTCTTGTTCAGACGCTCGACGGCGTCCTGCATTCCATCGCGAATGACCTCCTCCACCGGCTTGTTCAGGTTCTTTTCATGCCACTGGAGATAGGCGTTGTAGTCTTCGACAAAGCTCTGAAAGCCGAAATTCTCCAGATATTGCAGCGCCCGGTTCTGCACAGGCACCGAGGGATCGGTCGCCCCCAGATAGAGAATATCGAGGGTGCGAGGGTGGTCCAGGGCCGCCAGGTTGGAGATCAGGTATTGCTTGGCTTCGACATTGGGGAGTTTGTT
>DATGIG010000513.1:0-17913 GCA_035295825.1 Chthonomonadaceae bacterium | reverse complement strand
GTGGAACCATGAGACTATCACGGCCATCGGGCGGCATATCAAGATTGTCGTCAACGGCATGGCGACGATCGACACCAACTTGAACGATGTGAACGATCCCCAGGTCTTTGCCGATCATCCCGGTTTTCGGCGCGCCACAGGGCATATCGGGTTCCTGGGACATGGGCCGAGCGACGTCCAGTTCCGCAACGTGTTCCTCAAGGACCTGACCAAGCCGGAGAAGGACAACACACCGCCGGACGGCTTTGTCGCGCTGTTCGACGGCAAGGATCTGAAAGGCTGGAAGGCCCTGGTCGCCGATCCGCCTACGCGGGCCAAAATGACCCCAGAGCAGTTGGCCGAGGCCCAGAAGAAGGCCGATGCGGAGGCGTTCAAGCACTGGGGCGTTCAGGATGGGATGATCGTCTACGACGGCAAGAACAACAACCTCTGCACCACGAAGCAATACGGCGACTTTGAGATGCTGGTGGACTGGAAGATCACCCCACATGGCGACAGCGGCATCTACTTACGGGGCAGCCCCCAGGTGCAGATCTGGGACGACGCGCCGGAGATCGCCGCCAGGGTCGGGTCGGGCGGCCTCTACAACAACCAGAAGAACCCCAGCAACCCGACGGTAAAGGCGGACAACCCGATCGGCGAGTGGAACCGCTTCCGTATCCTGATGATCGGCGACAAGGTGACGGTCTACCTGAACAATGTCCTGGTCGTTCACAATGTCACGATGGAGAACTACTGGGAGCGCGACAAACCCATCTATCCCATCGAGCAGATCGAACTGCAGCACCACAACTCGCCGCTCTTCTTCAAGAACATCTACATTCGCGAGATCCCGCGCAAGTCCGGCAACTGATCTACGGTCAAGCGCTCTCCTACGGCCTTCCGAAAATGGAAAAACTCCATTTTCGGAAGGCCGCTGCTTTACGGCGGGGATTACGGAGCTTCACCGATATATGTATGGTGATTCGCATAGCAACTATGGAACAACATGGCCGGGTGTACCTGTACGCTCATGTTCATGAGGAGAGACTATACGAATGCTACCCAAACTACGCAAATATCGGGGCTTTACCCTCGTCGAGTTACTGGTTGTGATCGTGATTCTGGCGATCCTGGCGGCGATCGTCGTGCCGAAGTTTATGGATTCGCGCCGCCGCAGCAAAGAAGCCGCTTTGAAATCCACCCTGCAGTTGCTGCGTGACGCCAATGAACGGATGAAGAATGACACAGGCGTCTATTGCCAAAATCTCTCGGACCTGGCGGCTTCGACGGCGCCCGCCCAGGGCTATGTAGACACCGGCCTAGGGCATGGATGGTCTCTGGGCGCTATTACGGCGAGTGACTGGCATGGCCCCTACATCGCCACCGTTCCCAATGATCCCGTTTCCGGAACCGCGTTCAACTGGAACTCGAACTGGACGGGAGCAAACAACGCGATCTATAGCAGCGCCTCCGGCAACGGACTGGATGGCACGGCTTACAATACCTGGTAATCCTCTCAGACCCAACCATCTCAGACCCAACCATCCTCCAAAATCTGGATGGTTGGGTCTTCCCCTTCCTTCAAATACTGCCCGTACGCCCTGTGGGAACTTTTCACTGTCCTGCCCGTCTACCCACCGCAAAATAAATAAACAGAGGTAACACGAAACCGGAGTAGAAAGCGAGGCACCGATGTCTGTCACAAGGCAGGCAGTTCTGATCGTCAATACCCGATCCCGTCGCGGTAAGGAGTGGTTTCCGCGGGTCAAGGAGACGTTGGAGCAGGGCGGAGTAGATCTGATCGGGGTCTGGGCGCTGCGGCGTTCGCAAGACGCCATCGCGCGAGTGCAGGCGGCAACGGCGCAGTGTGTGCCGCTTGTGATCGTCGGAGGGGGAGACGGCACGCTAAGCAGTGTGGTGAAGCACTTCGTGGGCAGCCCCTCTGTGCTTGGGGTGCTTCCCCTCGGGACGGGCAACCAGTTTGCGCGGGATCTTGGGATCGAGGCGAAGGTAGAAGCTGCATGCCGCGTGTTGATCGAAGGGAAGATGGCTCAGGTAGACCTGGGTATTGCCGGAAACGACTACTTTCTGAATGTAGCGACGGTCGGATTGACCACGCGGATCGCGGAGGAGTTGACGGTTCAGGCCAAGCGCCGGTTCGGGCGGTTTGTCTATGCGGTGGCTCTGGCCCACGCCCTGCGGCGGGTCCGCCCCTTCCAGGCCACCCTGACCCTGCCGGAGAGGAGACTTACCGTACAGACGCTGCAGATCGTGATCGGCAACGGGCGCTTTCATGCCGGCCCTTTTCCGCTGGCTCCGGACGCAACGATCACCGATGGCAAGCTGGTCGCCTATGTGCTGGCAACGACCAGCCGCTGGGGTTTACTGAAGTACGCGCTCAACCTGCCAGGGGGGCATCATGTGGACCTGTCGGAAGTCGCCGCTTTTGAAACCACGGAAATCGCACTGGAGACAATCCCCTCGGAACGGGTAACGGTGGATGGCGAGATCCCGTTCCGGACACCCATCCGGTTCGGAATCGCGCCCAGGGCGCTGCGTGTGATGGTTCCCCAGGAGTTTGCCGGGTAAGGTGGGATGGGATTGTTTTACGGCCCAGATCGGCGGGCTTCTGGTTTGATGGATACGACCGGTGGTTCGTTTTGAGCACCGAATTTATCGTGGTATGCAGCCAGCCGCCTAGAGAGTAGAGATATCCTGCCGACAATTCTACCTGGTTATTTCAGCCTTCGGAAAGATGAAACGGTGATCTCGCGTCTCTCTACAAATCGTAAAGTATCTCACTCCCTGGGGATCGACATCGGCGCGTCGGCGATTAAGGCCACTCTGCTGGAGCATGGGGAGGAAATGACCCTGCTCCGGACGGCCATGCGCTTGACGACGCCTATCGGCGCCATCGTCCGGGGGGTAGTCCAGGATCGCAGGGCGGTCGCCGGCGTATTGCGCGAAATCGTGCGTCGCCTGGGAGTGCGGGTTCCTCAGGCGGCGCTGACGATCCCCTCGGAGCACCTGTTCGTGCGCTGCCTGGACCTGCCGATGATGCCGCCCGATGCGCTGCGCGCCGCGACCCGCTTCGAAGCGAAGAAATACCTTCCTTATCCTGTTGAGAACGCGGAGGTCGAGATCCTGGCAATGCCAGGCCCGGCAAAAGGCGCCGACCAGAAGCTATCCGCCATCTTGATCGCGGCTCCGAAAGAGGTCGTGCAGAGCCGGGCGGAAGCCCTGGAAATGGCCGGCCTGGAGGTCGCCCGTATGGATGCCGAGCCTTTCTGCCTGCTGCGGGCGCTCGATCTGGGACATGAGGCGCGGCGCAACTTCTGGCGCGATCAGCCGGTGGCCTATGTGCATCTCGGGGAAGAGACTTCCAGTCTGGCGATTATTCAGGATGCCGCCTTACGCTTTGTGCATCCGATCGCCTGGGGAGGCGCCCGATTGACACAGGCCCTGGCGATGGGGTTGGGCATAGAACCGGCGAAAGCGACGGCTATCAAAGAGAGCCCGGAGACGGCTATCGAGGCGGATGGCACGCTCTGTTGGGAGAACGGACAGCAACGGAGCGGAGCGCTGGTTGCAGAGTTGGATCGCCTGCGACGCGAACTGCAGCGTTTGATGAACTACTATAGCTCTCTGTTCCCGGAGTCCAGCTACCAGGGAATGTTGAACCGCTGCGTGCTCAGCGGCGGCACGGCCTGTCTGCACGGCCTGGATGCCTACCTGTCTTCTATCCTGCAGGTACGGTCGCGAGGGCACGCTCCGCTCTCCACTGTGGCGCGTGCTCTGCCGGAAGACACGCAGAAGCTGCTGAAGGAGCACGCGCCTGTCTATGCGGTCGCCCTCGGCGCGGCGCTGGGAGTGCAGCCGGAGCGAGGCCGCACCTATGTGGTCCGGCATCAGCCGACGCAGCCGACTCTATGGGCGCAGAAGGCGGCTTGAGGGCAAGATGGACGAGCGGCTCTATGCGATACTGGTTGCGCTGCCCTCCGTGGATCTCTACCGGGAACGCCGGGAGGAGCGGATGCGCCTGCGCCGCCGCTGTCGTCGTCAGTGGGTTGCGCTCTGCGGCGTGCTGCTCGGCGCGATCCTCCTGCTCTGTCCGTTGACGCTCCAGACGCTGAAGCTGCGTTCACAAGGTAAGCGGTTGGAGGCCGATAATCGCAAACTGGACGACCAGTTGAAGGCGCTCGAACCGGAGGCCGCGCAGCGCGCGATCCTGGAACAACGGCAGCACCGGCTGGATAAGAGCAGAGCGCAGCGTCTCGCCTGGGAACAGATTCTTGCTGCCCTGGCAAGCTGCGTTCCGGATACGGTCTGCCTGGAGCGCGTCCAGATTGCGGAGGGGGATAAGCCCGATGCGATCAGTGTACGCGGCGCGGCGGAGAGCATGGCGGCGTTAAGAGACTTTACTGAAGCGCTGGCCCGAACCCCGCCCCTGGCGAAGGTTCGCCTGGTGGAGACCAACGCCAACCCGACGATGGGCCCCAGGGGAGTCCGATTCCTGCTCACGTTCTCCGCAGGAAGTGCGTTGGATTCAGGCGAACAACCTTAAGAGTGAGTACGAAAATCCTTCTCCACGGGGATAAATCCACGAGGTTCAAACCTCGTTCTGAAATGCGAAACCCGCCTTCGCGGGTTGAGGATGCAGTCCGCGAAGGCGGACTTTGTATATCAGAACGGCGTTTCAACGCCGTCCATCTGACGCCCTGACACGGAGGCAGCGGAGTGTACAAAAACGGCGGCTTGTCGCTGGAACAGAAATCGAGGCTCCTACAGGCGATCCTGATAGGCGTATGCGCCATTGGCGCGCTCGGCTCCGCCGCCCTCGGATACGGAGCCTGGTCGCTAGGAAATGCAAACACGGCGACGACAGCGCAGTTTGCGGAGAAACGGAAACGCCTGACGCAACTCACGACGGAACTCCGCGCTAAGAAGCATCCGGCCAGAGAGAAGGACCCCCTGCGCCTGGAGACGCCGGGAGGCGCCGGAAGCGCCGTATTGGCCGCCGAGATAAGCCAGGCAGCCGAGGAGGCCCATCTGGCGCTGGGCAATATCCGGTTTGGCGATGGACAGGAGAGCCAGACCGCCGATCCGAATGCCGCCCAGAAGTCGGGAGGAGATAATCAAGGGAGTGACAAGCCGCAAGCGGCATCCGATCCCAATAAAAAAGTAGATGCCGATGGCTTGAAGTCCTCCTCTTTCGAGTGTACCTGCTCCGGGGATTTTCAGGCGCTCCAGGGATTTCTGGAGGGCATGGCGCGGACGCCGCGCATCATAGACATGAAGACGATTGAGTTGACGCGTACCGGTGTGGACAAACAGGCGGACAGCGCACAGATTGCCGTGCGCATTACGGGCGCCTACTACGGCCTGCCCGACCAGCGCTGAGCCGCCGCAATCATGAGATATACAGATTTATGAAGAGAGACCCATCCAACAATCCTATCGTGGTCGGAATCCTGTTCACCATTCTCTGTGGAACCGTGGCCGTTACCTGCTATCGCCTGCTCGGAGGCGGTACGCCGCACGCTTCCACCGCCTCGATGCCTGCCGGCCCTACGAATGGTGACAACCAGCCAATCTCCCTTGCCGGCAATGGTTCGTATCCACGCCGTGAGAGAGACCCCTTCTTCCATCCCCGCTTGCGCCAGAGCGACAACGCGGCTTCCCAGGCAGACCTACACTCCTCGGAGGAGGGGATCGCGCCTTCCGACCTGTTCCCCATGCCCACTGCGCCTCTCGCGACGCCGACGCTGCAAAATCCGGTTCCTATCGTCTCCTCGGCGGTCTTGACTCCGCTGCCGCCCGCTTCCAAGGACCATAATGCGAAGGACCCTAACGCCTCGGGCGCGACGCCAAATCAGGAGACCGAGCGAGTACACGCGCTGCGGCTGACGGCGATCCTGGGCGGGCGGGAGCCGAGGGCCGTAATTGAGAGCGCGGATGGCAGTGCGGTCACGGTGCATATGGGAGATCGGATCGGGCCCCTGGTGGTCGCCTTTATCCATACCGATGAGATTGTCCTGCGCGGTGAGCGTGGCTTCTGGACCCTGCCTCTGCAGGCAGCCGATACCGAGAAAACCGAGAAAGAGCCCATAAAAGAGACCACAGAGGCGGGCCAGGGGCAGAGCGTTGCGCCGCCGGCGCCACAGGGGGAGAGTATTCATGAGGGGCTGTAACAGATGGGGAGGACTGCTGCTTGCAGGCATGCTGTTGCTGGCGGCAGGGCCTAACAATCCCTGTACGGGAGAGACCAGGACGCCGGTACCGATCCAGTCGGTGCGCACCACCGAGGAGAACGGGCGCACCATTCTGACCATCCTGCTGGCGGGTCAGACGACCCCCACCCTGAACCTGGAGAGTACGCGGGTCACCCTGACCCTCCCCTTCACTGCGCCTGGCCCCCATCTGGCCGAGAACCTGCGCAGCGGCGGGCTGGTGTCACGGCTCTCCCTCCAGACGATGTCGACATCGGAGACGCGGCTGATCGCGGACTTGAAGGAGGCGGCCTACGCGGAGTTTTCGCCCTCCGCCCCCGGTGTGGTGCGGCTCAAGATCAGCCCCTTTCGCGAGGCCGCCGTGCCTTCGGTCCATAAGTCCGCAACGGGACTTTACGACATCGTCGCCTCCCAGGCCGATGTCGGGGAGCTGTTAAGGACCCTGGCACACGAAGCGGGCGTCAACCTGGTGCAGGCAGGCGCGGTCAAGAGCCGGGTATCCCTGGAACTCCATGACGCGACCATAGACCGGGCGATCGATCTGGTGACACGCTCCGCAGGGCTCACCTATCATCGCGATGGGGATGTCTATGTGGTGGGAGCGGCCAAGGACATCGAAGCGGCATATCCCAAGCCGCAGGCGGAGCCCGTCAAGCCGGCAGAAAAAGTGATCATCCAGAGCGTGTACCACTGTCGCCACGTCAATGCGGCGGAGATGCTCACCACCCTGGAGAAGATATTCGATAAAGATCAACTGCACGCCTCGGTAGGAGCCTCCGGCCTCTCCCCCCACCTGGATGAGGCATCCACCTCCTCCGTGACCGGGGTGCAGTCCGGCGCGACGACCAACAAAACCACCACGGAGACGTCTACCGGCGCACGAGAGGTGGTCGTCAGCGGCGAAGCGAGTGTAGTAAAACGGGCGCTCGACCTGATGCAGATGCTGGATAGGCGCCGGCAGCAGGTGCGGATCTCCGTACACATCACCGACATCTCCAACGACGCCCTGAAGAACCTGGGCGTGCAGTGGAGTTGGAGCAGTTATTCAGTCACCGAGACGGCGGCGAGCGGCATCAACTTCGGCACCTTTACCCATGCTCCCGTCAACATCGAGGCGCAACTGGCGGCGATGGAGAACAACAATCAGGCGAAAATGCTTGCGTCCCCCACCATCTCGCTGCTGGATGGCGAACGCGGGTATATCCTCATCGGCGACCGCCTGCTGTTTCCAAAACTGATCGGCTACACGCAGGCGCAGACGCCCATCTTCGACAAGGACGAGGAGCGGGTGGGCATCTATCTGCAGGTGGCCGCGCAGATATCCGATGAGGGTGAGATCACCTTGACGATCTATCCACAGGTCTCCGTCGTTACCGGCTATCTCACGGTCAGCAATGCCAGTTACCCGCAGATCAGCACCCGTGAGCAGCAGACCACCATCCGCGTCAAAGATGGAGAGAAGATCATCGTCGGCGGCTTGATACAGGACCAGGAGATCAAGCAGATGCAAAAAATACCGTTGCTGTCGCGCATTCCGCTGTTCGGAGAGCTCTTCACCTGGCGCAACACCAGCCACAATAAGTCGGAAGTGGTCATCATGATCACGCCGCAGATCCTGAAGGACTGAGAGCCCCTGATTCAAGGAACGGAACCGCCGATGGCAACTCTCTATGCGAACCAATCTCTGGGCGATATTCTGATCGAAGAGGGGCTGATCCGACCGGATGAGCTGGCCCGCATCCTGGGGGGGCGCGAAGACGCCACGGAGCCGCTCGGCGACCTGCTGGTACGCCTGGGTTTGCTGTCTCCCAGAGACCGCGCCCGGTGTCTGGGCCGGCAGTTGCGTATTCCTTTCCTGGATCTGCGGGGCCGTGAGATAGACACGGACGTGGCGAACCTGATCCCCCTCAGCATGGCCTCTCGCCTGTGCGCCCTCCCCCTGGAGCGCAGCCCCACGGCGCTCTCCATGGTTATGATCAATCCCCTGGATGTGGCCGCTATCGGCGAATTGCAGGCGCATACCGGGCTGGAGATCGATCCCTTCATCGCCGCCGAAGAGGATATTCGAGAGGCGATCATACGCGCCTTCGGCGCTTATGACGACCTGTCCGGGTTGATTACGGAGACGCTGCAGAGCCTGGACACCAACGATCCCACGTATACGGACGAGCGGGATGCCGAGGAGAAGGTCCTCTCCTACGGCGACCTGCGCAAGATGAGCAAGGATGCGCCCGTCGTTCGGCTGGTGAACGCCATGGTAGTGCAGGCGATCACCAGCCGCGCCAGCGATATCCACATCGAGCCGGAGCGAGAGCGGCTGCGGGTGCGCTTTCGCGTGGACGGACTGCTTCAGGATGCGATGGGGCTGCCGAAAGAGGTGCAGTTGCCGCTGATCTCGCGGCTGAAGATCATCGCAGGAATGGATATCGCCGAGCAGCGCGCCCCCCAGGATGGCCGCCTGACCCTGCAGACGCCGGGCGGCGAGTATGATATGCGCCTCTCGACCTACCCCTGCCTCTATGGGGAGAACATGGTGATCCGTATCCTGGACAAGAGCGCGGATCGCATCCACCTGCCGAACCTGGGGATGGAGGCGGATACCCTGGCCGAGTTGCAGCATCTGATCCAGCGCCCCCATGGCATGATCCTGGCCTGCGGCCCCACCGGCTCGGGTAAGACGACCACCCTCTACGCCTGTCTCAATGCCCTGAACTCCGTAGAGCGGAACATCATGACCATCGAGGACCCGGTCGAGTATCGCGTCAATGGGATCATCCAGGGCAATGTGAACGCCAAGGCGGGGGTGACCTTCGCCTCCGGGCTGAGGACGCTGGTGCGCCAGGACCCCGATGTGATCCTGGTCGGTGAGATCCGGGATGGAGAGACGGCGCGCATTGCCGTCGAAGCGGCGTTGACGGGGCACATGGTGCTCTCGACGATCCATGCCAACAACTCTGCAGGGGCGGTCAATCGCCTGATCGATATGGGGATCGAGCCGTTCCTGGTGGCCTCCACTCTGGTCGCAGCGGTCTCCCAGCGGCTGCTGCGCCTCAACTGTAAGGAGTGCCTGACGCCCTACCTGCCGGACCCTGAGCTAATCGCGCGGATGAAGTGCGAGGCGCTGTCAGCCTCACCGGGCTGGCGCTACCTGCGCGGAGCAGGCTGTGAGACCTGCAATGGGGTCGGGTTTAAGGGGCGCACCGGCGTTTACGAATTGATGGCTGTGACCGAACCCCTGGAGCGCTTGATCCAGGCGCGCGTCACCACGCGGGAGCTGTGCGATGCCGCATTTGCCCACTCCCGCCAGTTGCGGGCTGACGCCTTCTGCAAGCTGAGCCGGGGATTGACAACGCTGGAAGAGATCGCACGCGTCACCGTGGATTGAGTTTAAGCCCGGATCGAGGAAGCGGATGGAGTACGATTATACGGCAGTAAGCCCCCAGGGAACCCAGATACAGGGCCGGGTGCAGGCGCTTACGGAGGCGGAAGCCCTCCAGCGCCTGCACGGCCAGGAGTATGTGGTGCTCGCACTCAAGGCGGAGGGAAAGGGCAGCGTTAAGGGCGCTCCCGCCGGATTACGCCTGCCCGCGTGGGGCAAGCGGCGTCTGAAGATGGAGCACGTTGTGATGCTGTCACGCGAGCTATCCATCATGATGGAGACGGGAATACCGCTGCTGGAAGCCCTGGCAGCGCTGCAGGAGCATGCGGAGCACCCCGAACTGGCCGCCGCTCTCTCCACCATGCGGGCGGACCTGGGCGCGGGCAAGACCCTCTCGCAGGCGCTCGCGGCGCATCCCCGCATCTTCCCCCGGATCTATGTGGATATGGCCCGGACGGCGGAGACCGGCGGATCGCTGACGGATACGCTGGATCAGGCGGCGACCTATATGGAGAGCGCGCTGGAGATGCGCCGTAAGATCTCTGCGGCCATGACCTACCCGATCGTGGTCATGAGCGTGGCCTTCCTGGTCGTGCTGTTTATGTTCATGTACCTGTTGCCGATGTTCGGCGACATGTTCCAGAAAATGCAGGCGGATGTTCCGCCCTTGACAGGCGCCATGCTGGTTGTGAGCGCCTTCATCCGGGGGAATTGGTGGCTGTTGCCGGTGCTGCTGGTTGCCGGCAAGGTCGCCTATGCGTTGATAGGCCGCCGCCCCCGCGTGCGGCTCGTGATGGCGCGCGTGACGCTACGCATACCCATTCTCGGCGATACGGTGCGTAAGATCGTGGTGGCACGGCTCCTGCGCTCTCTGGGCACGCTGTTGAATTCCGGCGTCCCCCTGCTCGTGGCCCTGGATACAGCGATCCAGACGGCGCAGAACATGGTGTTTGAGAGGGCGATGGCACAGGTAAGGCTTCAGATCGAGCAGGGAGGCGCCCTCTCCACCGGTATGATACAGACCCGGATCTTTCCCGGCACGGTCAGCCAGATGGTCGCCGTCGGGGAGAAATCCGGCAAGCTGAGCGAAGTGCTGCTGCGTGTGGCGGACTTCTATGATCGTGAGGTAGACGCCAGGCTGAAAGCGCTTGCCAGCATCCTGGAGCCGGTGATGATCGTGAGCCTGGGCGTCGTTGTCGGCGTGATCGCCATATCCATTATCCTGCCCATCTACTCGCTGATCAGCAGCGTGAAGTGACGGGAGGTATGTTGAAACTACCAGGAAACATGGAATGATAGAAGGGAGCCTGCGCTCCGAGGGCCTCGTACAAATACAAGGGATAGAGGGGGTTTTACGGATGGTGTTGGGGAAGAGGCGTGGCAGATCCGGTGCATTTACCCTGATCGAGATTTTGGTTGTGATCGTGATTCTAGCGATCCTGGCCGCGATCGCCCTGCCGAAATTTATGGATTCGAACCGCAGAAGCAAGGAATCGGCCCTGAAGGCGAACCTTGCTCTGGTGCGTTCGGCGGTTCTGTCCTTCACGTCCGATACCGGCTATGCCCCGAAGCAGTTGTCCGATCTTACGGCGAGTTCCGCCCCTTCTCAGGGCTACGATACCTCGGGGAACTTGCAGAGCATCGCTTCTACCAACTGGCATGGCCCCTATATGGCCGGCAACCTTCCGAACGATCCGGTCTCCGGAAGTGCGCTTACCTACTCGACCGCGAGCGGATCGGTGGGGCAGGTAGCGAGCAGCGCCCCCGCCGGAACGACGGATCTGTCCGGCGTCCTGCTCAGTACCTACTGACGATGGTATAAGGCGATGTCTCCCTTCCCGACGAACATTTGCAGCGCGCCAGGCCCTGAAGGACCTGTCTGTGGAGCGGCGAAGCCGCTAACCGGCCTGCGGCCGGGAATGCATTGTCCGCCCGCAGGGCGGTTGGCCGAAGGCCCCCGAGACGGGCCCTTCAGGGTCCGGCAAGTCTCTCGGCGGAGCGCATCGTGTCGGAGAGGGTTTTCCCTGGTGGAAGTGCTGGTCGCCATGGTGATCCTGTCTATCGCGCTGCTGGCCTATGTCACGGTGGCTGTAGCATCTCGCAGCGCGATGGATAAAGGGGCGGATTATGCCCTGGCGGCACAGGTAGCCGGCGATAAGATCGCGGATCTCCAGGGAACTGGATATGGCAGCCTGGTAAACGGAACGACGACATCCGCCGTCGCGAGGCTCTCCGGCGGGCAGATGACGGTGGTGATCGGTCCGCTGGATGGGAACGCCGGCAATACGAATATTACGCAGCTCGATGTCACGGTCACCTGGTCGGCTGTCAGTACTCAGAACCCATCCGGCGCAGGCAGCCTGCACTATAGCACGCTGATAAGCAATCGAAGATGAAGGCAAGACACGGATATACACTCATGGAGCTGCTGGTCGCGATGACGGTATCCGTCATCGTCCTGGCTCCTATTCTCGCCATCATCAACCAGGTGAGCCGGCAGTGGAACAGACAGGTCGGCCTCTCCAGGGCGGTGGACGTTGCCAACCTCAGCCTCTCGCTCATGGATAAGGAGCTGCGTAGCGCCGTTCTCTACCATGCGACGGATGGAACGAAGACCTGCACCTTCTCTTTGCCGGCCAATACCGATGGCTCCGGCCACTATGTGCCCGCATGGAGCGGGGGGAGCCTGAGCTTTCAGAGTGGAGTGCGGGTCCACTACTATCTTTCGGACACCACAGGGACAGCGGGAACCGGCACGGTGCTATGGAGGGAGTACAACCCGAACCCCTCCGGAGACGCAGGCTGGGTACAGGATGCCTCATGGAGCTTGCTGCCGGGGAGCAACCCCGCGCAGGGCAAGCTCTCCGGCGTGTCCTCGCTCACCTTTACGACGACCGGGATGCCTGCCAATACGGTGCGAGTTACGCTGACGGTTGCCGATACGGAGAACCATCAGATCTCCACCTACTCGTTACAGCGCGATGTCTATCTATCGAATCATAACTGAGCCGGCCAGGAAGAAGCACAGAAGACGCCACTCTGAATCGTCGCTACGCGGACGACGGGGCAGTGTGGCGATGGTGGCGCTCATGGCGCTGACGGTGGTCCTGATCCTCGTGTTGGGCATGATCGCTATCGGCAATCGGGTGTTGCTGGGCGGCAGGCATGAAGCGCGAGGGCGGGGAGCGCGGGCGATGGCGGAGGCGGGGATCGAATATGGCTACTGGCAGGTCGCTTATAACAACGCGGCGCTTCCCTATACCGCCAGCCGCTCTCTCGGCAATGGCAATTTCAGCGTGACGGTTACCGACAACAGCACCAATATCAGCCAGACATATCAGATTACCGGCACAGGCACTTTGAATGGGGAGACCTATCAGTCCACACGTGTGGTCCAGAACAAGGCTGCCGGGGGCAACGTCTGCGACTATGCCCTGTGCAGCATCGGTGATATCTCCAGCAATAAGGTGAATACAGGCTCCGGAGGGGCCAACGGAGACATCCGGTCGAACGGCAATATCCAGCTCTGGTCGGCCAACGCTTCGGTGAATGGAGACGCCTACGCCGGCGGCTCCTGTAGTATCACCACGATCACGGGATCGTCGCATGCCAATTATGCTTCGCTGACGTTTCCCAGCGTCAACCTGGCCTACTATCAGGGCATCGCCAATCGCACCTTCAACGGCAGCGTCAGTTGGAGCGGGTTTACCTTTCTTACTGCGAACGAAGTGGTCTACGTCAATGGGGACGTGAACTTCAATACAGGCACGATCAGCGGCACGGGGACGCTGGTCATCAGCGGTCGGTTCAACTTTAACGGCAACCTGTCTTATGGTCTGTCTACCGACCGGATGGCGGGAATTTCGATTCAGGGAGCGAACGTCAACGGCAGTTGCAGCAGCCTGGTCGGCATCTACTACTGCCATGATAGCTCCAATGACTCGACGGTGATCCTGGCGCCGCCCCTGACGGTCTCACGGGGCTCTTTCACCGCAGACAAGTTCATATTCAACTCCGGGGGTGGGCATCAAATCACGATCCTTCGCGACCCCGGCATGAACGCGAGCGTCGGGCAGCAACTGCACCTGCCCGGCTATTGATACCTTTTCGAGAGAGGACAGACCAGGAGATGAAGATGAAGCAGGAGCGTACAATCAAGCAGAGCACGCCATGGAGAGGCTGGTTTTCCGCTCGAAAGGCCGCAAGTTCCCGCCGGCAGAGTGCGTGCGGGGAGCAGGCTAGCGCGTTGCTTACCGATAGGGAGACCGTCTTTATCCGATCGGAGGCAGCCGAGAGGGCGCTGGAGCGCGCCCTGCGCAAGGTTTTGCAGAATGTAGAAGCGACCTCCGCCCATCTGCTGCTGACGGAGGAGGCAACGAATGCACTCGCCACGTATCTGGAAGTGGGGTTCGAGCAAGCGAGCGTATCCATAACCCTCTCTGAGATGGAGTCTGAGATCGAGCGCTATGTGCTGGCCGCTGCCAGGCCTCTCATGCTGGCGCCGGGGAAGCCCGCCGATCTGCCGGGCCTTGTGGGCCGCTATGCGGGGCCGGCCTCGATATGGATACCGCTCCTGGAGCGCGATGAGACCAATGAACCGGTTAAGGTGGTGGGCCTCCTGATACTGCGCAACGCTCGCAAAGACCCTCCGTTCACCGAAGAGAAGCAGCGGATCGCATCCGATTGCGCCGATGCGATGACGGTGATCCTCGCCAATTCGCGCGTTCATGAGGGGATGCGGACGGCGTTCCTGAGCTCTCTGGTTACCCTGGCACGCTCTCTGGAGGATCGCCATCCCTATAGCAGAGGTCACTCCTTGCGCGTAGCCGAACTCTGCGTGATGATCGCCCGAAAGCTGGATGTAGCGCCGGATCGGATCGAGTTGCTGCGCCTCGGGGCGATGCTGCACGACATCGGTAAGGTGATGATTCCGGAAGCCATTCTCTATAAGCCCACGCAACTCAGCGACGAGGAGTTTGCGCTCGTGAAGCAGGTCCCCCTCTTTGGCTACGACCTCTGCAGATCCATCGGCTTGCATGAGGATCTCCTGGTATTGATCCGGAACAATCACGAGCGGCTGGATGGAGCGGGGTATCCCGATGGCCTGAAACAGGGCGAGCTGCCGCTTCCCCTCCGTATCCTCTGCGTGGTGGATGCCTTCGACGCCATGAGCTCCTCGCGTGCGTATCGCCAGGCGATTTCCAGCGAAATGCGCCGTGAGCAGCTCAACCGGTTCGCCGGGACGCAGTTCGATCCTGTCGTCGTGGAGACGCTCAAGGGCCTGCTCAGTTCCGGCGCGCTGGACGTTCTCTACCAGGATATCTGGGGGACATCCGAAGAGACCCTCTCCACCTCCCTGGAGGGCCTCCAACGGGCTGCCTGAGCGCATGGGGCTTCGTCCGGCGGTTCCCCTGCCCTCTCAAGCCACGGGAGCGCGCGGGGCGGTTTTGCTAAGGAAACACCGCAAAGCCGCCGATTATAGAATGGAGAGCGCCTGCTTCGCAGGACTGGTCCGCCCCGCCGCGCCACCCTATTTATGTGTGCTATTTTGAAATTCTTATCCACTTTGGAGTTGTATGTTGGACATCTGGAAGCGGCTGTCAGCCATCTCGGGGGTGAGCCTCTGCCTGCTGGGAATGCTGGTTCTCATCGGCTGGCTGCTTCATGCGATGTGTTTGATCCAGGTGTTGCCGGGATTGGCCCCCATGCAGCTCAACACCACATTGGGCTTTCTGGCGATCGGAGCCTCTCTGGCGTTCTTCCAATCGCCGCTACCGGCGGTCGTGTTGACGGCAGGCTTGCTGATGGCGCTCCTGATCGGCATCCTGATGCTCTCCATCCAGAACGCACGGGCGGCGCAAAAGGCGCAGCAACGCCTGGTCGCGATCCTGGAAAACACTTCCGATCTGGTAGGCATCGCGGACGCGGAAGGGCGCATTCTCTACCACAACCAGGCCTTACGCAAGTTTCTTGGCCGTGGACTGGAAGAGGACGTCTCGTATCGGCGCATGGGCGAAACGCATACCTCCGCATCACTTCAACATGTCCTTAAGGAGGCGCTGCCGACCGCCATTCGGGAGGGTATCTGGTCGGGCGAGAGTACCTTCCTGAATGCACAGGGGCAGGAAGTGCCGATCTCACAGGTGATTATCGCACACAAAAACGACCAGGGGGATGTCGAGCACTTCTCTACGCTGGCACGTGATATCAGCAAAGCGAAGCAGGCGGAGGCGGCTCTGCAGGAGAGCAAAGCCCGGTTCCGTTCGGCTATCGAAGCCATGCATGAGGGCGTTATTCTCTACAATCAAGATGCGGAAGTCCTGATTTTTAATCACCAGGCTGAAGAGATTTTGGGGATAACGGCAGACCAGTTGCGCCGAGTGAGCCCGCGCGATTCCAACTGGCGGCTTCTCCATGAAGATGGGTCGGAGTTTGCGCCGGAGGAGTATCCCAACCGGACGGCGCTCCGAGAGGGTGTCGGACAGCAGAATATCATTATCGGAGTTCACAAACCCGACGGTACGCTGACCTGGATCTCCGTCAATGCGGCTCCGATGTTTCGACCAGGCGAAGCTCAGCCCTATGCCGCTGTGGTGACTTTTTCCGACATTACGGAGCGGAGATGGTTTGAAGACCAGGTTGCCGAGCAGATCACGCAGATCAACGATTCGCAGGTCCAGTTGGAACTCCAGACAGCCCGATTGCTGCACGCCAACCTCCTGCTGGAGCAGGCCAATACCAGGCTGGAAGCGCTGGCAACGACGGATGGCCTGACGGGATTGAACAACCATCGCGCCTTCCAGGACCGGATCACCGAAGAGTTCCAGCGGGGTCGACGGTACAACACGCCGCTGGCGCTGCTGCTGCTGGACGTGGACCATTTCAAAGCCTACAACGACGCCTTCGGGCATCCTGCCGGGGATGCGGCGCTGCAGTCGGTCGCCTCGATTTTGCACTCCATCGCCCGCGCTACCGACTTTGTGGCGCGCTACGGCGGGGAGGAGTTCGCCATCCTCCTGACAGGCGCCGATACGGCAGGGGCGCTGGAAGTGGCCGAACGGATCCGGCAGACGATTGCAAGCCAGGACTGGGAGCTTCGGCCCATCACCGTGAGCATCGGAGTAAGCGTCCTCCATGCGGCCACCGAATCGGCCTCTGCGCTCATCGAGGAGGCGGATGCAAACCTCTATACCTCGAAACGGGAGGGCCGCAACCGGATCACTTACTCCGATGCCCCTCCCGCCTCGGATGTGTTTTAGTCGAGGAGGTCATTAGGACCAAGCCCCCGATAGTTCGACTGCAACATCGCGGCCCGCCCGCTGTCTGACCCTTGTGTTGGCACGCATAAGGAGAAGACAGCATGAGGATTGGTACTTGCCGAACTGCGCAGTTTGCGCCTCTGATGGCGCTGCTGCCCGCTTCCCTGACACTGTGGACGGAGACGCAAGCCCTGGCCCAGACAGCTCCTGTCCCGAAACCCGCTCCGCCCGTCAGCGCCCTTCCCGATACGCACCGGATCGACCGTATCACGGTCGTGGGAGCCAGGGCGCTCTCTCCGGTGGCGATCGTCGTCATGAGCGGGCATAAGGAGGGCGACCCTTGCAATCAACAGACGCTCAACGAAATGCGAACCAACCTGATCCAGACCGGCAACTTCGGGATGCACCATCCGGACGACCCCGACGAGTGGGTGCGGGTCCGCACGGAGCCCAGCGCCCTGCACCCCGAACTCTGTAATGTGATCGTGATTGTGGACGAGAACGATAAGATCGAACGCACCACCATCACCGGTTCGGGGCCGATCAAGCCGGAGGAGATCCAGACGCTGCTGCACCCCGGCCCGGTCTACAACATGGAGCAGTTCAAGCGCGACCTGAACGCCATCCAGGCGCTCTATCACAAGCGGGGCTATGTGATGGAGTTCGGGGCGGACGCAGGACCGGACCCCAACCAGCCCGGCGTCTTGATCCTGCCGGTCCAGGTGGCGCGGATCACGGAGATCCGGATCGTGGGCAACCACAAGACCCGTGCCTATGTCATCCGGCGGGAACTGGATAGCCAGGAGGGCGAGTTCTTTAACCGGATCACGGTGAATACCGACGCCCAGCGCCTTGTCAATCTCGATCTGTTCAAAGACATCGTGCCGGTGGAGACCCTGATCGGGCCGGGGCAGGTGCGTATCGTCCTCAATGTGGTGGAGATGTCCACCGGGAGCTATGGCGGCGGCGGCAGCTATGGCCAAACGCAGGGGGTGGTCGGTTTCGTCGAGGTCTCCGACCGCAATTTTCGCGGCGCGGGGGAGATGCTTGCGCTCCATGTGGA
>DATGIG010000512.1:0-16205 GCA_035295825.1 Chthonomonadaceae bacterium | reverse complement strand
CGTGGTTTCAGCGAGTTGGAACCTTCGGACCAGGATGGAAAGCAGGGCAAACACTTCTGGAGCGGTCAAAAAGAGCCAAACCAGGAGGGGCTCGATCCGGGCCGTATGGAGAAGCACGGCGCGGTGGAGACGCTGAGCGTCACGATCCATGTCGAACCCTTCCACAACGGCGCCAGGCCGGTCATAGATCTGGCCTTCCATAGCGACCGCGCCGGCGAGGTGGCCTTTACGGTCCATGCCGCGCCAGGCAGCGTGCCGATAGAGTTCTGTGTCCTGACGGCTACCATGGGCAACTACATGCGGCTCCGCCGCCTGCATCTACGCGACCACGTAGTCCAACCGAAGGATCTCTGGCCGCACTATGAGGGGAACGGATTTACTGCGGAAGCTTTCTTTCCGTCCCACCTCCTACCCAAAACGGCATCGGGCGACCTGCTTATCTGTGCGACCACCGATGAGCCTGACCCGCACGCGGTTCCCGCCGATCCTCGTGCTCCGTGGTGGCAGTATCGGGGCAGTTTCCCCCTCACCCAATACTGGCGCAAGCCGCGCGGAACCTGGAGGGAGGATCTGCGCCTCCGCGTCAACGGGCGGCGCGTCTACTGGGCCGGTGACGTCCCGATCCCTGGCGGCCTGGCCTACGAGAACTTCGATCTGATGGAACCCTTCTCCGAGGGGCAGGTCTTTGTCTTCGGCCTCAGCCGCGAGACGCCGGAAGAGCTACTCCTGCACGCCTGAGCCTCTCTCCCTTCAACTTTTAGGTTTTTTGCTCAACGATCCGTTCGGCAAAACAAGTGGGTATCTACTTTGATACTGACGAGAGGGAAGAATGGCTCGGTCTGGAATAGCCCCACAATGTTTTTGCGATCTTCTCAACAATGGCTTTTATGTCGGACATCAGGTTGTAGTTTACTGGTGCAGGTAGCAGCGGCGTGTCCGCCACTTACTTACCGATTAGCGGGCTGCGTCTTTCACAGATGCATTGACGATCTTACTAAAAAATGGTAGAATATAGTACACATGTCAAGACTTCTTTCATTTTTATTAAATGAACGCATTAAGATTGGTTGTCTGGATATCGGCAATCAAGGGATCATCGACACTATCCAATCTCAGCGAGTAGATATGATGGACGTTCCCCTCAAATAAGCGAAAAACAAACAGGCAACCTTCTTGACAAATTGTTAAAATTATTCTACACTTACACCTAGCTCGACTACGCGGCTTGTGCGATGTAGCATATCCCGCTGGAGCTTGCACCTGCGAACCTTAAATAGCCTATTGAGGCAGATGCATGATATCGTAACATGGTGACCCCGGCCATGTTGTTCAGTGCTATTCATCCGATATGGACAGACTTATCTACCAATTCGCAGCACCTTTCGATAAAATTAATAGTTCTCAGCAAATGACTCCGACTAAAAAACTCCATACATTTGGAGTGTGGCAATACGGATGAGGCACTGTTTATGCGGAGTTTGTCACAGAGTACGGGTAATGCATTTCACCCACAACGGCAATGTACCGTTCGTCGGGTTTATATAGTCGTTTAAGAAGTAAAAGACTATACGGTGGGATTAAACATAGATGAAGACTGTATTTGGTATCTTTCAAGGGGGTGGCGCAAAGGGACTGGCACATGTTGGAGCGCTGACTGAACTTGAAAACATGGGCATAGAATTTGCTGGAGTAGCAGGAACCTCAGCGGGCTCAATTATAGCCGCTTTAATTGCAGCAGGCTATAAGGCGAGCGAGCTATATAGTCCGATTTACGATCCGTCTGGTGTGTTGGATCAGGATTTTACTACGCTATTAGGCGATGAGAAAGAGTGGAGGCAATTCAAAACGTTTCAAGCGGATTTAGCGAAGTTTCCACCGAATCCAAATATCTGCACTGCGGGATGGAACTTCCTGCAACTCTGGCTACGAAATAGTTCAGTAATGTCGAAGCTTCAAACGAAGCTAGGTGTTTTCGATACAACGACATTTGAAGATTGGCTGGAGAAGCTCTTAAAACGAAAAGTCCAACCAAGTGATAATTACAAAGTAACGTTCCAAGACATAGAGAAAAAAACGAAGAGAAAATTAAGGATTATCGCTACAGATCTATCTAACAAAACTGTTAAGTTGTTTGGCGATCTGCAAACACCGACTTGTTACGTGTCTGAGGCGGTTGCAGCCTCTGTAAGTATTCCCTATGTATTTCAACCGAAGAAATTGTACAATACCTCGTTTGTTGATGGAGGTTTGTTGTCGAATTTTCCGGCCTGGGTTTTCGACGAAGAAAGAATCGCCATGCAGCGACGGGGCGAAAAAGTATTTCCAACACTTGGGTTCAAGCTAATTGAACGGTTAAATCCGGACGATGCGGATATGGGATCACTTACGGCCTTTACGCGTGGTCTCTTCAACACAATCTTTGCGGGAACACAATTCTTGGAGACACGTCAGGTTATTGATCTGCATGTCGTCTTTCTTAAAGTTGATGTAACGGCTATTGAGTTCGATATGAGCCGATCACAGCGTGAGAAAACGTTTCTCTTAGGCAAAGATGCTACGCGCGAAACGCTCAAACGCTCATTTGGCTTGGCTGATCCTATTGCTATGACTAAGAGGCTGGAGTTTCACGCTAGGACGCTGAAAGACAAAATGGATAAGCCAGATATTCATCTTCGCATGAATATTAGCCTGCCGACGGAAGGTGATCGCCTCGCGATTAGATATTCATACAACATGGACGATGATGCGGATGATGCGCTTGTTTTTAGTTCAGGGTGCGGAGCTTGTGGCCAGTGTTGGACAAAGCACGATTTTGTCATTGCCAACCTAAGCGCGTTCGACCCGTCTCAGGCAGCAAATCGTCGAAATGAATATGGTTTGACAAAATATGAGCAAGCACTGGTCGGCCCAAGATTGAGGTCGTTGATGTGCGTGCCGATTTTTGATCCATCTAGGTTTAATAAGAATAGACCGAAGATAGATAATCCTGTGATCGGCGTACTCAGCATTGATAGCGATGAGGAGATATTAGCAGATTTCGACAAGACAGAAATCCAGCAACATGCTGCTGAGATTGCTGGAATGGTGGCAGATCAATTGATAGGCCAAACTTCTAGCATGTAAACCAGTCAATATGGGTGAACGAGATCCGAAAATCGTATATAGGAGAGTTGAAAGGAGCTACAATGAGTCGTAAACTCACGCAACAATCTAA
The DNA here is from genome assembly GCA_035295825.1 of Chthonomonadaceae bacterium. Lineage (GTDB taxonomy): Bacteria > Armatimonadota > Chthonomonadetes > Chthonomonadales > Chthonomonadaceae > DATGIG01. Next base: position 12,991 of record DATGIG010000512.1, on the reverse strand, counting down.
CCAGATGCCTGGATGGCGACCAGTTGATCCACAAACACCAGGACTTCTGGTGCGCACGGATTCCTCTAATGATCGTATAGATTGGACAACCAAATCAGCGGTCATGGTGGAGCAAGTAGAAAGGTATGTCAATACACACAGTGGAGAAAGCGTTAAGCCATCTGAACGTTAGCAATGATGAATTGCTAACTATAGCGCGAAAAGCCGCTCGCCGTGCATATTGTCCATATTCCCGCTTTGCTGTAGGTGCTGCTGTTCTCGCTAGTGATGGTCACATATATGAAGGCTGCAATATAGAGAACGGTAGTTATGGCCTTTCAATCTGTGCAGAAAGAGTAGCGATCTTTAGCGCAGTCGCCGCAGGTAACACTACCATTTCGAGAATTGCTGTCTCATGCATCTCAGGCAATCTAGCGTTACCAAACACACTGATGCCTTGCGGGGCCTGCAGACAAGTGATGAAGGAGTTCTTCGATGCAAACTCAACTGTAATCGTAGATAGAGCAGGTGTGTATACTCTCGACGACCTTTTACCACATGGTTTCAGTTTGGATGGCCTATAATCCCAACCAAACAATCCACATTTAGCAATCTCGGCAGTAATTACTGCCGAGATTCTCGTTGCCACAATAACAATCCTTCCGGATTTCATCTGTTTATGTGAGGCAGCAAAGACAGATAAAGTTTCCTTCAGGGTTTGCGTGCGAGGAGCGCATAGGCGTGCGGTAGGCGGTGCTGGGTCTCCGCTGGCATATTCGGAAATTCGTTCCAGAAAGGTTCGGGATACTCCTGGAACCGCTCGATTTTCAGACCTGCGCCGCACACGCTGTTGAGGACCTGTCCCAGCGTCCAGTAGCGATGGCGCGCAACGGCAGCAGAACCTTCTATGGGCAAGCCCTCCTTGATCTGGTCCGAGAAGTAGTTGCCATCCTCTGGATGGAGCACATAGCTCCCCGCTTCCGTGTCCCACACCCCGTTCAAGGGATGTCCCTCGTAAAGAAATAGCCGACCACCGGGTTTGAGCAGGCGTGCGACCACGGCCGCCCACGCGGCGATGTCCATCATCCAACAGATCGCGCCTTTGCCGGTATACACGAGGTCGGCGGTCCCGTTGAGAACCTCCGGCGTCTGCAATATGTCGCAACCGTACCAGGAGGCGGGAGCGCCAAGCGCCTCCGCCTTGCGGCGTGCGGAGGCCAGCAAACGCTCGCTGATATCCACCCCGACCACCTCTGCCGCCCCCTGGCGCAGTAGAGACAGAGCATCCAACCCGCCGGAACACTGCAGGTGGATCGCACTCCGGCACCACGGCTTAAGATCGCCGAGAATCTGCCGCTCGGCCTCAAACAGGTAGTTGCCTCCCGATTGGAGGAACGCGATCACTTCGGCTTCGTCACGCTTCCCGTGCGAGTACCTGTCGGCGACCTCGTTCCAGGCCACACCTGTCTCTTTATGCACAGCCAAGACATCCATAACGAAACTCCTTCCAATGGTTCGTCTCAGTTCGGGAGGAATTGAGGGGTGGGCGCGCCCGTCAACATCCCCCAGAGCACGGAGATACCTGCGAAAAGCCCCTCGCCCAACACCAGGCCCAGAAAGTAGGGCAGCGCCTTATGGTAGGCGCGCAGCCCGCCGAGCCGGACGGTGAGGGCCTTGCAGAGCCAGCCTATAAAGACAGAACCCCAGATGCGGTTCATAGCGTAGGTAGATCCCATCGCCAGCCCGATCGGCCCGAAGGGCCACCAGAGGTAGCGTGACTTCAGATAGACAAACAGCGCGGCCAGGAGCGCGCCTGCGGACAGCGCCTGGAGGTCTCCCGCGTTGGCCGACAGCGGCATCCGTACATAGGCAACCGCCCGATCCAGCGACCAGTGGGGCGCGCCGCTGGTCCCATACGAATCCAGGGTGATCGCGCCATAGCGATAGTTGAGGCCCACAAAGGCGTAGAAGGAGACCACAAACCCGACCAGGATCGCCAGGGCGATGCCTGCGGTAAAGGCGCGGGGCCTCAGCCCGGACGATCCGGACAGGGCATAGGCGTTCGTGATGGCCGGCATCACATGCTCGCGCGGGTCGTGGATCAGTACCACCTGGGTCAACAGCGCGACCGAGGCGGAGGTCGGGTTGTAGTACTGCGTGCCCCAGAAGGCCATCAGGTCCGTGGGGATAAACGGCGTCATCAGAAACAGCAGCCCCGCCTCCGCCATGATGCGGGCCAGCACCAGCAGGATCACGCCCATCAGCAGGAGCAGCAGCGCGGCCATCGGCAGGGGAATGCCTGCCAGTGCCATCCAGGCCAGCAGTCCGCCGCTGCCCAGCACGACCATTACCAACGCGGCGCGTGCGGAGAGCGGCGCGTCCTCATCGGAGGCGGATTGCGGATGGAGAACTGCCTGCCACACAGCTTTCCAGTGGCGGCTGGAGGTGCGGCACAACCACACGGCCCAGAACAGAAATGCTCCCGTTCCCATCGCGCCCTCATGGTTCAGCGGGCCGATCACCAGCGGATCGAGCCCCCGTGTGACCCGAAAGACGCGGAAGAGATGCAGTGCCACAAACGTGGTCCAGAGCGTGAGCGAGACATCGGCGGGCAGCAGGTAGACGATGCCCACCACGGCAAAATAGAGGACCACCATCGAGATGCCGAGCGCGTTCCAGGGCGGGGCCTGAAGCCAGCCTGCCAGGTCTATCCGGTCCGGAGCATCGGGGATGCTCGGCGCAAACGCATGAGCCGTGCTCCAGCCATGCAGTACGACGACCGTGACACAGCCGGCCCAGAAGAGATACTGCCGGGTCAGGGGGCGCGCCGCCTGACTGTCGGACACGATACGGAGCGGCAACTGCGCCAGCGGATAGGTCAGCCGCTCATGGGTAACCCACTGCTTGCGGAAGAGGGCCGCCAGGCCCAGGGAGAGCATGACCATCCCTCCGAATGCGATCCCCCAGGCGACCACGACATGTCCCCACACCCCCCACGGCACGGACTGCCCCGGCGGCAAGCCCTGATAGAACCAGAGGGCCGCGTCGCTCTTCGGATCACGTGTCAGCAGGAGCCAATCCGGGCACTGGGCGAAACCGCTCAGCCAGGGGCTGCCGGAGCGGGCGAAGTACGCTGGAGCGACGACCATCGGACCCAAGTACCTCCAGAGCCCCGAGGAGGCCAGGCCCGCGCCGCAGGTGAGCATCGCCCAGATGAGGAGCAACTCGCCGGGTTGAAAGGCCCAGCGGCGGGCATAGCGCGTTAACAGCGGGTTCACGGCCATTGCCAGCAGGGCGAAGAGGAAGAGCCCGCCGATGGGCAGGTGGTTGCCATAAAGGAACGTGTTATGGAGGTGGTAGTCGTTGTACGGCGTGAGCGCGCAGAGGAAGATCACGCCGAAGACGCCTACCAGGAGGGTGCGCCAGGGGCGGACGGCGATACGCGGTGGAGAGAGTGGGCTCTGTTTCGATGCGGATGGGGCGCTTCCGGAAGCATTCTGCATGATATGGGTTCCCCTGGCCCCGCACACATGGATCGGGAGCATCTGGTCTCGACTGCGAGGATTGCCGACAAACTTGACATTGCCGTAGGGGTTCTTTATAACCGACCGAGGGTTGGTTTGTCAAGAGCGAAAGATGGATAAAAAATGCCGCCCCGAACCGGAATCCAGGGCGGCAGAGAGCGCAAGAGCGTCTGCGTCAGGCGGCCTTGCGGAAGGGCATCTTCCGGCGCGGCTTCGGCGCGACGATTTCCGGTTCCGGAAGCGCGATCGCGTCGGATTGGAAGCGATGAATGAGCTCCTGCAACCGGTTCGCCATATCACGCAGATTTTCGGCGGACGCCGTAATCGCGTCCAGGCTGGTTGTTTGTGTCGTGACGGCGCCCGCAACATACTGGGCGCTGGCGGAGACTTCCTCTGCGGTCGCACTCATCTCTTCGGCTCCGGCTGCCGTCTTTTCGGTGATCGTAGCCGCTCCCGTCAATGCTTCCGCGACCTGTTGTGCGTCGGTTGCCATTTCCAGGACCGCCTGACGGCTGCCCTCCGTTACCTGCCGCACCGCCGCGACCGAGGTGCGCACCGCCTGAACGGCCTCCGCCATGATCTGGGTCGTTTCGGAGACCCGCTCCACCTTGGAAGCCACAGACTGCGCCGCTGCGACGATCTCATGCAGCGCTCCGCCCGCCTTCTGGCTATGAGCCGCGCCCTCTGAGACCTCCCGGTTGCTGATCTCCATTGTGCGCACGACCTCTTCTACGCCGGTCTGCACGCTGCCGATCAGGTTGCCGATCTCGCTGGTCGCGCTGGTTGCGCGCTCCGCCAGTTTGCGGACTTCGTCGGCAACGACCGCGAAGCCGCGTCCATGTTCGCCGGCGCGGGCCGCTTCAATCGCGGCATTCAGGGCGAGCAGGTTCGTCTGCTCCGCAATCTGGTTGATCGTCTCCACGATTTCACCGATCTGCTGCCCCTTCTCACCCAGTTCGCGTACTTTGCCTGCGGAAGTCTGCATCTGCTGCTGGATGCGGTCCATGCTGGCGATGGTCTGCTGAACGGCTTGCCCGCCGGTCGCCGCGACCGTTGCGGCTTGCTGTGCGGTCTGCGCCATCTCCAGGGTCTGCGAAGTCACCGCTTCCACGGCCGTCGCAGCCTGCTGCATGCCGGTATCGGCCTGTTCTACGGCGTGCTGCTGCTGACGGTCTCCCGTCTGCACCTGTGCCAGCGCCGCCTGGAGTTGCTGCATGGCGTGGGCCGCGCGGTCCACGGAGTGGGCCTGCTTCTCATTGCCGACGGCGATGTCCTGACTGGTGTGCGCGGTCTGATCCGCGGCCCGGGCGACATCCTGGATATTGGCCGTGACCTCCTGGGCGGCGGCGCCTGCCTTAGAGACTGCCAGAGAGAGGTCGGAACTGGTGCTTGCCACGGTATCCGCGCTGGCCGTGACGCCTTCGATCAATTGGCGGAACTCATCGAGGGTCTGATCCAGGATCGCGTTTGCCTCCGTCAGGGAGGCAGTACGCTCCGCGACGCGCGCCTCCAGATTGGAATTGGCCTCATACAGCGCGGTGGCACTCTTTTTCAGGCGCTGCAGGATATAGGCGACGGCGATCACGAGGGCGGCGCAGAACAGAGCGAGCACCAGGCGATACCCGTTGGCCTGTTGCAATGTTTGTTGATAGAGCGTCTGCTCGTTGCGGTAGATGTCGTCACTCCGCTTTGCGCCCGGCAGCGAGACGAACTGGACCAGACGGGAGTCCAGGGTGTCCTTGTACTGCAAGACCGTACGCGCATGCGCCAGCGCCATATTGAAATCGGACTGCGTTTCGGAGCGATACGCACTATTATACCGTTCCAGCGCCTGGAGCTGCGCGGTCAACGAGTCGTGCAGCGGCTTATTGCTGTTTTGGCTATAGATCAGCGTATCGTGCAGCAGGGCGCTGAGCTGTGGGCCGGCCTGGCCCTGTCCATCCGCCGAGATCTCCCGCAACGCATGGCCGATGATGGTAGGAAGATAGGTGAGCGAGTTCTTGAGGATCGCATTCTCCGATTTGAACTCCTCGATGATGTCCTCTTTCTGTGCCAGCGTTCCGTCGTAGCTATCCAACTGCGCATCCAGGTTTTTCACTTCCTTCGGATAGAGCGCATGCAACTCTTTGCGATTGCCGACTTGCAGCGCTTTGAGGTCCGAGAGCGTCTGAACCAGCGGATCATAGTTGGTCAAGAGCGCGTAGCGCGACTCCAGAAGGATCTCGGTCAGCGTGGCGTCCAGTTGCTTGGCGCGCCCCAGGTTTTCCGCAATGTGGTTGTGCTCCGCGATATGGGTCGCCTGGGTCTTGACGAACAGAAAGGCGAGAGCGCCGATGACCCCGAGCGCCAGCAAGATCTGTTGGATACGGGCGATCATTGCTGCCCTCCCTTCTCCACCTTCAACTCGCCGGTCAGGGTCTGGAGGAACTTGGCGATGGCTCCCGTCTCATCGGGGCTCAGAAAGCGGCCCAGTTGATACCGCGCCATGGCCTGGATCGCATCTTCCAGGGTGGCTGCCGATCCATCGTGCAGGTAGGGGGCCGTCAGGGCGATATTACGCAACGAAGGGACACGGAAGACATAACGGTCCTGCTCCTGCTTGGTCACGTTATAGCGGCCCCAGTCGGCCTCCGTGATGTTGCCGCGCGCGGCAAAATAGTCGGCCATCACCCCGAACTTGGCGAACATATTCCCGCCGACATTGATGCCCTGGTGGCAGGCGGCGCACCCATTGGATTTGAATAGCAGGTAACCCCGCTTCTCCTCCTCCGTAAGCGCCTGGCTGTCGCCGCGCAGAAATTTATCGAAGCGGGAGTTCGGCGTGATCAGGGAGCGCTCGAAGGTCGCGATGACCTCTTTGACATGCTCGTGCTGCACGCCATCGGGATAGATCGCGGCAAAATCGGCGGCGATCTTGGGGTCTTTTTTCAGCTTATCCAGGATCTCGGGCCAGGTCGACCCCATCTCTTTTGGATGCTGGGTAGGTCCGTCCACCTGATCCTCCAGCGTCTCCGCGCGTCCGTTCCAGAACTGCTTGAAGTTCAGACCGCTGTTGAGCACGCTGGGGGCATTGATGCCGCCGATGGCGCCGCCGATGCCGACGGAGTGATCTTTCTGATCCGTACCGCCTTTATCCAGGCTGTGGCAGGAGGCGCAGGCGATGGTGTCATCGTGCGAGAGACGCTTGTCATGAAAGAGGGCATTGCCCAGAGTGACTTTGCGCGAATCGAGTTTGATTTCCAGTGGGATCGGCTGGATCGGCTCCTCCAAGATATGTGATGCCGGAGTATCGGGGGCTTCGGAAGCCGCCGTTTGTGGCCTGCCGCTGATCGGCAGCAGGCAGAGAGTGAGTCCTATCGCACCGCACAACAGGCCGCTGCACAGGAGGTAAAGCGACGATTTTTTCATAATCTGCCTTCTTGGGACAACGGATCTTGCCGCGCCTTGGGGGCGCGGCAGAAAGTATGGGCGCAATTATTGGCAGATTCCGTCAGAAATAGATGGAAGGAGCAAAATTTTTCCGATTTTGCGGCAGGGATCCGGCAGAGGGAGGAGTTATTGCGGTGCTTCCCCGGCGGCATCCAGGCGGCGCTTGGCCTCCGCATACACATCGGGCGCGAGCGGACCCTTCTCCGCGATGGCGACATTCTCGTGCAGGTGTTCCGGGTGCAGCGTGCCGACGATGGTGGTATGGATATCGGGGTGCGTCAGCAGGAACCGTAGCAGGAAGCCGGAGCGCGTCTCGCCCTCCGCCCGGAGTTCATCCAGTTTTGCGGCCTCGAACTTGGCCCAGCGGTCCGTATTGCCCAGGCCCACGCCGGGCTCGCCGCGCGCCACGCCGCCCCGGTCGATGATGCCCGCTCCCGCCGTCGCCGCCTGGGTGATGACATTCTCATGCGCCCGCTCCAGCGCGGAGTAGGGGATCTGATAGACATCGAAGACATTCCACTGGATATAGGTGGTGATGTGGGGCAGGGTAGAGGAGCAGCCGATCCAGCGGACCTTGCCCTGCTGCTTCATCTCCTGCAGCGCCGCCACCAGGTCGCCCGCCTCGACCTGCTCGACGCTCGGATTGTGCAGTTGCATCACGTCGATGTAGTCCGTTTTCATCCGCTCTAGGCTCTCGTGCAGGCCGCGAAACAGGTTCTCTCTCGTCCAGACATGGGGCGTGTCGTCTGTATTCTCGTCGCGGCGGACCACGGTGCAGCCGCACTTGGTGGCGAGAGAGAACTCGCCGCGCCGTCCGCTCAGGTACTTCCCGATGAACTCCTCGCTGCGTCCGTAGTCGTTGGAGGTGTCGATGAAATTGATCCCCGCGTCCAGGACGGCATTCAGGATCGTGTCGGCCTGCTCCTCGGTCACGGGCCGCCCGCCCCAGATACGCGAACCCCGAACTTCCATCGCGCCATAGCCCAGTTGCGTTACGCTCAGGCCGGTTCGGCCCAGCGTGCGTTGTGTCAGTGCCATTATTTGATCTCCTTGTAATTTGTTTTGTTGCCTTGAGCGGTTAATTCGCCTCATCCGGACTATGTTCGCGCAGCCAGACCCGCAGCGGCACGTCCGCATCCGTCGGCGTGTAGAAGCCGTTGGCATTGACGCCCCAGCCGAGCATCTGGCGGCGGATGGGATCGCTGCTTTCCCAGAGGCTCTGGACCGTCATGTCGTCCTTGGTGCGGATCCAGCGGTAGCCGTAGCCGTAGAACAGCACCTTGCGGGTGATGTCCGACCAGTTGGGCGTGGCTGTGTGCCAGAGCCGCCGGTCGAAGAAGACGGCGGCGCCCGGCTTTGCCAGCACCGGGACCGCGCCCTTCGGCTGCCCGATCCCCTCTGCAGGGCGCTCCAGCGTGTCGTCGCAATGGCTGCCGGGGATCACCCAGAAGTTGCCACGCCCCGGCTCGCCGGTATCGGAGAGGAAGTAGGCGACCTTGAGCGAGAGGCGCGGGCGCGGATGGCTCTCCATCTCGGCGTTGACCCGCCCGCTGTCCTGGTGCCAGCCGAAGGTCTTGTCATCCTGCGGCTGCCCGCACGGCGGCGTGACGATGAGGTGCGCGTGATAAAGATAAATGTTCCAGCTGAGCAGGCCCCAGACTTTCGGCAGAATTCTCTCGTAGTCCACCAGGTCGGCGAACTGCGGATCGTCGGGAATGAAGTTGGGATAGAAGAGGGCCTTGGCCGGGTCCTGCCCCTGCGCCACTTTGGCCGCGTGGATGCGGTCCGTCAGCTCCGTTAAGGCCGCGATCCGCTCCGGCGGCAGGACATTCTCGATCTGAAGCATGCCGGTCTCGTTGAAGGTCCGGCTCTCCTCCTCCGTCAGTCGGTACTGCAAACAGGATACATCCATAATCGCCTCTCCCTTTCGGTATCATGCGTCTTCCTGCACCACAGCATCTGTTTCGGATAATTCTGTCGTAATCCCATCCCGGCTAGGGCGGAAAGGCGTGTGTGCCATCCAGGGTACGACCTTGAGGTTTACCAGCCAGTCTTTCACCGTGGGAATCCAGCCTAAGTCGTCCTTGACATGCTGCTCTCCCACCAGGCGGACAGGGACGTCCTTCCCCTCAGAATTGCGAAGCGTGACCCCAAATAGGCGCTCGCACAGGAAAATCCCTTCCGAATGGTGACGCAGGGCGCGATGCCGGAAGTCCGGCAGATGCGCCTTGGATTCGTCGAACCAGTCGTGAATCGCCTGGTAATCCTCCGCCTTTCCGCCAAAGAGTTTCGCGGAGCGGAGAGCGTGATGATAAGGGTGGGCCATCGCTTCAATCCATCCGTCTGGTGGCTTTGGGGTCGTCCACAATCTCGCCTGTTCGGAAATCGGCGAGAAAGGCGCCATACAGTTCGTATTCCCCCGTTCCGAAGCCGTCGCCCAGGAGGGGTATCGCCAGTTCCATGCTCAGTTCGTCCAATGCTGCCGTCGCCGCCTTCATCGGGGAGGCATTGGCGTAGAATTCGATTGCGTAGTGTCTGAGGCTATCCTGGCTCGCTGCCTCTCGGAAACGAGCGCACTGTTCTGCTGTGGCCAGATCCGAAAGTACTCCGGCCACCACGTGTGCTTTCTCGTCGAACAGGAGGAGATCAGGATAGGCGAAGCCCTCGTCCCACCCGCCGTCGTAGCGCACATAAAACCTTGTAGCGCCCATAGCCGTCAGGGCTTCCAGCATGACGCGGGCAACCGGGCTGAGTTCCTCCGGGACATACCGACCCGAAGCGGCCTCGTACACAAACTCCTCCGAGGGGAGGTTCTGCAGGGAACCAGGCGGAAGATCTTCAGGAGCAATCTCTTCGGCAGTCTCCTCGTATGCGTCTAAATCTCCCCGAATAAATGGCATGGCCGTCTCCTTACCTTCAAGCTACTCACTCCTGTAGGACAAACACCCATTTCTCTCTACACTGTCACTCTATTCCACAGAGAGCATTCGGAAACCTGTCCTGGATAAGAAACGGCAGGCATTCTTCACGGGTTCGTGTCTCACATTGGGGATTGAAAATCCCCGGAACGCTGTTGGCAAAGGTTGCCGAGCGCGTGAAACGCACCCCCTGCAGCAGGAATACCGCCAGGGAGCGTGGAAAAGAAGAGGACAGCCTCGCATTATGCTCGGCTTTATTTCCGATGATCTCATCCTGGTTGGAAAGCGAGACCCTCTTATGCGAAACACTTCCCACCGATTCGGACGGACACAAGCCCTTTTCTGCAGCCTGTTCACCCTCCTTCTGCTGGCGGGAACGGCAGTCCGGACGCGCGCCGATGGGCCGGATACCTTTCCGATCAAACTCTATGTCCGGCATCTCAAATTGGACGCCAGAGACATCGCTTACGACCCGGTGACACAGCGGATCTTCGCCAGCGTCGGCCCCAATGTGTCGGGAAGAGCCAATAGCATTACCGCCATAGACCCCCTGACCGGCGTGCTGGGCGCATCCGTCTTCGTCGGCTCCGAACCGACGCGCATCGCCATGAGCCCGGAAGGCGGCACGCTCTATGTGATGCTGGAGGGAATGAAAGCCCTCTGTCGCTTCAACACCCTCCTCCGCAAGCCCGACACCCCTTTTCCGGCAAACATCCATATCGAAGACATGATCGCTCCCTCCGGCCATCCCGATTGGGTCGTTACCACCAACTTCAACCCCGGCCTCAGCCCGCGCCATGGAGGCGGGACGCTCTATGTGAGCGGGAAGCCCATCGGCCTCTATCAGTGGGGGCCGAATATCCTCATCAATACTCCCGATGGCGACAACCTCTATGGTATCTATAACGAACTGGGTAGTTCCGGCATCGGCAAGCGCGGAATCACTGCGACCGGGCCGGGCGAAGGGAAAAGGTTCATAGATAATGCCGAGGAGAACAGTGCAGACATCAAGTATGAGCAGGGGAAACTGTTTGCTTCCTCCGGAAAGATCTACGACTTCGAAAACCCCTCCCTGTTGGGAACCTGCTCTGGGGGTGGCGGATTGGTGGCCCCGGAGGCGAAAGCGAACCGCGTCTACTACCTGCAGCGGGCGGAGAAGGGCTGGCGCTTTCATGCGTTCGATACCCGCACGTTTGTTTCCCTGGGATGGATGGACGTTCCCGGTCTTCAGGGCGACCCCACCCGCCTGGTGAAGTGGGGCGAAAACGCCTACGCCATCCGCACCTCCGCCAGCCAGATCGTCTTTATCAGCCCCTATCCCGACCTTTTCCTGGCCGCGCAGAGCAGCGATCCCAAGACCCTCCGGATGCTCCTGGACAAGGGAGCGAACCCCAATGCCCAGAACGCGGACGGTAAAACCCCGCTGATGGCGGCGGCAGCATCGGGCCGCGTGGATGCCTGCCAGGCCCTGTTGGCCAGGGGCGCCGATCCGCACCTCGCAGACTACTATGGCGGCACGGCGGTCATGGCCGCAGCCGAAAAAGGCCAGACCGCTGTCCTGGCAATCCTGTTCGCCAAGGGAGCGGAGACCAACGCCAAACGCACCGATGGCGCCACGGCCCTGCTCCTTGCGGCCCTCAATGGATCTACGGATGCCGTACGCCTGCTGCTGGATAAGGGCGCGAACATCAATGCAACCACGCAGGACAAGCACACCATCCTGATGCAGGCCATCCTGGCAGGGCGTACGGCGGTAGCGCGGCTGCTCATCGCCCGCAAAGCCGATGTCCGCGCGAAATCCGACAACGGCGATACCGCGCTCAAAATCGCTGTCGTAGAGGGCCGCACCGAACTGATCCCCCTGCTGCGGCAGGCCGGCGCGAAGGAGTAAGAGGATACTCATCCGGGACATTCCATAGGGCGGAAGGACACGCTCTCTCATTCTGTCAAAGGACGATACGCAGCATGACTACCCTCCACATTCGTCAAGACACTCCCGGGGATGGACAGTACCCCATCCGCCTCACCCTCATCAAAGATGGAATGACCCTCCGAGAAGCGGAGGCTTCCGTCACGTTCGCCCTCTCCGATCAGGAACTTGGGTAGTTTCCCCTCACCCCCGGCTCTACCGCTTGCCTCCGCTTCGCGGCGCGGCAGAGAACACCCCACTTCTCCCCTTACCGCTCCTTCGTCGCTGGGGAGAGGGGAGTACTCTGAAGTCGCTACTCTCTTCCCCTCATTCCTTCACCTCAACACGTCCTCAAGCTTCATTCACTCCATCCGCGCCACAGAGAGCGTCGGGTTCGTTTCGCCCGCGCTTGCATGAAGTCTTGCGGAGGCTTACACTTGCCAAGTGAAGAGAGAACACACTCCAAAAAAGAGAAAAGGCTGGCAGTGTACTCCCCTCTCCCCAGCGACGAAGGAGCGGTAAGGGGAGAAGTGGGGTGTTCTCTGCCGCGCCGCGAAGCGGAGGCAAGCGGTAGAGCCGGGGGTGAGGGGGAAAAGGAGGAAAAGGCATGCGGGAGCGCCAATATCCTCTTGAAGGGCGGCAGGGATGCCGTCCCCAACTATCTTGGACCCGTAAGGAACACCATGCCTAAGTTGCTTCTCTTTATGCCCAGCCAGAAGACCATTCTGGACCAACGGGACAACGCCTTCTCGCTGATCTCTACCATCGAGACCGTCACCGCGCAGATCAATGAGGGGGAGATGCCCCCCAACGCCGCCCTACCGCTCTCCTGGGAGATCAGTACCGTCTGGTATCAGATACCGGAGGATGTCGGCAGGACCTTTGAACAGCGCGTGCAATTGATCGGGCCGGACGGAACCTCGCTGGTGGAGGTGCAGGCGACGTTCCAGATGGGCTATCGCACCCAGCGTAACCTCGGCGTCGTGCCCGGCTTTCCGGTCGGGCAGGCGGGCGAGTATCAGTTGCGGCTCTCCCTGCGCGAAGCGCAAAACGATCAGAACTGGACCATGGTGGCCGAGTATCCCATTCTCGTGACGCATCAACAGACCTCGGGGACTACTGCGTAGACGGGGTAGGAAATGCGCGCAGGAATCCCCTTGCCGGGGAGCGAATGTGCCGGCAACGCGATTCTTTGGGACGCCTGTCGAAATAACTGTTCCAGTCCGCGCAGG
>DATGIG010000511.1:0-5810 GCA_035295825.1 Chthonomonadaceae bacterium | reverse complement strand
TTCAAAGCCTCGATAAGGCTGGGAATAGCCGGAGTGCCGATCTCCGCCAACTGCATGATGAGGTTGGGATCAGTAGAGGCATTCCCAATCTTCGCCAATGCCAGGGCGACCTCCGAACGAATATTGGCACTCTCATCTTTCAATGCTTCGACGAGAGCGGGAATAGCGTGAGGGCCGATCTTCACCAATGCTTGAGTAGCATGCTGGCGAACGGCATCGCGTTTGTTCTTCAATTGTGCAATGAGTTCTGGGACCTGCGAGTTGTCCATTCAGGATAGCCTCCCTTCGAGCAGCGTTACCTTGTTGGTGTTAATGGTAAAGTTCGTTGTAGATAAAAGGATTCCTGCTGAACAGGCAGTACGAGGTGCGTTTCTTGATTCCGGCAATCTTGTTACAAGCCTTTTTCATAATTCGGGAATTTACCATTCATTGCTAGTTGTTAGCACTCATAAATGTGAGATTCTGGAATTATGAAAAAGGCTCAAGGGAGTAAACTCCCTCGCTGGTGGCCTTCGGCCCAGTGTCCACCTACGTGGACACGCACAAACTCCGAGCGAGTATGTGTCGGCGCAGGCCGACACTGGGCCGAAGGCTACCAGCGAAGCACTTCAGTGCATTGCTCTTACGCACAGGAGAAGTTGCCGGAATCAAGAAACGCACCGGCAGTACGCCAGGGTCATTCAGTTCTCGCCGGGAAGATGCTTTTTGCGTCCGTGAGGACGCTTGGCCGCAGGCCCTCCAGACGGGTACGTTCTGTACCCGGCCCATGAGCGGGGCCGCAACATTGAAAACAGAATGATCCTGGCAGTACGCTTCGTAAATCCGGTAGCCGAAGGAGAGCAAACCAGAGCTGACAGTAGATAGAACGTGTAGCCGACCATTTGTGTGACACGCGCTCAGCATGTTTGGCGCATTCCTCGGTCACACCATAGTGTAGTCGATCTTTGTTCCCCGAATTCAGTCAACACTCAATATTCCAATTCTGCATTCTGTATATCACCGAACGTGAATTCCTATCCATCCTGTCTCGTCTCGAACCTGTCGGTTGGGGTGAGACGGAGGCCGTTGGCCCAGGCGTTGGCGGGCATCCGCTTGCCGCTATCCGGCTGGGCTTCCAGTAGGCGCAGGGTGGTGTTCTGCCCGGCGGCGACCAGCAGCCCCGGCGGATTTTTGGAGACGCCCAGCACCGTGCCGGGAGCGAGATCGGTGATTGTGTCGGCATCCTGCGCGGCCCAGAGCTTTACCCGCCTGCCCCGGATCTCCGAATACGCGCCCGGTTTCGGGCTGACCCCACGAATGCGATTGACGATGGCCTGGGCCGGCTCGTCCCAGCGGATCAGGCCATCCTCGGGCAAGAGGGCGGGGGCGAAGGTGGCTTGCGTATGGTCCTGCGGGCGGCGGGGCAGCGTCCCAGCGGCGAGGCCCTCCAGGGTCTGCACCAGCAGGTGCGCTCCCAGCTCTGCCAGCTTCGGCGTCAGGGTCCCTGATGTGTCGTCCGGGGCGATGGGGAGGGCGGCGGCGAGCAGCATATCGCCGGTATCCAGGGTGGCATCCATCCACATCGTCGTAACGCCCGTCTCGGACTCGCCCGCCATGATTGCCCGCTGAATAGGGGCTGCGCCGCGATACTTCGGCAGCAGCGAGCCATGCACGTTGATCGGGCCGAGGGGGGGCAGGTCGAGCAGCGCCTGCGGGATGATCTGCCCGAAGGCGGCCAGCGCCAGCACGTCGGGGGCGAGGGCGCGCATCTTCTCCAGAAACGATTCGTGCCGCACGCGCCGGGGCTGCAGGACCGGCAAGCCCCGCCGCTCCGCCTCCTTTTTCACCGGAGAGGCGCTCAGTTGCATGCCCCGCCCCTGGGGTTTGTCCGGCTGCGTCACGACCGCCAGGACCGCATGCCCGGCTTCCAGCAGAGCGATAAGCGAAGGGACGGCGAACTCCGCCGTCCCGAAAAAGACCACGCGCAGTGCTTGACGCGCCATGTCTACCTCCTGAAGCCGGGACGCAAACGCTCCCGGCTATCGGCGCAGGACAGGGCCTGCGCCCTACGGTCTGGCTTGCAGCTATTCGCGCGTCGCCGGATCGCCCTCTTCGGCCTCATCGGAGCCGGTCGCCCAGCCCAGCGTCTCCGGGTCCGCCCTATCGATAAACAGGATCCCGTCCAGGTGGTCGATCTCGTGCTGAATGACGCGCGCCTCCAGTTCGGTGACGCGCAGGGTGATGGGACGCCCACGCTGGTTCAGGGCTTTGACCTTGATCTCCAGCGCCCGCTTGACCTGCCCCTGCAGGCCGGGAATGGAGAGGCAGCCCTCCGGAGGATCGAGCTGTTCGCCCTTCCGGTTCTGGATCACCGGATTGATCAGGACCTGCATCTCATCGTGCACATCGTAGACAAGGATGCGCGTGGAGACGCCGACCTGCGGCGCGGCGAGGCCGAGGCCGTTCGCCTCCTTCATTACCACCTTCATCCTCTCGATAAGCCGCTGGGTCTCCGGGACGAGAATGCGCGTCGCCGGCTTGGCTACCTGGCGCAGCACGGGGTGGCCGAGTTTGACAATCTCCTTGTGGCGCTCCCAGGCTTCCTTCAGCTCCGGCGGCGGCATGAATAGGTCATCATGAAACGGACGATCTGACATAGGGTCGAAGTTCCTCAACACGACGGATAGTGCGGATACGGGCGTCTGCCGCGTCCTCCGCGATGGTATGGTAGTATGTTATAATATATCATGTTCCGATGGAACATTATACAACAAAGAACGTCCAAATAGTTAAGGAGCGGTCCGCCAAATGGACGGCGCTGCGGGAGCAAGTAGCCATCTCTTGCAATCAGAACCGGGGAAGCGTACAACGTTCGTGCGCATGGATCAGAAAATCGGGCCGGTATGTCGTCAAGTAGAGGGATTTGGGTTCGGACATAAGACACCGATTCTCTGAACACGGTTGAGAGTCCAACCGAAGAGTATCGAGTAAAAAACACCGTTCGGAGGCGTTTTTCATCTCGGAAGCCATGCGCGGTATTGGGAAAGGAGATCCTGATGCCTGCTGAGAATGCGCAAGCTACCAGAATGGCGCGCGCTGAGATCACCAAACGTCTGATTGATTCCTCCATGTTGGAGGTACGTTGCGTTGGGACTGTCTGTTATCTGACCGGGGTCCTGCGGAAATTGAGGACCCATCCGCAAGTGGATCTGAAGGAGGAGATGGAGCACATCTCGCATATCCTCCGGAGTAAAGCCGGGATCCGGGAGGTCATCTGGGAGACCATTGTCAAAAACTGACGATCGCTTCAGCATGTTGTTCCGCCTGAATCGTGAGAACTCCGCAATCTTTTATATGTGTTCTTCGATCGCTCCCTTCAGTCACCGGAACACTCCGTAACAGACGGGCCAGAGCCAGCCTCTGGCCCGTCTTCACGTTATGGAGAGGCTGAGAAATTCCTGCCCCGCGTGTGATCGGCAACGGTAAGAAAACGGTACAATGTAGGATACGGATCGGAAGGAGGCCCACCCGGTGGGCCACGAGATCGCAGACAGAGAGGGAAGGATGAAGAACGAGAAGTCGCTGGCGCTGTTTCAGGAAGCGGTTCAGGTGATCCCCGGCGGGGTGAATTCGCCGGTGCGGGCCTTTCGGGCGGTGGGCGGCAACCCGCTGTTTATCGAGCGGGGCGAGGGCGCGTATCTATACGACGCGGATGGGAACCGGTATCTGGACTGCATCGGGTCCTGGGGGCCGCTGCTGTTCGGCCATGCGCACCCGCATATCCTGGAGGCGATCCGCAAGCAGCTTACGAAGGGAACGACATTCGGTGCGCCCACCGCATTGGAAGTGCGGCTGGCACAGGAGATCTGCGCGGCGGTCCCCTCGGTCCAGAAAGTACGGCTCGTCTCTTCCGGCACCGAGGCGACGATGAGCGCCATCCGGGTGGCGCGCGGCTTCACCGGGCGCAATAAGATCCTGAAGTTCGAGGGCAACTACCACGGCCACGCGGACTTTCTGCTGGCGAAGGCGGGCTCCGGGGTGGCGACGTTGGGCCTACCGGAGTGCGCGGGCGTCCCCGCCAACGTTACCGCCGACACCCTCACGCTGCCTTATAATGATCTTCCTGCCCTGCGCGAGTCGTTCGAGACCTGGGGCGCGGAACTCGCCTGCGTTATTCTGGAGCCGGTCGTCGGCAACATGGGCTGCGTTCCGCCCGCTGCAGGTTTTCTGGAGACTTTGCGCGAATTGACCGATAAGCATGGGGCGCTCCTGATCTTCGACGAGGTGATGACCGGATTTCGATTGGCCTACGGCGGCGCACAGGCGCGCTACGGCATCACGCCCGACATGACCACGCTGGGCAAGATCGTCGGGGGTGGGTTGCCGCTGGGGGCTTATGGGGGCAGGGCGGAGATCATGGACGCCGTGGCTCCGGTCGGCCCGGTCTATCAGGCGGGGACGCTCTCCGGCAATCCTGTCGCCGTGACGGCGGGGCTGGCGATGCTGGAGCTGCTGCGCGAGAGCGGCGATGCAGGCTACGCGCGCCTGGAGACGCTGGGGGCGCAATTGGCAGAGGGATTGAGGGCGGGGGCGCGAAACGAAGGCGTGCCCGTTCTCGTAAATCAAGTAGGTTCGATGATTACGGCCTTCTTCACGGAGGCGCCCGCCGTGGTGGACTATGCGTCGGCGAAGACTTCGGATACGGCGCGGTTCGGTCTCTGGTTCCGCGCCCTGCTGGAGCAGGGCATCTACTGGCCGCCCTCGCAGTTCGAGGCGGCCTTCCTCTCGCTGGCGATGACGGATGGCGATATCGCCGATCTGATCGCCGCCGCGCAAGAGGCGTTCCGAAAAGTAAAGGGTTAGGAGCAAGCAGGATGAGCGGAAGACGACGGTTACGGCCCGGAAGCGCGGGCTTGCTGGGCATGATGCTGCTGAATGGCCTGATCGCCTTCGGCGTGCTGCATGTGTTGTTGGCGGCGTTCGGCATCCGGCAGATCCTGCCGGATTTCGCCGCCTCCCACGCCTGGGCGCAGGAGGCGAGCAAGTGGGAATCGCTCTGGCCGCTGATTCCCGGCGCGGCCATCGGCTGCGGCTGTCTCTGGTTCTGGCTCATCGTGACCGGGCGCACGGAGCGGGGCGTGAATTGGGCCAGCGCCCTGGTCTATGGGGTGGTCATCGCCCTGTTGAATGTGCCCAGCTTCGGACTGCTGGCCGGCATCTTGAACGGCAACCCCCTCCTCGGCCTCCTGATCAGCATGGCGCTGATGATCATGATGCCTGCGCTGACGATCTGCATGGCGGCTTTCGGGCTGACGATGGGCGCCATCAACGGCTGGCTGGCCCAGCGCTGGATCGCACGCAACTATCCGAAAGCCTGACCTAACCCCTCGGGGTTAGGTTAGCGTCGCCTCCGTGCGGAGGATGCCGGCGCGCTCGTGCCGGGCGGTCAGCTTGATGGCAGACCCCGGCGCGGCGCGGAGAACCCACTCGACCTTCGCGCGCTCGGCGGTCGGGTCCGCCGCCCAGCCGTAGGGAGACGCCGCCTTGTAGGCGCGGCCTTCCAACTGCCCGACCTCCATACGGGTCTTGCCTGTTTGCAATTGCGCGCCCTCGGGAAGTTCCAACTCCACCACCAGGGCGCGTACCACTTTCTTCTCCAGCGCCTTTTTGCTGATGTAGGTCGGCAGCCAGCCCGTGTTATCCACCACCAGGCGGACCAGGTAGGTCGCCAGGCCGTCCGCGTCCGTGGCGTGCGTATCTGCCATCCGGGTCGCCGTGATGGAGTGGAGCTCCAGCCGGGGCGAGAGGAGGGCGTGCCAGATGGCCCATTC
>DATGIG010000510.1:0-3462 GCA_035295825.1 Chthonomonadaceae bacterium | reverse complement strand
CTCCTTGCGTTTTCCACCTCTCGACTCCCGGCGCTTCTATATTCGTGTTCGGCGGCCTGGTTCCTTTGTTATCCCGCCCTCCCACTCGCCACGGACCTTGCCGCCCTGTCTTGCCTTCCAGGGGCGCAGGTTAGCAGAGGGTCATTCCGTTCTCCTATTTTGGAGTGCGGTGGCAAGCCATCGCTTTCTGTAAGGCGGCTTGCCGCCGTCTTCGTCAGAAGGGGCGCCAGACCGCGGATGAAGCAGAAGGGGCGGCAAGCCGCCCCCCAATGCAAAGCGGGAGCAAGCTCCCGCACTCCAAAGTGGCAAGCCACCGCACTCCAAAGGAGCGAGCTCCCGCACTCCAAAGAGCGACTGCCGAGAACGGAATAGCCCTGGGAGGTAAGCAGGGTCAGGCAGGAATTTCGCGCTCGGGCCCGGAAGCATGTTCGCATACCAGACACTGCTTGGAGGGGATCGCGGCATGCAGGTACCGGCTACCCTGGATCTTCGAGATCATGCCCGACTGGCTATCCGGCACATGATCGGCAACCACGACGTGCAGACGGGCTATCCCTATTTCTATATCCATCTTTCGGACAACCCTTCGGCGACCCATAACGGCTGGGACCTCATTGATGTTCTCTCCCGCTACATCGACTCGCTTATTCTGGCCCGCGAGATGACGGGGGATGCGCATGGAACGGAGATCGAGGAAAATTACCGCCGGCTGCTGGTGCAGAACCTGAACCCGGAGGATGGGCTGGCCTACCGGCCGGAAACGCCCTGGTCGCTGTATGAAGCCGAGATGTTCGATCAGACCCGTGCCTTGAACGGACTGGTCACCTGGTACCTGCAGGACAAAAGCCCAAACCTCAAGTCTCACCTCGATCGGATGGTCAACGGCCTCTGGCAGAGCGCCATCCATATTGTCAAGCGCCGGGCCGGATACGCCTACTGCTATTTTCCCTATGCCAGCCGTTTCCCGGACGGCTGGAACCCGGCGACGCCGGGCGAGCCCTGCTGCTATAACGGCGGCGGCCTGATCCTGCCGCTCGTCAAGTACGCCGAGATCAGCGGCGACGAACGCGCCCTGGAGCTGGCCCGCCGCTTCCTGCATTATATCGTGGACGAAAGCCACATCTTCCGGCCCGACGGCTCGTTCTGGCCGGATGAGATGCACCTGGCCGCCGGGCATTTTCACACGCGCTCGCTCAGCATGGCCGGCGTGCTGCGCTACGCCCTGCTTGTCCAGGATGCCGATCTGATCGCCTGGGTGAAGCGCGCCTTCGACTGGGCCCTGACTACCAGCGGCTCCTTCGGCTGGTTCCCGGAAGGCGTCGGGACGGAGGCGTACTATACTACCAAGCACAGCGAGACCTGCAACATCACGGACATGGTCCACCTGGCGATCAAGCTGGCGGAGGCCGGCCATGACGAATACTGGACTCACGCGGAGCGGTTCGTCCGCAACCACCTGCTCGAAAGCCAGTGGACGAAGGAGGAATGGCTGCCCCGGCCTGCCGGTCCGGCGCGGGAAGACAGCCCCACCCAGAGCTTTCAGAATATGGACGCGCGCATTATGGGCGGCTACGCGGGCCGGACTCTGCCCAACGAATTTACGGCGGATGGCGTGATGATGGGCTGCTGCTGCGGCGCCGGCCCTCGCGCCCTGTTCCTGGCCTGGGATCATATCCTGACCCGCAAGCCGGACGGCCTGTACATGAATCTCCATCTCAACCGCTTCAGCAGGGAGGCGGACGTGCTGAGCTATCAGCCGCACGTGGGGCGGCTGGACGTGCGGATGCATACGGAGGGGCCGCTCTCGGTGCGCGTGCCCGGCTCTCCGGCGCCCGAAGGGGTCTCCGTCGCGCGTAACGGCGCTGCTGTTCCCTATTCCTGGCGTGGGACTTACGTCAGGATAGAGAACGCTGCCCCCGGTGACACGATCAGCGTCTCTTTCCCCCTGGCGATCGAGGAGCGCGTGGAAGACCTTCTGGACTGGTCGCTAAAGCTGAAGTGGCGGGGAGATACGGTCGTCTCCATCTTCCCGGAGGGCCTTCACCGGCGGCTGTATCAGCGGGCGGACCAAGACACGGACCTCTGCCCGCAGCGTGAGATGGCCGCCTCAGAGCGGCGCGATCCGGCGCTTCACTGGTAGCCTGGAAACCCCTCACCCCTCGCCCCTTGTGGGTGAGGGGTTAAGGGCTTGCCTCCGCGGCGTATTTGATGACCGTGATGACCGGGGTATTGTTGCCCTGATCCGACTGCCCGGCAACGATGACACAATCCTGGTTGTCTATGGCTACCATGCAAGGATCAGCGCCCCAACCCACTCCCCCCTCATAGACTCCTTTCCAGAGGGCGCGGCCGGTCGGGTCATACTTAAGGGTGACATTATCCGCTCTAAGGTCAAGGTCCGATGCCGTCCCGGCATGCCTGTTCCTGACAGCATCCGTAGCGCGACCGGTGACAACCATGTCGCCGGCAGGGTCTATCGCCACGTCCATCGCATAATCGCTCATATTGGCCGTGCCTTTATATGCGGTCGCCCACCGGTGGCTGCCATTGGGGTCGTACCAGAGGCTCAGGTAACATATAGTCCCCCCGCTCGGCGTGGTAGATCCGACCACACAGGCATCCCCGGCCGCATTCACCGCCAGCGCCTGCGGGATATCATCCTGATGTCCGTTATCGTAGACCCGGACCCAATTCCGATTGCCATCGGCATCGTATTTGAGAGTCACGATATCCATTTGCGTGCCATTGTTCATCAGGTCGCCATCATACTGCTTGCCGGCCACATACACATGGCCCGATCCATCCAGAGCGATCCGGCAAGGAAAGACATTGCCGATCCCGTTACCGCTGTAGGTGCGTCTCCATAGGCATTCTCCATCCGAATTGTACTTGATGGTCAAGAGGTCCGCCCTGGAGGGACCCAGGTGAGCGGTCCCGATCCATCCGGTGACATAGACGTTGCCAGGGGAATCGACAACCATATCGATCGCTTCGGACTGAGACCAGTCTTCCGGAGCGCGTTCCCGCTGCACCCACAACTGCCTGCCCATCGGATCGTACTTGACGAGCGTCCATTCGCAGGGCATGATTGTGCGGCCTCTATTATGCCGCTTTCTCACGGAATAGCCGGCCACATAGACACAACCCTGCCAGTCTACGCAGACCTTGAGGGGCCAGTCCTCGCCATCATCTGGCCCGTTGTAGCGAGCCACCCAGATCTGGTGGCCGTCCTTATCGTACTTGATGGTCGCCCAGTCCAGCCCGGAAAGCCGTGTCAGACCGTTGCCCTTGCCGTTGTCCGATTCGCCGGTCACGTAGACATTGCCGTCCTTGTCCATCGCAATAGAGCGCGCCCGGTCCACGTCGTTGCCCGGCCCGTTGTAGCGGGCTCTCCAGAGAAGATGGCCGTTGGGATCGTATTTGAGGGTCAGGAAGTCCACGTCGTTGTGCAGGGTCCGCACG
>DATGIG010000509.1:0-5565 GCA_035295825.1 Chthonomonadaceae bacterium | reverse complement strand
GGGTGTCCGCATCGCCATAGACCGGGATCTCCGTGTCTGCCAGGTCGTTGAAGCGGCGCATATCGTCCAGCCCCATGATATGGTCCGCGTGGGTATGGGTGATCAGCACGGCATCCACCCGGTTCAATCCCACCGCAAGCGATTGTAGTCGTAACTCCGGCGTCGTATCCACCAGGATCGCTTTGCCCTCATACCGCACCAGGATCGAGGGCCGAAACCGTTTGTTCTTCGGGTTTGCCGACAGGCACACGTCGCAGGTGCATCCGATCATGGGAACGCCATGCGACGTCCCGCTTCCCAATACCACAATCTCCATAAATCTGCTAACCACCCGCGGCGGGTGGGGATTCCTTTCTAAGGGTGATGATTTGGCCGGTGGTCGCGGCTTCGTAGGCCGCTTCGATCACCTCCACGACCTTCGCCCCATGCTCCCCAGGAGAGGAGAGCGTACCTCTCCCCTGGATGGCATCCACAAAGTTCAGCACCGGCGAGGCGACCGGAAGCAGGTCATCCTCTTTGAAGCGCTGCGGTTCGTGCCCCTGCATCTGAATATACGTCTCAAAGTCGAACCCGTTGACAGTGATCGTACCGCCGGTGGCCCCAAAGATATTGCGCACACGGCGGGTGCTAAACTTGCTGTCGCCGATGGCGTTGATCGTGCCGATGGCGCCGTTCTCCAATTCTACGCTGAACGCGACCCGCATGTCCAGGGGAGTGGCATCCATCAGGCACGTGATCCGACGGGCCGAAAGCTCCGTCACCCAGAGCAGTTCCGAGACCAGGTGCGAGCCGCCGTCTATAAAGTATCCGCCTCCGCCCAGCGCCGGGTCGGCCCGAAACATGGTCGGCGGCACGATACCCGGCAGGTTCTCCGGTGCGGGCGCCCGCCCGAAGACATACTCCGCCGAACCCGACCAGTAGAGGGAGGCGCTCTCCAGCGCGCCCATCGCCTCCTGCCGTAAGGCCCTGCGCATCTTATGCGTATGCGCCCAGAAGGGCGGGTTCAGGGCGACGCCCAGTTGGATGCCGCGCGCCTTCGCCAGCGCCACCAGCTCCCACGCCTCTGCGCTCCTTATTGTCATGGGCTTTTCGAGGAGAACGTGCAGGCCCCGCTCCAGCGCGGCCTTCGCCTGCGCGTAGTGGAGGGCGGGCGGCGTTGCGATCAGCACGGCGTCCAATTCCGTTGTCTCCAGCATCTCCTGCCAGTCGGCAAAGGCCCGCTCTGCCGGGACCCCGAACTTCGTCGCTATCTTGCCGCGTGCCTCCGTATCGCGTCGGCACAGCGCGGCTAACTCCATCCGGGCAGAACCACAGATTTCCGGTAAATGTCGCCGCGAGGCGAACCAGCCCGCGCCAACCACTCCAAAACGCACGGCGGAATGGGGCTCACTCTCCTTTGTTGCGGTCATCGCTGACACCTCCTCACGCCCTCAGCGCGATCCGCACCGCGCCTACCGCCCATTATATGTCACTGTCTTCCGGAAGTCAAGTCGGGCCTCGAACCGGAGATTCTTCATCCTGATAAGAAACATCGGGATCAAGAAGCGGCTCTGAAAGCAGGAGATTTGCGTGCGTCGGCGGAAAGTAGAGAGAACGAGAAGCAATCCGGGATGACACATGTGGGAGAGAGAACATGAAGCACTATCTGCTATTCTATGAGGTTGTCGAGGACTATGCCGAGCGGCGGAAGCCGTTCCGCGTCGCCCACCTGACGTATGCCCGCCAATCCTTGGAGCGTGGAGAACTCCTGCTGGGAGGTGCATTCGCCGACCCGGTGGATGGCGCCGTGCTGTTCTTCCGCGCCGAATCTCCGGAAGTGGTCGAGGCCTTTGCAGAGACCGATCCTTATGTTGTAAACGGCCTGATCACGCGCTGGAAGGTGCGCGAATGGACGACCGTGATCGGGGAGGGGGCAGCAGCGCCTGTGGCGTTCTGATCGGCGCTCCCCGTGCGTCCGGCCCATGTGCGGTAAGAAAGGCGGTGCCAGCTTTATGCCACATGCATACGATCCTGTCGTCGTTGCTCTGACCGGAAATTTGCCTTTCATCCTGGTCCTGTCGGCACTGCTGACGTTTCCGGTCTCTTTCGCCCTCCTGTGGCTCTATCGGCGGGCCATCCTTCAGAGGATGAACGCCAGCGCAAAGAGGAAAAAAGGAGACTTCGATCTGCCGGGCGCTTCCCTCGGGTTCGACCTGCCGGTGGAACGCCCGCTCCACATGATATTTCTGAACGAAACCTCGCAGGCATCCTCTCCCACGGCAGAAGCCCTCTACACCGATGTTCGTAATCGTCCCTGGCGAACGGCTGCCATCTACGCAGGGGCCGGGATTGCCTTTGCGCTGGTTATGGCGACCTGTTTTTTACGTGCAGGCCATATCGCCTTGTCTCCGCTCCGATTTCTGGTGCTATTCTGGGTGTATATGTGGCCGGTCGTACTGATGCTCCAGATGGTAGTGGCGACGACATGGCGGAGTAAGGCGACGTTCCTTACTCTCTACTGCTGCATATTCGCCATTCTTGCGACGTTCGCTTTCCTGCTTCATTCGAAGGTCAGTGTGGGGGATTTCGCGCTACTCTGGATCAGCACAAACCTCATCCCCACCCTCTGCATACAGACCTTTCTCAGCCATCGGATCCGCGCGGTCGCGCCGCTGGTCATGATCTACTTTATTGTATGTATCACCGGCGCCATGGTCGCTACCTCCTTTGTCGGCAGCAGCACAGAGCGTATGCATGTCGCTGCGGAGATCGGCTCGCACTTCAAACTGGGAGGAACAGGGGATTTTATCGCGATCCTGCTGGTGGGTTTCCTGGTGTTCAGCGTGCCCGGTGTTCTGGCGGTCTGGGTGATCCGGCGGCAGTACGAGCGTAAAGAACTCAGCGATCAATCCCTCGCCTTGGACGCTCTCTGGCTGTTTTTCAGCCTGGTGTATTCCATCGGCCTGGTTTTTGAAGGGCCTCTATGGCTCCTTTCGGGGGTTGGAGCTTTCTACCTCTATAAACTGGTCGCCAGGATCGGGTTTCGATGGTTTCGCGGCGCACACCGCCTACGGATGCGTCCGAAGCTGCTGTATTTGCGCGTCTTTGCGCTGGGGAGGCGAAGCGAACGGCTCTACGAGATACTCGCAGCCTACTGGCGGCATGTGGGCAGCATCCAATTCATCTCCGGCCCCGACCTGGCAATGACGACCGTACAGCCGCACCACTTTCTGGATTTTCTGGTCCGGCGGGTGGCGCGCCAGTTTGTAGACGGGTACCAGGCCCTCCAGCACCATCTCACACGGATGGACGTGGAACCGGATCACGATGGCCGCTGCCGGATCAACGATTTCTTCTGCCACGACGACACCTGGAAAATGGTATTGACCCATCTTGTAGACACGAGCGAAGCGGTGTTGATGGATATTCGGGGCTTCTCGCCGCAGAATGCGGGCTGTGTCTATGAGATCAATCAGTTGGTCAACATCATGCCGCTGGAGCGCGTGGTCTTTGTCATTGACAACACGACCGATACGTCCTTTCTGGGCCGCACCGTTCAGCAGGCCTGGAAGGAGATGAAGTTGACTTCTCCGAACCGGCGTTCTCCCTCCGTTCAAATGCGTATCTTTCAATATACAGGAACCGGCGGGCTCTATCCGCTGCTGCATGAACTCTGCATCTCCGCCGAGAACGGCCTGGTTGAGACAAATAACGTCGCAGTGGTGCAGCGCGCGGCGGCTCTCACCGAGTGGGATGTATCCTGATGAACCCCTTCGGAGGTTCGTGTGGGGAATCGGTCATCGAATCCTGTCCGGTTCTACAAACGCCATGTAATAGGCGACGAAGATGCTGACAATGGGGATAAGCATGAAAAGACTCAGCCAGCCCGGCTTATTGGTGTTTTCCGCAATCCGCCACCAGAGGACAATCCCGAATATCGGCATCAGCCTGACTGCATTATCCATCGTATGACCTCCTGAAAAACATAATATTGTACCGTCAGATCAGGGCGAATGCATATCTGAAAATATCGTGATCTGTGCGGTCTGGCCGGGGCGCAGGGCTACGGGGTGCGGAAAGCGGAATTTGACCCGGAACGTACGCCCATCGGGTTCGGCAATCGGGGAGATTTCGCTGACGTTGGCGGCGAACGTTGTGCCGGGCTGCGTGTCAACGGTGATTTTAACGGCCTGCCCTCGGGGGAGGCGCGGCAGTTGGCGGCTCGGAACCAGCGCATCCACGCGCAGGCTGGCGAGGGAGACGACGGTGACGAGCGGCACCCCAGGCTGCGCCGTCTCTCCGGCCCGTGCCGCCAGGCCCGTGGCAATGCCGTCCAGAGGGCTGACCACCTGCATGGCAAGCACGGCGGCGTGTGCGCTGGAGACGCCTGCCTGCGCCTGTGTAAGCGCCGCCTGCGCCGCCTGGGTATCTTTATCGGCGACGGCCAGGGTCTGCTTTCTCCCCTCCTCCGCCGTCTCGATGCCCTGCTGCGCCTGCCGAACCCCCTCCTCTGCCTGGTCCACATCCTTCTGTGCGAGAGCCACTCGATAGGAGACGCCGTTCGGCCCCTCCTTCAAGCGTTTGACCTGCGCCCGCGCCCCGTCCAGGTCCGACTGCGCCAGCGTTACCTGGGTGCGCGCTCCCTCCAGTTCGTTGCGGGACACCCCGCCCACTTTATCCAGTTCTTCCAGGTCGTGCAGCGTCTTTTTGGCCCGATCCAGCCCGATCTCGGCTTTATGGACGCCCTCCTCCGCGGCAGTGAGGTCCGCGTTGCCCTCCGCACGCGCGGCATCGCGGGCCAGAGCCGCCTGCTGCAGCTTCTGTTGCGCCAGATGCAGCCCATTTTGAGCCGTCTGAACCTCCGCATCTGCCTTCACCCTCTGGGCCGCATAACCCGCCTTCGCCTTTGCCAATTGCGCCTGCGCCGCCGTCACGCCCGCCTGCGCCGTGCGCTCCTGGCCCCGGAATTCGGCATCATCCAATTGCACCAGCAGTTGCCCACGCCGTACCGTTGCGCCCTCTGTGGTTCCTACTCGCACGATCCGGGCGGGCATGCGCGCAGAGAGCGTCGCCAGGGCATCGGCCTGCACGCTGCCAATCAGCGAGAGCGTGGAAGTCTCGCCAAGGGGGTCCGGTTTGTCCTGGGGCGGCGGCGGGGCGGGCACACCGGAAGTCTGTCCTCCCTGCGGCTGTCGAGGCGGCGTCTCTTGCGTATCGCTCCGGGAGTGGAGGAAAAATGCCCCCATACCGACCACGAGGACGATGCCGAGCGCTCCCATAATCCAGCGTGTCGCGCTCACTTGGCTCTGCCCGCCGGTTTCAGGGCGGCGTCCGGCACAGTCGCTCCTTGCGCCGCCGCAAAATCCGTCGCTGCCACATGCAAGTCGTAGACCGCCTGGAGTTCGCGCTCTCGCGCCAGCCGGACCTCGCGCTGCGCCGCCTGCACTTCCAGGACCGTGCCGCGTCCTACCTCGTAGGCTTTCTCCGCTACCATCTCCGTCGCCTCCGCTCCGGAGCGCTGTATCCGCGCCTGTTCGATGCGGCTGCGCGCCTCGCGCATCTTCTGCCAGGCCTGCGTCACCTCCA
>DATGIG010000508.1:0-26740 GCA_035295825.1 Chthonomonadaceae bacterium | reverse complement strand
CCTCTCCCTTAAAGGGAGAGGGGAGCAAGGGCGCAGGCTGGATGCTTCTCCCGTATTCCCTTCCTGGTTTTCTGGTTTCTTGCCATCCTGGTTGTTCTCTTCTGTGGTTTGTAATCTGTGGTAATCTGCGTTAATCTGTGGATCGTGCTCTATGCTTTTCTCTGTGGTCTTTCTCTGTGACCCTCTGTGTTCTCTGTGGTGAAGGATTTCCTCGGCCATCCGTTTGCCGACGGCTTCCCGGCTGAACCTGGCGCAGACCTCGTCCCTCGCGAGGGCTCCCTTCCTCCGACCCTCCTCGCGGTTATCCACGACAGCGCGCAAGGTGTTTCGCAGATGGTCGGCATCCGGCTCGGCCCAGCGATGCCCCTGATAAGTCGGGATCTCCCGCCAGCCGATCTCCGGCACTGGCACAAGCCGATAGTCGAGCAAGTAGCTGTTCTCGGGGGTCATAAAGGCGGTGTTGCCGCTCCAGTTCGTCCCAATCGTGGGCAGCCCGCAGGCCATCGCCTCCATGTAGGGTCGTCCCCAGCCCTCGCCCCGGCTGGGCAGGACAAAGGCGTCGCACGCCTGATAGAGGGCGATCAACTCCCTCTGTGTGAGGCGCTCGAAGACAAAGCGAATGCGGACATCGGCATCCAGATCGTGGCCCTCCATACGCAGCAGTTCGGCAGCCTGGTCACGGATATTCTGGGGCGTGTACCCCTGCGACGACCAGACCTTAAGGACAAGTTGCACGTCGTCTCTGCCCTCGAATGCCTGCACAAACGCTTTGAGCAGCACATCCCACCCCTTATGCCGCGTCCAATCGAACACCGACAGAAAGGTGAACTTCCCCTCTTCCCTCTCTTTGTTTTTCTCTGTGTTCCCTCTGTGTTCCTCTGTGACCTCTGTGGTTAGATTCTCTTTCTTCAAGTAGGGCACCGGATCGAAGCAGCCGGGCACGACCACCAGCTTCTCGGCAGCCACTCCCGCCAGGCGGAAGGTCTCTTTGTTGAACTCGGAAGGCACCCAGATTGCATCCATGCGGTTGCACGCCTGCACCCAGCTTTCGGGCAGCCGATCCGTCTCGAACATCGTCCTGCCGATCGCTCTTCCTGCCTGTGGATGGCGCACAAAACCCTGGGGAAAATTCTGAATAATCTGGACAAACCCCGGCTTTATGTCTCTGCCCTCAAGCTCCTGCAGCCGCGCCGCTTCCGCACCCTCCAGCAGCTTCTGATCGTCGCCCCAGGAGAGGGACCGGGCGGCGATCTGCACCCCGGCCTGGTCGGCGGCGAGCACAAAGTGGCGGCACTCTTCGCCATAGCCGCTCGGACTGTTGTGCGGGCCGTACCAGGCGACCTCCGCCGGAAGCGTTTCGGTGGAGGATGCAGCGGCGGGCGGTTCCTGCGCCGGACGTTCGCGCGCCACCGCCAGGGCGAACTCCAGCACCTCCTCCAGGCTCTGGGGGACCACGCTCTCCTCCCTTCCTGGCTTCTTGCCTTCCTGGGTTTCTGCTTTGTATTGGCTCTCCCACAGTTTGCCATGTTGGGCGATGCGGTAGAATCCGGAGAGCAGGCTATAGAGCAGTCCGTGCGGACCATCGCGAAAGGCGCCGCCGCCATCGTAGTAGGCGCGCATGTCCCGCACCGCGTGCACGATCATCTCCTGCCAGTGGAAGGTGCGACCATCGTGGAAGAGATTGGCAGCCTCAGTGCTGGTATAGTGGTCCATCTTCTTCAGGTAGTGCGAGATGTCCGTGTAGGAGTAGTGCGGCAGGTAATTGTTGGGATCATCGGCGGAGAAGTAGACCACCCTCCCCTCGATGCGCGCTCCCTGATGAGGCCGCGCATTGTAGAAGAAGGTTCCGTTCTTGTAGATCGAGGGAGCCTTGTAGGGAGCCAGCGATTGCATCGGCTTGCCTGCAAAGTGGTGCTTAAACGGCAGCGCCATCGCCTCGAAGAGATGTCCCTGGGTCGCCAGCAGATGCCGCAATCGCGGTCCCAACCCCTCCGGAACCCGCTCGTCGGCATCCAGATAGAAGAGAAAGCGGTAGCGTGCCCGCATCGCCGACACGTTGCGGCTGCGGTCGAAGTTGGGGATGGGCGTGTGCTGAATAATCTGGTCGGTGAATTGATGTGCGATCTGCAGGGTGGCGTCGGTGCTGCCCATGTCGCAGATAATGATCTCATCGGCCCAACTCAGTACGGTGCGCAGGCATTCGGCAAGCTGGTGGGCCTCGTTCCTGGTATGGACGATAACGCTGATCCCGAACGGATAGGGTTCGGGTCCCACGCTCATGAGGCGGCGCAGGGCCGGAGTGAGGGGCTGGCCCTTCAGGATCACCCGAATGCGATCCTGCCCGCCAGGCTGGGACGCGCCGTACAGCCGCAGGTCCGCGACCTCGAAAGGCGTCAGCAGGTGTCTCCACGCTTCGAGGGGCATCAGCCGACAACCCAGCGCATCCATCTCGTCACTCTCTGGGGCGAACTCCGAGGGGACGCTGAACACGACCCAGTCGGCCAGGGCGACCTGCTGGGCCAGGACGGAGCGGAGCCAGGGCGTGGGCAGCGCAGCAGCCAGATCCCGATGGTGGATCACGCGATAGCGGGCAGCCTCCTCGTGATACAGAACCAGCGGATCGCCTGCCAGAAACTGCGCCTCTCCTCCGATCCAGTAGCTGGCCTGACGGGCGCGTTCCAGGAGGGCGGGATCTCCCAGGAGACCGGTCGCCTGAATGCCCTGCAGCGCCAGCCAGACCGTCCCGAACGCGCTCTCCGCGCCGACCTCGCAGGCCGAGCCGTCCTTCCCACAGAGCCGTGCGACCATCGCCAGGACCTCGGTTGCTTCCGGGGTGGTCTCGAAGGCACGGTAATCGCGCCCGATCCTACAGAGCGCGGACATCTGCCGCCATTTCCTATGTGTGTGCTCCTGAAGGCGTTGGGTAATCGCCGCTTCGGTCTTACCGTGCAGGCCGATCACGGGTGGGATCTCTTCGGCCCCGCGCGAGAGCAGCGCCTCCCCTCCGGCGACCCACTCCAGCCGAAACCCCTGTTCCAGCAGGAACGGCGCTACCAGCGCGCCCTTGCCCGTCAGGTCGGCATCTCCTTCCGAAGGGAGTTGCCCGCTCGGGTAGGTATCATCGAGCAGCACCAGGCAGCGGGGAGAGAGCGAAGGGAGCGCGGCGGCAGCCTCCTTCAGATGGCGGTGTTCGCTGCGTAAGGTATCAATATAGTCCAGGCTGTCCAGGTACAAGAGGTCAATGGTGCCGCGCTCCGCAAGCGACCATGTGCGCAGGAACTCCAGGGAATCGCTTGTGGTATAGGTGATCGCCTCGGCAAACTCGGCCGTCAGCCGCTTGCAGGCGGCAATGGCTTCCGGCTCGATATCAACGGTGTAGGCTCTCCCTCCGGTCTGGAGCGCAAACCATCCCCAGGCGCGTGTACTCCATCCATCTCCCAAGCAGGCTTCCGGTCGCTCATCTCGGGCAGAGCCGATCTCAACGATGCAGGACGGTTCCTCGCACAGTTGGTGCAGTCGGCGCAATGCAGGCAAAAGTGTGTCGCGTCTTCCGAACTGTGGGGCTTGGTCCCAGTCCGGGACGGAACGGGATGTAGTCTTCGATGGCATTTCTACTCTCCTGTGCGAAAGAGAAGATGGAAGTCCGAACGCATTGTCGCTTAGCCGCTTTGCTGCCGATCTCACAGGTGCGGCTGTCGGACAGACAGACCCTGCGAACGGTCGTCAAATACTCCATGAGTGTAGGAGAGTATATTGCCTGTGCAAATTCCGCTGGGACAGCAACCAGCGGCGTCATCCCTTTCCAGCTAACCGACATCTTCTGCATTTGCTCCCTTTCTCCTCCCCTTCTGCTCCGCATGAGAGCATCTGTCCTCCGAAGGCCCATTAGAGCGTGAAGCTCTGCTCCATCAGAAATGCTATGGCCAGTGCCCCTTTGCCCATCGATACTTTGGTGCTAACTTCAGTATCGTTGAACAGAGCCAGGCAAGCGGGAACGAGGATAGAGCGGCCTATGCCTCCATCAGGTGATGTCGTTCGCTGCATTTGGGGTAGGTGTAGTCAAGACTGCCGTGGTAGAGCAGATGGATGGGACCGCGTTGCTCCTGCTACCACTGCTTCAGCAAGGTGAGCAAGTCATCTGTGATATTCAATGTAGTCGGCATAAGTCTGGGTATGTTTTCGGCATATTTCGATAGCACCGAAAGCAATATCAATAGTAGCAATCCGACCGTCAATCTGAGAGGGATACCATCCCCAGGCGAACGTCCTCCAGAGGTCACCGAAGCACGGTTGGTCCTGGTCATCTCAGAGCGCGCCTGTCCCGACGATTATATCCGGATGTTGATTGGTAGATTTTACATGGCGGCACAAGCTACTGGCAAAGGACTAATACTCCTTCAAGGTAGAAGGTGTCGATAAGAGATGAGATACCGGAGGCGTCTCTCCGATCTCAAAATCTATCCAGGCGTTCTTCCTGGATGAACTACTAGGAATGATGTCTCACAAACAGCTAGGATGCATTTCATACTTTGGCAATGTGTATATTTTCTACAATACAATTATATGATTTTTCGACTTCGTCAGAATGCACCGTTGTTATGCTGTATTTTGTTTCTAATAATTACGATTACATCTTCGGGATGACCTTTATGGGGCAAGATGTCAGACATCATTTCAGCACATTGTAGAGCTGTTTGACCGCAACATGATGTTTTTGCATTGATATCAGCACCATGGTCAATTAAGAGTTTCACTATGTCGGGGTTTCCTTCTTGTGCTGCCAAAATCAATGCAGTAGGCTTCTCCTGTGATTTGGATAAGTTAATCTTATAACAAGCAAATAAAAAGTTAATACATTGATAGTTATTATATGATAGATTACATCTGGTATTTGGATCTGCCCCGCTACTTAGTTCGTTATTGACAGCATTAATATCGTTTCTGAAAATGGCATTGATAAGCCGCTTGTTGCAACACTCATTGTAAATGAAGTAGAAAAGGTGAATCGAGAATACTGTAATAATTAGTAAAAACGTTATTAACATTGTCAGATATTTAGGTTTTTTCATAGTGATTTATGCCTCTACTGTGCTGGCTCGACAACGTCTCGTTTAGCGGTGTTAGGACCTATGTTCGACCTGCACTCTTGAACCGTATTCTAACCTATTTTGCTGTATTACAAGGCAGGAAGGTTCCAGCACACGGCAACCGCCAAGACAGGAAATCGTGTCATAGGCCCCCTCGAACTGGTTGATATACGATTGTTCTTTATTTCAACTTTGGGAGCCTAACACAATCCTGGGAGCATGGGCGTCCCGTCTGCATCATCCGAAAGTGTTCCTGACTTCACCTTGAAAGAGGAGAGGGTTGGTTAGGATCTATTATTTCGGTTTCTGTTTCGAAAGTGGATAACAAGTTTTTTCTAATCCACAAGCTAAAATGACTTTCTCACTGGCATCTTCGTTAAATTTGTTCAAGTATTTACAACTGCACCAATTACTAATTTCGAGCAACAAGAGACATGCCTTCTGTTCATCTGTTTTCATGCATGCAGTTTCAGTAAAACAGATGTCTTTTGGCTTACATTTTTCGTTAGGGTCATTACGATCCTTAGGGGGGAACCTACGACATGCTGAATCTCCCAATCCAGCGCATTGCCAATCTGAACCCTCGCCTCTTCCTGGATTACCCGGACTTACCGTGATTGGTATAGATGGTACTTCCGACGATATACCGTTCTTGCACACAGCCATAACTGCCTTTAAGCAGTTCGGATGTTTTCGTATGTAATCCAATAACTGATTATATGCTTTCTGACCAGGGCATTGATCTTTGCCTATACCAGCTTTGGACAGACCTGAGTAATCAATGTAGCTAATAGGTTGGTCGCTAACATAATCGTAAAGATTATGAATATTGAATAGAAGATCTTGAGTCAACCACCTCGTCTTAGCAGTATCCAAAAATCGGGATCGAACATAGTGCTTGGAAACACTATCCTGGTAGTAGCCAGCGGTTCCTACGAACTGGAAGGGAGTAGCCGTCGTGCCGGTGCGCGTCCTCACTTCGCCATAGGGCCAGTAAGCAAACGTATCGGTCTGAGACTGGGTGTTGTCCAAGAGAGCGACAGTCGAACCCAGCGGATCGGGCACATAGAGGCTTCTTACTCCCCCGCGCTTCTCCGCGATCACCTCACCCCGTATTGTTGTATAGCGTACTGTCGGCATCTCCTTCGCTCCTCTTTACATGGATAGTACTGGATGACGAAACACGCAATCTGAATGTTTCGCGCTCTATACCAGATTTCCTTCCCAATCGGGCTATTTTCTTCAGCTACGCTTGCAAACATCGGGTTTTAAGCGCAGCCGCATCTACTCGCTCTCCCTCTTTCCTGCCTGCTATGGCGTCTTTTCCATCAGATAGTCAGAACCATCCCAGATTAAGGTGGTCAATGTACCACCCACATTGAATGCGCTTCTTCGCATTCCATCGCCATCATAGGTGTAGGTGGACAAAGTGCCATCCGGGAACTTGATGCTCGTCAGACGGTTCTCATCGTCGTATACGTTAGTTGTGAGGCTGGCGTTAGCATTTTCTCCGGTCAGATTTCCCGTCGCGTCGTAGCTGTAGGTCGTCAGCGTCGTTCCCTGCAGCATCGTCACGATCCGATTGGCCGCATCGTAAGTGAAGCTCATCGGACTGGAGCCTTCCTGCCACTTCAGTGTCGTGTTGCCGGATCCATCGTAGGAGAAGGTCGCATGCCCAGTCGCAGTCTGCTGACCGATGAGACGATAGCCACTATCGTAAGTCCAGGTTGTCAGCACACCGTCTTTGTTGCGGCTCGTCCGGTTGCTTACGGCATCATAGGTATCCACCATTGTGATGATCGGCGCGCTGCTGGAGTTGAGTTCGATCTGTGTCGTCAATCGGTCAGCGGCATCATACTGATATTTCCTGGTTGCTCCGTTGGCGTCAATCAGGGTCGAGCGCCTGCTGGCAGCATCATACTGGTATGTGGTGAGATTGTTGTCCGGATCGCGCACCACGGAAATGCGATTGAGCGTGTCGAAGGTGCTGGTAAAATACCCTCCGTCCGGGTCAATCAACAATGTTCGGTTGCCGACTGCATCGTAACTCATTGTCAGCATATAGCCGCCCGGTAGTGTCTGACCGCTCAGTTCACCGCGAGCCGTGTATACATACGTGGTCGTCCCTCCTGAATCCTGCATGGTCGTGCGCCGATTGAGGGCATCATAGAGGAAGGTGACGGCGGTTCCATCCGCATATTGGATCGTGCCCAGACGCCCAATAGCATCATAAACCATCGTTTTGACATTGCCCTTCGCATCAACCTGGGTGGTGTTTCTCCCGGCAGCATCGAAAAGCGAGGTCGTGACATTGTTGAGGGCATCTCGCTGGGTCTGCATTCGACCGGCGTTATCGTAAGTGAAACTGACGAAGTTACCACGCGCATCCTGCACTGCGGTCTGCTGTCCGGCAGCATCGTAGGAAAAGCTGGTGCGCAGGTTGTTAGCATCCACGGTAGCTGCCAGGCGATTGGTATTGGACTGATAGACACTGCTGGTGATGTGCCCGTTGGCATCGGTGACGGTCGTCAGGTTGCCTGCCAGGTCGTATTGATAGGTCGTACGATCATTGAGCGCATCCACGGTCGCGCTCACCTGTCCGGCAGCATCATAGACCGTCGTGGTAAAGTTGCCGAGCGGGTTCTGCACCGAGATCTGGCGTCCGACATTGTCATAGGAATAACTAGCCCGATTACTCTGAGCATCCACACGGGCTGTAACATCTGCACGAGCATTGTAAACTATCGTGCTGAGGTTGCCCCGAGCATCCAGAATGCTCGCCAGACGTCCGTTGTTGTCATAGGCATAGCTCGTCAGATTGCCCAGTTGATCCTGATCCGCGATCTTCTGGCGTGCAGCATTATAGATCACCGTGGTAAAGTTGCCCAGAGCATCCTGCACGCCCGTCAGGTAACCCATGTTATCGTAAACGAACGAGGTGACCAACCCCAGCGCATTCTGCTCAGTCAGCTTGTTGGAATAACGTCCATAGCTGTAGGTCGTCCGATTGCCCAGCGGATCTACGATTGCTTGTAGTAAACATGTGTTATAGATGTAGGTTGTGGTGGCTCCGGTTGGGTCGGTTACGCTCGTCCGGTTGTCGGCAGCATCGTAGCCAAAAGTCGTCGTCCGGTTCAGAGGATCGGTGGTGCTGACGAGGCGGTTGAGGCTATCGTAGCTGTTCGTGGTGATGGTCCCGTCCGAGGCCATCATCGTCGCCAGGTTGCCGAAGGAATCGTAGCTGAACGTGGTCACCAGACCGCGCGGATCGGTCATGCTCGTCAACTGCCCGAAACTGTCGAAGGCAAACTGCGTCGCTCGGCCCAGCGGATCGGTCTGACGGATGCGCTGATGGGTCGAACCCGTTCCCGCATAGCCAAAGGTCGTGGTGTTGCCGTTGGCATCTACAAAGGTCGTCAGGTTGCCATAGGTATCATATTGATAGGTCGTCAGATTGCCCAGGGCATCTTCCGAACTCGTGATCAGCCACAGCTTCTGGTCGTAAGTCACGCTGGAGATCGTGCCTGCTGGGATCGTCTCGCTCACTTTGATATAGCTGGTGGGATCGTAGGTGAACGAGCGCGTATAGCCTTCCGGCAACTGGATGGCGCTCATATTGCCGTTCGCGCCATAAACCGTGGTCGTCACCGCTCCGGAGGGGGAGACCATAACCACGTTGACCTGGTTGGTTCCCACATTGTAGGCATAGGTCCAGACTGCAGAGCCTGCCGTCATCGTCACCACCCGCCGATGCGAATCGTATTGATAGGAAGTAGTGTAGCCCCGTGGATCGGTGATGGTCTGAACCAGGGTCACCGAACTGCCCGCCAGAGAATAGGCATAGACGGTCTGACAACCCAACGGAGTGGTCATGGTGGTCATGTAGTTGTGGCTGTCATATTGGAAAGTCCACGACCGACCGCCCCAATCCTGCACCGTCTGCAACAGCGAGGTTGCCACTCCGGAGGTGTAGAGAAAGGTCACCAGGTTGCCCCCAGACACCTGGATACTCTTGAGCAGTCCGGCTTCCGCTCCCGATCCATAAGTGTAGGTCTGGACATTGCCGCTGGCATCCTTGACCTGGTACAGGGGATAGGTGACAGTGGAACCACTCTGGGCCTGGTAGACGAGTTGCATCCCATCGTTGAAATACTCGGTATAGTTGGTTCCGTCGAAGGAGAGGGTGGTGGTCGTGCCCTCGCCCATGCCGGGAGTGTAGGTGGTGATGCCGCCGGAGGTGCCCACCTTATTGAAGTTGTACTGGCGGAAATCCCCACGAATGACCGCAGGAGCCATGTTCAACGAATCGGTCTTGACCAGACCTCCGAAACTGGCTCCCCGACCTACTCCGAACTCGCGGCTGGTATCAGAGCGGCTGCTGTAGAAGAAACTGAGGGCAAGGTTGTACTTCTTGGCTTTGAGGACGATGTCAGGATCGATAATCAGCTCTCCGGTCCGGGGATCGGGAGTGGGTGATGCGGATGTTGGTGCGGATTATCCTGCTCCGCCCCCTGATAGGCTGCCTGATCGGGAGTGAAGGGCAGACGCAAGGGTGGCTCGAAAGCCGGTTCCTGTAAGATTTCAGATCCCTCTTCGGACATCGCAAGACCTCCTACCGCACGACCCATGTAAGACAAACGCAATGGCAAAGCGTTGCCAACTTCTGACCCAATTGGACCTGCGGGGAGAATACAGGCAGAGCCCCATTCTCCCATAGCGGCGTGTTAAGGAACGCACGAGGGCGGGGGCAGATGGGGATTACCGGTCGGCCAGACGGGTTGCCCCCCGGTATATGGCCCAGGGCTGTCGGGATTGGGGGAAGGCAATCCGGCGGACTGGCTGATGCCGTAGCAATAGTTGTTGGGCGGAGTATCCAACGCGCAGGTACCATCGGTCGCAACATAGGGCAAAGTGTCTGGAGGGTTCATTTACCCAAGCTCCTCTCTGGATGCGTGTCATACACTCTCACGCATCAGAGCGTCCCGAAGTGCTGTAACCGCCAACTCGGCGCAGAACTCACGGCCCTCGGGGAGACCGCCGAGAATGCGCAGCAGGTCCTCGGTAGTCAGCAGTCCGGCTTTTTCGACCGGACGGCCTGTGACCAGAGTGGCGAGCATGCTGCCGCTGGCGACAGCAGCGGGACAGCCAAACGTTTTGAACGCGGCGCGCAGGATGGTGTCGCTTTCGATCTGCAGCCAGAGGATTAGATACGGGCCGTCACCTGGCGTTCCCGCTACTCCCTTATGCGTCGCACCCTCCAGCGGCCCGATATGTGCTGGATCGGCAAGAATTCTCTGCACGGTCTCGCTATACACGCTCCCGGTTACTCCCACTCACAAGTGAGGTCTTCCTGTGGACAAGAAGGGAACCAGCCGAAATTCGATTTTAAAATTAATTCTGCTCACTTCCTCGCCTGCCATTGAACGTATCGAAGCCCGTGTAGAGCACGCCCGCCAGTTGCTGGAACTCCCAGGGCATATGGGTTTCGTGATCGCGAATGGCGGTGTTGATCGTCTCCACAGGCGTGTCTCTCTCTATCCAACCAACTGCTTTTGTCCCCTGCTATATAAGACACCACGACCCCTCCGAAAATGGACGGGTAGACGCGCCTTTTTTCAAAATATTTTCGGCAAAGAGAGACCACAACACCTCAGACCCACAGGCGCAGATGGTCGCAACACTCTTCCAGGGTCAAGCCCGCCTGTGCCAACAGACCGGGCAGCCTCCGGTTCAATCTCACAAATGCCTTATAGATCCCCGAATACGTGCTGCCGGTTGCCTGTGCGATCTCGGCAAGCGTCTCCTCTCGAATGTAGTAGCGCCAGAAGAAATCGAACTGGCGCGGCGAGAGCGGGGCCAGGGCGTTGCGGATCCTCTCCCGCATATCCTTCCGATAAACTTCGTTTTCCGGAGAGCGGTGGGGATCCTGCGGGTCAGGAAAATCGCCCTCCTCCCATCCCAGTTCGGTATCCAGAACCATATGGCCTTGTCGCCGCCGATGGTCGCGGATGGCGTTTTTCACGTAGTTGCCTATACAATGAGAGATCAGGGCGTCGTTGCTCTCCAGGTCGGAAAGGCTGATATGTCCTGCCTCGTAGGCTTGCCATATTCCTTTCGCGCAAAGCTGGGCGCAATCTTGCGCGTCGTCATAACTCAATCCCGCCTTCCGTGCTTTGAAATAGGCGCGGATACGGATGTCCTTGAACACCTGGTCCTGAAATCGTGAGGAATGAGAGGAGCGTCGGTCGCTCATTCAACCGCCCCTCCTCTCCGATAACATCGTAAAATCGTAGGGTCTTGCGGATTACAACGCGTGGTATGCGACACCCGAACCAACCAGAACACCGCACATGTCATGGTCATAGCCGCCTCTTCAGGTCTATTCCCCGTTCACACTCAAGAGGAGAGCATCCGCGTCCTGGGGTCGTATCAGGGCGTAGATAGGATCAGGCCATGCTCCCGGCTGCACGTGCCCCTCTCGCCTCAAGGCATCCACAGGGCAGCAGGCAGCCGCTCCGACGACAGAGCGCCGGGGCCGCCCGCCGAAAATTCTCGACAGGCGGCGAACTGGCATCTGGGAGCTATCAAAATGGGCGCTATCGGAAGAAGTGTCGTGCCCCGACTACTGCGACAACAGTCAACTCCATCGTCACAGAGCAGGGCGAGATGCACAGAGATTCTTCTACTGTCATGCCCGTCTTACCAGAAGGGCGTGTGGGAGTGTTATTCCTGCCGTGGCTCATGCCCAAATCGAGCCGCGCCCTCTCGTCGCAAAAGGGATCTGTCAGGAGTGTGTTCCCAGACCAGTAGCAGACACCAACGCGAAGGGGACGCGCGTTGTGCCTGTTCTCCATACATATCAGTACGTCCAAACAAGTCGAAAGATACAAGTTTCTCTGATAATTTGCGTGCATTACCGGAGATTCATACTCTGTCATCATCGCAGTTCTACATGGGGTGCAGGACCTTGATAAGGGTTGCTTTCACGGCACTATACTAACGGCACGTCAGAATCCGGATGTAGGGCGCAGGCCCCGTCCTGCGCCGATTAGATCGGCAGGGGACAGTGCCCCTGCCCTACAGCCCGAATTCTCAACGGAGGATTTCCTTCGCGGACACAAAAAGCCCCTCTCCCCTTGCGGGAGAGGGGGTGTTCTCTGCCGCGCCGCGAAATCCGCGAGAGAATAGCGGATTTGGGCTGCGCGAAGCGCGACCTCTTTCGGAGGCAAGCGGTAGAGCGGGCAGGGGGTGAGGGGGGGGAAGCTGTCAAGGGGCGGGAGCGATCTCCACGGTATGCGGCTTGGGCGCCAGCTTACCCTGTAGCTCCTTGAGCGCCTCCGCCTCCTGTGCATCCAGGTCATCCATCTGCTTCTTGACGGCGTCGCTCACGTTCATGCCGTCCTGCCCCTTCTGCATCTGCACCTGGATATCCCGCCAGCGGTGGTTGTGGAGGTTGGTATGCTTACGCACGGCAGCCAGGACTTCCTGCGCCTGGGTGTTCGCGGGCAGGCCCGGCAGTGCGGCGAGATCCACCCCTTTCGCCAGATCCGCGCCGGAGACGGTCGCGACCTCCGCGCCGTCTACCTTGACGGTATACTTCTCGCCCGAAAGCCCGGTCACCGTCAGGGTATAGCGGTTTAAGGTCTGCTCGATGTCGGTGGAGGCCAGCACCAACTCGGTATCCGGGTGGGTCTTGGGGTCCCGATCCAGCGGCCAGGGCAGGGCGTCGTCCAGATGCGTGAAGGTGAGCTTCCCGTCCGCGACATGCACGTCGGAGAGGTGCGTGTTGTTGTGCCTGGCGACCTTCCCGGTTTTGCCGTCCAGCTCGATCTCGGCGACCGTATCGGGCGCATTCCAGGCTTTCAGCACGGCTGCCGCCATCACAATGTGCCCCCCCGGACCGGGATGGACACGATCCCGGATAATATTGGCGGCCACTACCGCATCGCTCGTCTTGGCGCGCGCCAGCGCAGCTACCAGGGGCTCGTTGGTATCGGCGACCACCAATCCATACTCCCGGCCCAGCGCCTTCACCGCCTCGCCATAGGCCGCCAGTGTGGAGTTGTATCCGCCGGGAAACGTCACCGGGCGGGTCACGTCATCGAACGGCGGAGCCGTGAGGAGGGTGATGCGGACGCCGGGCAGCTCTTTCAGCAGGGTGGTCAGAATGTGGCGATACCCGTTCACATACGTATCGAAGCGCGCCTGATCGAACGCGGCATAGCCCCCATCGTTCATTCCCAGGCAGATGGTGACCACATTCGGCTTATAGACCAGCACATCGCGCTTCAATCGCAGATCAATCGGCCCGCCGCCGCCGCCCGTCACCCGGTCGCCGCCCCAGCCGGAGTGGAAGAACGTAAAGTGCTTTTTCGGGAAGCGGCTGACGCAATACGACTCGATGTAGGTGGTATAGAGGCGCTGATCCGTAATGCTGTCCCCATAGAAGACGACCCGATCCCCATCCCTCAGATAGAAATTCTCCCTGGTGCGGGACGGTGCATTTCCAGCATGCGGTTCGGCGGCGTGCGCGACCGGCCCCAGACTTGCCAGGCTGACCAGGACGCACAGCCCCGCCAGCAGCGCGGCGGAGTGACGTTTCATGACTTGGCTCTCCTTTAAGCGGCATCGTATTGTAGGGGCAGCCCCCTGTGGCTGCCCTCAACCCATCGGCAGGGGACGGGGCCCCTGCCCTACAGGCGCATTGAATACTGAGAGGGTAACTATTGGAACACAATGGACGTTAAGGCGACGCGCCGTTGTTGGCGCTGTCGCCGAGAATGCGCCGCTGAATGAAGTCGGTGGAGACCTCGCCGCGCCGATAAAAGGCGTTGTTGACGATCTTCAACTGGAAGGCGATGTTGGTCTTGACGCCGACAATCTCCATCTCGGAGAGGGCGCGCTGCATCTTGGCAATGGCCCCGGCGCGCGTCTTGTCCCAGACGATCACCTTCGCCAGAAGCGGATCGTAGTAGGGAGGCACCTCGTAGCCCGCGCAGATGTGCGTATCCACGCGCACCCCGTTGCCGCCCGGCAGGACGACGCGCTCGATCCGCCCCGCGCTCGGGGCGAAGTTGCGCTCCGGGTCCTCTGCATTGATGCGGCACTCTATCGAGTGCCCCTCCCACCGGATCTCTTTCTGCGAGAAGGGCAGCTTCTCCCCGGCGGCGATGGCGATCTGCATTTTGACCAGATCGATCTCCGTGACGGCTTCCGTGACGCAGTGCTCCACCTGAAGCCGCTTGTTCATCTCCAGAAAATAGAAATCCTTCTTACCATCCATGAGAAACTCGACGGTGCCGGCATTGCTGTAGCCGATGGCGCGTGCGGCGCGCACCGCTGCATCTCCGATCCGATTGCGCTGCAGGGGGGTCAGGATCTCCGCGGGCGCCTCCTCGACCAATTTCTGATGCCGCAGGTTCTGGACGGAGCACTCGCGCTCGCCGAGATGCACCACATGCCCATGTTGGTCGGCGAGGACCTGCACCTCGATATGGCGCGGCTCTTCGACGAATTTCTCGATATACACATTCGGGTTGCCGAAGGCCGTAACGGCCTCATTGCGCGCCATCTCCAACTGCCGTGGGAGCTCCTC
The DNA here is from genome assembly GCA_035295825.1 of Chthonomonadaceae bacterium. Taxonomy (GTDB): domain Bacteria; phylum Armatimonadota; class Chthonomonadetes; order Chthonomonadales; family Chthonomonadaceae; genus DATGIG01. The sequence goes on along the minus strand of DATGIG010000508.1, from coordinate 12,058 downwards.
TTCATTCTGAACCAGCCGAATGCCGCGCCCCCCCCCGCCCAGCGCCGCTTTGATGAGCAGGGGGTAGCCCACGCGCTGTGCAAAGCGGATCGCTTCCTGTGCATCGTTCACCGCCTGCGTGCCGGGAATGACAGGCACGCCCGCCGCCTTCATCGTCTCCCGCGCCACCGCCTTATCGCCCATCTTCTCCATCGAAGCGGCGGAGGGGCCGATGAATTTGATGCCGCAGGCTTCGCAGGCTTCCGCAAAGGAGGCGCGCTCGGAGAGGAAGCCGATGCCCGGATGAATCGCATCCGCACCGGTGATATGGGCTGCACTGATGATGTTGGGCGCGTGGAGGTAGCTGTCTTTGGGAGCGGGTGGGCCGATACATACGGACTCATCGGCCCAATGGACATGCAGGGAATCGGTGTCGGCGGTCGAATGCACAGCAACGGTTTTGATCTTGAGTTCTTTGCAGGCTCGAATAATCCGCACCGCAATCTCGCCGCGATTGGCGATCAGTATTTTTTTAAACATTGGCCTGGGTTGCCGTCTCCGATTAGAAATTTTCATGCCCCGGTTGCGTGCAATGGACCTGTCCCGTGCTGGGGTCGTACTGATACGGCACATGGCCGTCAGGACAGGAGAGCATGCTCTCGGGAATGCCCGGCAGCTCTTTCAGCGTCGCCGGGAATTTGCCGTTCTCCTCGCTCGACTGCGCCATTTGGAGCGCCGCGCGGAGCTGCTGCAGGTTGTTGATGCACTCCGGATCGTGCCCACGCTGCATCACCGAGCGCTGCTTTTCTCCGGGCTTGCCGCTGCCATGCCCTAAGTAGAACGCATAGATCCCCGCGCTCAGGGCAGCGATGATCACACAGACCACCAGGATCTCTATAAGCGAAAAACCGCGTCGTAAGGTTGTCATTCGGAACATCGGAATTTCTCCTTCACAGGCTTAAGAGACATCCGCCTGGGGCTGAACGGTAAACAGATGCTGACCATATTCGACCGGCAGGCCCTCTTCGATCAGCGTATCCACCACCACCCCGGATCCGGGGGCCGTCACTTCCGTGATGAGTTTCATGGCCTCGATGACGCCGACCACCTGCCCCTGCGCCACTTTCGCCCCCAGCCCGACAATCGGTTTGACATGATGGAAAATGCCGACCAGCGGCGCGGTAACCCAGAGCGTACGCTCCTCCGCTTCCGCATCGTCACTCTCTTCCTCTTCCACAACGCCCTCCCACACCGGCTCATCTTCCGATGTGTAGGCATATGGCCTCGGCATGGCGCCGGGAGAGACGCCCGGTGGGGAGACCGCCTTGCGCAGGGTGATCCGCGCCTCACCCTGCCGTATCGTCAGGTCACTGATCGCGGCGTTATTCACAATTTGTACCAGGCGCTCCAGTTCGGAGAGATCCATATCGTAATTCCGCTTAGATTTTGAGTTTGAAGGTGCAGTACTCCAGGAACCGCTGCGCCCAGGTCATGGCAACGAGCGTAAAACAGATGATGAGGATCGTCTCAATCGGAACGTTGCCGGAGATGCCCTTGGCAATATCCGCGCTGCCCTGATTGTTAAAGTTGAGATGCCCGATCAGGCGATCGATGGCATCGAGCAGATTGCGCATCAGGTGCAGCAGGTTGTCGAATTGGAAGAAGACCAGCACCGGAACGATCAGGGTAAAGGGCGGCGAGAGGATCTGGTATTTTTGCCGCTGATGTTCGTTATAGATAACGCAGTTCTGGCAGCGCTGCCGCTTCTGCTGGTCGGTGATATGCGGGTTGGTCGGGATGCGCACGCCTCGCGGCCCCGCCCGCGTGGGAATATTGGCTTTCTTCTCCTCAGCGCTCTTGGTGAGCAGGTCGCCGATGGGGACAAAGCCCGATCCCACGCCCGCCGTCATGTCCTGGCCCTTTGACTGCTCCTTACCGCCCATGGAGAGCAGGATGATGCTCTCTTCGCACATGCATCCGACGCGCTCTTTCCAGCACTTGGTGCGTGCGTGATAGATGGGGCAGCCCTTGCGGACCCCCTCGCGACAGAAGGGGAGCTGCCAGCAGTGGGCCAGCGCCCCGATCAGGGCCTTCGGAACCTGCTCCTTGACGGCGTTCTGTCCGTAGGTGAGGTTGGCGAGATCCTCGCCCTTGCGGGCCGTCATAAAGCGGGAGAACATCGTGCGCAGGATCATCAGGATGCCCGGAGCGCCTACCATCATCGCCGTCAGGTGGACCTCCCGCAACAACTCCTGGGCCGCCGTGTTATTGACAAGGCGGGTGGCATCCGAGGAGAAGATCAGGTCAATGGCTAGCTGCAGCCCATAGGCGAGGAACGCTGCGACCAGCAGCAAAATGACGCCGAAGGCATCCTCATCATAATAGAGCAGGATCGCGGACAACAACGTGACGACCAGGCTGATATTGAGATAGAGGGAGAGCTGCCTTACCAATTCCAGAGCATGGGCCGATTCGGTGGGCTTGCCTGCCACATCCGCCATCTGCCCTGAGATCAATCCGTACAACAAATAGAGAAATAACAACAGCGTCGGAATCAGCGAAATCTGGAATATTTTTTTAATAACATCCAGAACCTGGTCGCTGAGGATGCTAGAGAGACCGCTATCGGCGGATTTCGTGATTCGCACGTTCGTCCTTCCACTTCTGCGATTCTGCGATTCCCCCTGGCGCCTCTACCGCATAGGCATCGTTCCAAAAGGGCCTGACAGTATGGCGGTCGCAATCCGTCGCTACTTGACCCGCTCCAGATAGGTGTCCGTGCGGGTGTCCACCTTGACTTTATCGCCAATATTGACGAAGAAGGGCACATTGATCACGGCGCCGGTCTCCAGAGTAGCGGGCTTGGAGCCTCCGGAAGCCGTATCGCCCTTTACGCCGGGGTCGGTATCCGCGACTACGAGTTCTACAAAGCTCGGCACTTCCGCACCGAGGATCTTCTCATTGTGCTCGACAACCAGAACCTCCATTCCGTCTTTCAGGTACTTGATCGTGCTGCCGAACGTAGCAGCAGAAATACTGACCTGATCGAAGGTTTCGGGGTTCATGAGCACATACTCATCGTCCTGCTTGTAGAGATACTGCATCGGGTGGCGCTCCAGAATGGCCTGTTCGAACTTCTCCCCGGCGCCGAAGGTGCGGTCCACGACGCCGCCGGTGCGGAGGTTCTTCAGTTTCGTCCGCATCACCGCCCCGCCCTTGCCGGGCTTGTGATGCTGGAACCAGACGATGGTATATATCTCATTGTCTAGCATGATTGACAGACCGTTTTTGAAGTCAGCGGTATCTACTTTCGGCACGGCTCGATCCTCCAAAAGGAAGCGCGTCCCCGACGCTTTCGGCGGGAATGCGCCTTTTTCGCGATTGATTTGACGCGCCAATTATAGCACAAACCGAGGGGTCGGCGCAACCAGGCGTACGCTCCGCCCCGTTATGCCGTCGTGAACGTCTGTCAACCGTTTGACGAAGGAGAAGCACTTTGGTTACAGGGAGAGGGCGTCGATTTCTGCGCGCGTGGGGAGAGAGGGCTGCGCTCCCATGCGCGTTACGGAGAGGGCGGCGGCACGCGTGGCGAACCGAGCCGCGGTGGTCAGATCCTTCCCTTCGGCCAGGGCGACGGCCAGCGCCCCGGTGAAGCAATCTCCGGCAGCCGTGGTGTCCACCGGCGGAACGGGAAGCGCGGGCAGGCGCTCGAGGGTCCCGTCCGTAGCGACCAGACAGCCTTCGCTGCCCAGCGTGATGACCACCGCACCGACCCCTTTTTGCAAGAGCGTTTTGGCTACTTCGGCCCAATCCAGCCCTTCGGGAGTGGCATGCCCCAGCAGGTTTGCGGCCTCATGCTCATTTGGGGTGAGCACATCCACCTGGCGCAGCAGGTCCCCCGGCAGTGGGTCGGTATGCCGGACGGGAGCGGGGTTCAAAAGGACCCGTGTGCCGACGGAGCGGGCCAATCCCACGGCGTAGACGACGGTCTCCAGGGGGATCTCCAGTTGCAGCACCACGGCATCGGCAGCGGCGATGCTGTCCCGCGCCGCTTCGATGTCGGCTATGCTGAGCTGATGATTGGCGCCCGGCGCAACAATGATCGCATTCTGCCCCTGCGTGTCCACGCCGATCAGCGCCACGCCCGTCGGATGCTCCGGGTCGCGCCGGATGTGGTCGGGCAGGATACCGGACGCCTCCATCGCCTCCCGAAGCGCATCGCCGAACGCATCCTGCCCCAGGCGCCCGACGAAGCGCACCTCCGCGCCCAAGCGTGCTGCGGCGACTGCCTGGTTGGCCCCTTTGCCGCCCGGCGGCATCACAAACGCGCCTCCCAGCACCGTCTCCCCCGGCGCCGGGATATGCTCCGTGCGCACCACCAGATCCTGGTTGGCGCTTCCGATCACTACGATACGGGATCGCTTGTTCATAACAACTTTCTGGACGGCGTTGAAACGCCGTTCTGATACACAAAGTCCGCGAATAAGGTCGCGCTTCGCGCAGCCCAAATCTGCTCTTCCCCCGCAGACTTCCCTCGCGGATTTCGCGGACTCCCTATTGAACCCGCGACGGCGGGTTTCGCATTTCAGAACGGGGATTGATCCCCGTGGATCAGAATAGCCGTACTCACTCTTAAAGTGGGACGCGGGTCTGCAGGGCGACGGAGGCCCGCTCAAAGCCCACCAGATGCGTGACGAACTCGACGCCTACGTTGCGTGTGACCTGGGCGCCCACAAAGAATTTGCCGCCCGGACGCAGTTGCCCGTCGAAATACATTCCCAGTCCGAAGCCGGCGTAATACTTCCCGGAGATCGACAGCACCTGATCCAGGGTGGCGGCATAGGTCGTCCCCGGCGCGGCGAAGAAGTTCGGGGCATTGAACTCTCCCAGAAAATCTACCGCACCACGGGTGCGAAAGCCGGGCAGGAGGTGCAGTTTTGGAAAGGCGATGTCGGCGCCTGCGGCAAAGCCCAGGCTAGGCGATAGGAGCAGTCCTATGCGCAGGGCATTGGTGTCGGGCGTCAGTACGTCGCCGGTCCTGTCATACGCTCCTGCCAGCGCCTCCGGCCGGGTGGGCGCATTCAGGCCGGTCTGGAAGTTGATGAGCATGAGGGTGCGTTTCTTACCGAAAAAGCCGGCCCCGTTCTCCTCGGTGTCATGGCGGATCAGATTGAACTGGAGCTTGGAATCGCGCGGCAGGTAGTAGTTGATACCGGCAGTGTACTCATGTAACTTGTGGTTGATGCGGGGTATCTGGAGGTTCGTTTCGGTCACTACCACCAGCGGCCCCCCGTTCTGTTGCGCCGGGTCCCAGTGCTCATAACGCGCGACAAACTGCCATCGGCGGGAGATGGTGTGCGCGTACAGAATGTACGCCCCCCGCGAGATACTGCCGTTCAGGCCCGGCCCCGGAGCACCCGGAGCATAGTCGCGGCCATAGGCGACCTCGCCCTCCAGGTAGTGCGGGCCATGCTGCCAGATGAAGGTGGCCCCACCCCGGTCCCGCCGCTCCGACGGGGTATTGCCCAGCACATTCATCCCGCCCCACAGCCCCGCTTTCAGGTGGGAAATGCCGGTGTAGAAGAGCGCGCCGTCTATAAATTTCTGGCTGTTGTTGTCCTGCCGGTTCTGGGTCGCGCCATTGTCATCCCAGATCCCGACCAGGCCCTCCACCGTCGGGTAGCGATAGCGCAGAGCCAGCCCGAAATCGCGGGCGTTCCCCACCAACCCTACCTTCGCCGGCAGGTCTTCGTTCATCACGGCGCGGGCCACGGTCAGCAAGCGGCTGTCATCCCGCGATCCCTCCTCCGTCAGGCCCGTACGCTGCTGCCCCACTTCCATGCGCAGATGCCGGTTGAACTGGTAGCCGACGGTCAGATCCTGCAGCACTTGCTGGTGGCTGGAACCATCGAACGCCCTGGCGAGGTCGAACATGGTATGGAGATCGAACCGTCCGGGCGGCAGGAGCGCCGATCCCTCTTCTCCCGGTAACGGCGCATCCCGCCCCTGTGGGAAGACATCCAGGGCGACCTCGGAGCGGCGGACACGGAAGGCGCTGACGCCATCCAACCCATAGTTGCGGCCCGGCGGCAGCGGGCCGCCGCCGTTGTTCCCGGCGATCCGGTCGCCAAGGCCGTTGCCATACCAGCCTTGAAATAGCAGGCTGGTACGCCAATACTCCCTCTTCGGTTCCTTTTTGTCCTCCGGAGCAGAGGCGGCGCTCGGCGCATCGGCCCCATCCGAAAGGGATTTTGCGTTCTCCTCTTGCGCTCGCCCCGGCGATTTCAGGAGCATGATCCCTGTCACCATCAGCACAGAGGTCAGCGTTGTTCCGCGCCATCTCCTGCGGTGAGCAGAAGCGCGGGAGCGAACCGGGTTCGCCCATCGGCAGTATGGAAAGAGCAAATCCTTTGTCTTCCTTCTTGAATTAGCAGCCCTCTTACAGGAGAGGGTAGAATGGGGTCGTTAGGTCCGCGCTCAGATTCATCCGGGTGTGGGTCAAATCCTGCGTCTTTTGCGGGGTTTGGGGGAAAAGAGGGGAAAACACAAACACACGTCATTCCGAAGGCACGCTTAAGAATGACGTGTGTTTGAGACAGCCAGGAGGAATGGCATCAATCCTCCTGGTTCATTTGTACATAGACTTCGCGAATGCGCCGAACGTGGTAGGCGACATTGGCGGAGGTGCAGCCCACGATCTCGCCCACTTCACGCCAGGTGTACCCCTCCATCAGGCCGCGCAATATGCGCCTCTGTATCAGAGTGAGGCGGGACTGCAACTCGGCGATGTCCACGTCGTTCCGGGGGTCGAAATAGGCTTCCCCCTGGGCTTGCACCTCGGTGAGCGCCACATGCTGGCGGCGGCGCTGCCAGCGAATGGTATCCAGAATGCGCCATCGGGCGCGTTTGAGCAGGTGTTGTTCCGGCGAGCCGACATTCAAGTCCAGGTTCGGAAGCATCTCCAACACGGCCAACCACGCCTCTTGACGTAGATCGTCCGCATCCGCTCCGCATTGTCGCCCAAAATAGGCTGCCATCTTCTCTATGCGCGATTGTAGCGCGTCCATCACATGGGTCTGGGCCTGTCTCTCGCCGACCTTCGCCCGTTCATAAACCTGTTGCATTCTCACACTTCTCCTCAAGAAGAGCCAAAAAACACGAAAAAGAGCCGTCGGTGCTGACCACCGACGGCTTTTTCGAAGACGACAACAGCCGCGCAGGACGATAAGCGTCACGCGGCCCTTGCGTTCTTGAGAAGAAGCGCGTTCATAAGGTTCGGCTCATTCTGGAGAGTGAGGCGAACCTAACGGGTGGTCAGGGCCTGAAGAAAGGTTGTGCCGACAATTGCCGTAGCAACCTATGCTCCCAAAATCTCTGTCTGAATATCATCAAAACCCTTACCTCCGTTTCTACAGTCTGGCGTTCCACCATGCCTGTTCAGACGTAACAGGCGAAATATGGTTTCACTATACCCCTCTATCGGCTCCTGTACAGTCTTTGTTAAAGGGGAAAAAGAATTTTTTTTACTTTTTTTCTTTTCGAGGCCGAGTATAATGGAGAGGACTCACTCCCTCAGAAGGGCGTCTCCACTCCCGAACAGGGATTTGAAAAGGAAATCTGATGTCCGCTTTTGACAATCTGACCCATGCACAGCAACTGGCGTTGCTGGAGGTCTTCGATAATCCGCGCCCGGAGCGCGACTACCGCATCGTGCATACCTGCCACGAGTTTACCTCCGTCTGCCCCAAAACCGGGCAGCCGGACTTTGCCACCATCATCATCGATTATATCGCAGATGCCAAGTGCCTGGAACTGAAAGCATTGAAGTTCTATCTGCAGGCCTTTCGGCAGCAGGGGATCTTCTACGAAGCCGTGACCAATCGTATTCTGGACGATCTGGTGGAAGTCTGCCGGCCCCGCAGCATGACCGTCCGAGGCGATTTCAACATGCGCGGCGGCATCTCTTCGGTCATCACAGCAGAGTATCGCAAAGGTTCCTGACCAGATTCCGAACAAAGGAAGGCCCTGCAGTCCTATTAGGATTGCAGGGCATTTCGTATGCGAGAGCCGAGCCGTGAACGACCCGTCTAGGGGAGGGCGCAGCAAGCAGCGCCCCTACTAACCGGTCTGCGACCGGCAATGCATCCTCCGCCCGTAGGGCGGTTGGCTGTCGCAAGGCAGAGGCGCGAACCATTGCAGCGCCGTTCCTTGCAGTGGCCCATTAGCCAAGTCCTTCAGGACTTGGCGATGATCTCGCGAATATGATCGTCGAAGGCGTTCTGATCCGTGATAAAGGATTGGAGCGCCGACTCGGTCATCAGGTCATCCAGCGAGGCGCGGCCCGCCCACCGAGCCGTCTCGGGGATTTTGCCCTTGGTGCGGATCTCCGTCTGCTCCTGCGGGGTAAAGTTACTGAACAGCCGGGTCCCGAAATCCTTGTCCGCCTGGCGCAGGTCGTCTCCCGTCAGGTTCGCTCCACCCCGCGCCGCCAATTGCTGCGCGAAGCGCTTGAAGGTGTCGTCAATCGTCCACAGCACCTCGACGCTGCCCTTGTCGGTCGATGTCGCCAGTTCGACCGCATACTCCTCTTTCAGACGCGAAGTGAGGTCTTCCGGCTTGTGGCCCTGCGTATAGAACTCGGCCACGGCCTTCGGCGGGATGGTATAGACATCTACCCCGGCCAGCGAGATCATCTGCTCGGCATTGCGCATGGAAGCGGCGATCTGGTGCGTGGGGATGTCGTCGTGCGCGCTGCGCAGCTCGATCAGTCCCGCCTGCGACGCCAGCGTGACCTTCTCGCCGACGTTCTTGCCGTCACCCAGGTGGTTGTCGGCGACGACCGCGTTCAGACGGCCCAGGAAGACATTCACATAGTTCGGCTTCGAGACCAGCGCCGCCAGGTAGTTCTGGCGCGCGGAGAAGCCGAGCGTGTAGTTGATCGGGATGCCCTCCTGCCGCACCCGCGCCACCGCGCAGTAGCCTTCCGGCGTGAGGGGGATCTTCACGATAAAGCGGTCGGGATTGACCGCGTAGTAGCGCTGTGCGTAGCGGACGGTCTTCTCGATGTCATGCCCGACCGCCGGATGCAACTCTACGCTGACGAGGGCGTCGAACGCCTTCACCAGCCGCAACGCGATCTGGCAGTTGACCACGAACACGATGTCCATCACCAGGTCGTCGTCGCTGATGCCCGGCTCTACGCCGCGGACTTCCCGAATGGCGTTCTGGATCACATCGTCCATGATGCCGGTCTGCACGACCTGATTGGCGAGGGTATTGTTGGTAGTCAGCGCGGACATCTCCCGTCGCCACAGTTTGCTCGCCTCTTCCAGATTGCCCGTATCCAGCCAGAGCTGCGTGCCCAACTGATTGAGCTTCGCCAGTGCGGGATCGCTCGGCGGGGCGGGCACACGCTCCGGGGCGTGCGCCACATTGCGCGCCAGTTCCGCCAGCAGCGCCTCTTTCCGAGTGAGATTCTCCGTTGCTATCGCCATGATCGAACTCCTTTCGCTCCTTCATCCTACCGCGCGCACCGTAATCACGGCGACAACGCGGTCCACAATCCATTCTCGGTACAATTCAGTGTACCCGACAGGGCAAGGCAGAACGTCAGGTCAGGCCGAACCAGGCTTTGGTTTTCGGAAGGAACCATAGGACGCCAAGAATGAGGGCGATCCCCACGCAGATCACCTTCGGCACGGTGGAAAAGCCGAAGGCGAACAGGCATAGAAAGGCGAATACTCCCACCCCGACGGCATTGGCCGTCCAGGTCCAGGTGCGCTGCGTCCAGGTCGCCACCGCCAGCCCGATCAGCGCCAGCGCCAATGGAACCAGGAAGATGGCCCAGACGATCGCACCGAAGGTACTGGTCGCCACATTGATCGCATTCGATCCCTCCTCATTGATGGTAGGGCGATCCTGAAAGTGCCTGACGGCGAGGCCCAGGACGAAGAGCGCAAACGCCAGGTTGAAAGCCGCAATCACCATCACAATGGGCGGGTGCCCCTGCGTCGCGCTGGCCTGCTCGGCCAGTCTGCCCTGGTAGCGCTCCCCCGTCAGTTGCCCTCCATAGGCCGTGAAAGGCGAATGGCAGTTTTTACAGACCGCATTGCCCGCGTCGTTGACTTCCCCACAATTGGGACACTGTATCGTATCCGGCATTCCTGCCTCCTGAAAAATACTTCCAACCCTTGTACCCAGTATGGACATGAGGGCCGCGATGTTGCCACATCCGCATTTCCACGCCGTCTGGAGTTTGCCCTGCCCCTATTCGGGAAGCGCCATCTCCAGCTCTTTTTTGAGCAGGCGTTTCACCACCTTGCCCGTGCCCCCGCGCGCCAGAGCATCCCGAAAGATCACCTGGCGCGGGACTTTGTAGTTCGCCAGGCGTTCACGGCAGTAGGAGATCAGTTCCCGTTCGGCGACCTCTTGCTCCGGTTTCTTAACCACCACGGCGACGACCTCCTCGCCCCGCAGGGGGTCCGGCTGGCCGATGACGGCGCAATCCGCGACGCCAGGATGGGTGAACAACACCTCTTCGACCTCACGGGGATAGACGTTGAGGCCCGCCGTGATGATCATGTCTTTTTTGCGATCCAAGATATAGACGTAACCATCGGCATCTATCTTGCCGATGTCGCCGGTGTGGTACCAGCCGCTCCGCATCGCCTCCGCCGTCGCCTCCGGCTGGTTCAAATAACCGAGCATGACATTGTCGCCGCGCACGACGATCTCACCGATCTCTTCGGGGCCGAGCGGATGGTCGTTGTCGTCGAAGATCGCGATCTCGACGCCGGGAAGTGGCAATCCGACGCTGCCGACCTTCCGCTCCCCATAGAGCGGATTGACCGAGGTGGCGGGGCTGCACTCCGTTGGGCCATCTCCCTCCAGAACCGGGATGCCGTAGCGGGCTTCCAGCGCGGTCAACGTGGTGGCGGGCAGGGGAGCGCCGCCGGAGACGAAGACGCGCACAGAGGACATATCGTAATCGCGCTCCGGCGAGTGCTGCAGGAGGGAGTAGAACAGGGCGGGAACGGCTGGGAAAATCGTTATCTTGTGCTTCTCGATAGCCTCCAACGCCCGCGCCGGGGTGAAGTTGTCTATGAGGATGGAGGCACAGCCATTGCTCAACGCGGCATGCATACAGACCGTGCCCGCGAAGGCATGGAAGAGCGGCAGGGCCGTAAAGAAGCAGTCAGACGCGGTAAACTCCAACACCCCTTCAAATTGCTCCACATTGCGGATGAGGTTGCGGTGGGAGAGCATCGCCCCCTTGGGATGCCCCGTGGTGCCGGAGGTGTAGATGATGACGGCGCAGGTGTTCTCATCCTGTTCGACGGGCGTCAACGGGGGTGCGGCGGCGCCTGTCGCCATCAGTTCCGGCAGGGTCGTAAACCCGGTAATGGCATCGGCCAGCGCCGGCTCCGCCAACTCCTCTCTCCCCAGGATGCTGACCACATGCCGCAGCCCACTCAGGCCCTTCCGTGCGGCCTCCACGCCGGGCAGCAGTTGGGGCACGGTGAGGACCAGGCGAACGTCGGCGTCTCTCCAGATATACTCCAGTTCCGCCGGCTTCAGCAGCGGATTGGAGGGAACTACCACCGCGCCCAGCATCGCTGCGGCATAGTAGCCCAGGACAAACGGGGGACAGTTGGGCAGCAGCAGCGCCACCCGATCCCCTTCTCGTATCCCCAGCGACGCAAACCCCGCCGCAAGCCTTCGCACGGCAATATCCAGTTCCCGATAGGTCATCGGCTGATCCCTATAAACCAGCGCACGATGGTCCGGATAGCGCTCAGCTCCCTGTGTGATGATGTCGCCCAACAGCATGTGCGGCGTCTCCTCCTGAAAGGTGGATGCACGGCACTGAAGTGCCGTGTCAAAAGATTGACATATTTGTCAAAGAGCCTTCATTGCCCCTTATGTTTTGCAATGCTAGGCGCATCTCCTGCCTGGAGAGCTTCTAACCTCTCATCATGAAAGAAGCGGCAGAGGTCGGTAAGGGGACAATTGGGGCAGCGAGGAGACTGGGCTTTGCAGATCTGGCGGCCATGGGTGATAAGCGCGACATGGAAGCGAT
>DATGIG010000507.1:0-8338 GCA_035295825.1 Chthonomonadaceae bacterium | reverse complement strand
GGTATGGAAGCAGTAGAGTGCGTCACGGCCCTGTACCTGTACCGTCACGCGCCGGCCAGGAGCGAAGTCGGAGGGCGTCGTCACGCGCGGCGCACCCACCACCGCGAAGGTATTCGCCCCGCTCTCCAGCACGCGGGTGACGCAGCGCCCCTCCTGGCTATAGATGGCGAGCTGCTGTCCGACCCGACCCAGGTCCATATGGGCGATGGAGGTGAGCGTGGAGGCGCGGCTCATGCCGACACGCACTCTCTCGATCAGGAGATCCAGCCCAAAAGGCTTGGTCAGCACATCCGCAACATCCAGCCGGGTGATCTCCGCGCTCAGGCGGGGCAGGTCGTCCGTCGTCATCAGGAGCAGGGCGGCCTGGGGCGAGAGGGCGCGCAATCCGGGGAGCAGACGCTCCGAGTCACGCAACCTCAGATCCCATAAGATCACATCGAATGGCTGCAGCAGGGCTGCCTGGAATGCTTCGGGGCCGGCATGGGCGCAGACGACACGAAATTGATTGTTTTTGACCAGCTTCGCCTCAAAGACGCGACAGATGTACGGTTCTGCATCGGCAATCAGCACCAGAGGCGGTGGGGAGAGCGCGTTCATAATAATCCCTTAGATTGCGCCGGACGGATAGTGCAACGAATTTATATGGCAGTTCGTTGCATTTTTTGTGCCAACATCAGGATAAAGGTCACAAAAAAACGTCGTTTCCTCGCTTTTTTACTGGGAACTCTTAAGGGGAGGGGGGGCGGAGGGGATGTTGGCGGCAAATGCCGTCTGGATCGTGCGTGGCAGCAGGTCGGGAGTGAGCGTGTCGGCGGTGCGCTCCGACAGGACAACGGCCCGCTCGATGGCATTCTCCAGTTCACGGACATTGCCCGGCCAGGAGTACGCCTGCAGCATCGTCCAGGTCTCCTGGGGTATTTTGCTGATCTTGCGCCCGTTCTCTTTGTTGAACTTCGCCAGGAAGCGCTCCGCCAGGGTGGGGATGTCTTCGGCGCGCTCTCGCAGCGGGGGGACGAAAATGGTGACGATATTGAGCCGGTAGTAGAGGTCGTTGCGAAACGTCCCATCGGCGACGGCCTTCTCCAGGTCTTTATTGGTGGCAGCGATCAGGCGCACGTCCACCTTGACGCTCTTGGTCGCGCCGATCCGCTCGAATTCCCACTCCTGCAGAACGCGCAGCAGTTTGATTTGCACGGTGGGCGGAATGTCGCCGATCTCATCCAGGAAGAGGGTTCCTTGATTGGCCAGTTCGAAGCGGCCCGGCTTGGCGGCGGCAGCTCCGGTGAAGGCATTCTTCTCATGACCGAAGAGTTCGCTCTCCAGCAGCGTCTCCGGCAGCGCCCCGCACGAGACGGCGATAAAGGGCTTCCCCGCGCGCGGGCTGTTGGTGTGCAGCGCCCGTGCGATCAGCTCCTTGCCGGTGCCGCTCTCGCCGCGGATCAGCACCGTGGCGCGGCTATCCGCCGCCCGCTCGACGATCTGATAGACCTCCTGCATCCGAGCGCTGGTACAGTCCAGCGAATCGAGTTTGACGCTGGTTTTGCCCTGCGGCGTCTGCTGCGGCGCTTCCGCCTGGAGCGCCCGCTGCTCCAGTCCCTTGCGCACCAGCAGGCGCACCTCCTCCATGTCGAAGGGCTTCTGCAGGTAGTTGAACGCGCCGTACTTCATCGCCTCGACCGCCGACTTGATCGTGCCATACGCCGTAACGATGAGGGCCGAGCAGTGTGGGTGGAGCTGCTTCACCTTCTGCAGCACCTCGACGCCACTCATGTCCGGCATAATCAGGTCGGAGATCAGCATATCGATGGGGTGTGCGGAGGCCAGAGCCAGGGCGCGCTTGCCGTTCTCCGCCGTCAGGACGGTATGTCCCTCCTTGGTGAACATCGCCTCAAACACCCTGCGGATATTCGGCTCGTCGTCGGCGACCAGAATGGTGCCCGGTTTCGTCGTGGTCTGGCTCATGCGTCTCCTACTACTCCTCAATTGTCCGGGAAAGGCCCGGCGGGTTGCGCGCTGATCAGCGGGCTCTCCTCAACGGCGATCTCGCCGCGAAAGAGCGCATTGGGGCTGTGCGCAGCGCGACCTCTTTCGGGGTCCAGCGGGAGCAGGACGCTGAAGCACGTCCCTCTCCCCACCTGGCTCACCACCTCGACCTTGCCGCCATGGTGCGCTACGATCTTTTGGACAATGGGAAGCCCCAGTCCCGTTCCCTTCGGTTTGGTGGTGACGAAGGGCTGAAAGATGCGTTCGATCTCCTCTTCCGCGATCCCGACCCCGGTATCGCGGAAGCACAGCGCCAGCGCCTGCGCCTCGCGCATGTAGGCGGCGCTGACCTGGAGTTCTCCCCCCTCCGGCATGGACTGCGCGGCGTTCATCACCAGATTGCGCACCACCTGGCCGAGCTGGACGGGGTCCGCGTTCACCTCCGGCAGGTCGGAAGGGACGTCCCAGTGTATGCGAACCTGCGCCTCCTCCAGAAACGAAGAGAGCGCCATGACCGCGCCGACCAGAAATTCCGATATGGCGAGCGGGCGCAGATCCAGCGGGGTGGGCCGGGCGAAGTCCAGCATGGCGCTCGTCAGCCGGCTCAGGCCATCCACCTCGGCGATGATAATATCCGGCCATTCGGTTCCGCTGCCCTGGCCCTCCATCTCCAGGCGAATGATCTGGGCCGCTCCCTTGATCGGCGAGAGGGCGTTGCGCACCTCATGGGCCATCTTGGCGGCCAACTGGCCTATGTCGGCCAGGCGGCGCATTCGCTCCACCTGCTGTCCCAGATACACCTCCTGCGTCACGTCTTCCAGGCTCAGCACGATCCCGGCGCGCTCCTGATTGTGTTCGGCCAGCAGGGACAGGTTCAGGTTGAGCGTCATGGGCGGCCCGCCCGCCGGGCGGGGCGAGACCTTATGCTGGTGCACGCTCTCGCCGCTCGCCTGGACATGGGCGATCCGGTCTTTCAGTTGGCTGCATTCGCTCTCGGAGAGCCCCATCTTCCCGATGACTTCCGCAAGCGGCATATTCCGCAGCGCGCCATGGGGGTATTTCAGAATGCTTTCGGCAGCGCGGTTGGCCCGCATGATCAGGCCGCGTCCATCGGTCGTCAAGATCCCGGTCGGAATGGATTGCAGCACATTTTCGGTATATTCGCTCAGCCTGCGTATCTTCTGATAGTCTTCCTGCGACTTATCGTAGAGTTGGGCGTTGTCAATGGCGATGCCCGCATGGTTAATGAAAGCCGTGAGCAGGCGCACCTGCTCCGGCGAGATCGGGTCCCGCTTGCCGCGATTGTCGGCGACCACCACGCCGATGCAGGCGTTCTGGCCGGTCAGGATAGGGACGGCGACGAAGGCTTCCGCGCCCAGAGAGCGGGCAAATCCCCGGCGCTGCAGGTAGCTCTTCTCCTTCTCCTGCTCCGGGGCCAGAGGCTCGCGGGCATCGAAGGTGCACATCTCCCGGTCGCGTCCGACCGCGCCGATGACCCCCTCCCGCTCCCGGACCGGGTTGCGCCCGATGCTGTCCGGGTAGCCCCGCCAGACGCGCGGCACATAGGCGTGGCGTATCGGGTCGTGGATAAACAGGCAGCAGCGCCCAAAGCCCACTACCCTACAGATATCGTCTACGACGTTTTTGAGCAACTCTTCCAGATTGATGGTCGAAATGAGGTCGCGCGAGAGGGTGGAGAGCTTGCCGAGTTCCGAGGCGCGTTGCCGGGCGTTTTCGTAGAGCTGGAGGTTCGTCAGCGCCAGAGCCGCCTGGGTGGCGAAGACGGAGAAGAGTTTGAGGTCGGCATCGGTGAAGTCCGGCGCAGGGCGTCGGCGGCGGATGGAGAGCACGCCGAGGACGCGCCCCTCCTGGTTCTTCATAGGCACGATCATGGAGGAGCCGATTTCGGGACGGAGCGTCAGACCCTCCAGCCGGGTGTCGCGCGTGCCCTCGACGATGAGGATGGGCTGTTCTGTCTGCGCCACGCGCCCTGCGATCCCCTCGCCAAGCTTCTGCTCCTGGGCCAGGGCGTCGTCGGGCAGGCCGTGGCTGGCCTCGACGCGCAGGGTGCCGGTGGGGGCATGCACCCGCATCAGGGAGCAGGTCTGCGCCTCCATCAGCAGGGCGGCGCGGTCGGTAATCATCTGGAAGAGGCGCGGCAGTTCGATCTGGTCAATCGCCTGCCCGATCTCATAGATGGCGGCGACTTCGCTGATGCGTTTGTTGGCGCGGTCATCCGCCGCCTCCGCCCGCGCGGCCAGCGTCTCCAGTGCGATCTTCTGCGCGATCTGTAGGGCGGCGGCTTCCAGCAGGGCGCCAGGAGGCGTGGCTTCCGGTGCGAAGATGTAAGTGATCTGCCCGGTAGGCGCGTTCGGTTGGTTGAGCGGGAAGCGGAGACAGGGCGAAGCGGAAGCGTTCGGATCGGGCGCGCCGTCGGACGTCAAGGCGGCAAAATCGCCATACGGCTGAAAGCGGGGAGCCGCTCCGGAGGTGATCTCCAGTGTCATGGCCCGCAGGCCGCAGCGGTCACGCAACAGGGCAAACACGGTCTCCATCGCCTCGCCGCTGGTGCGCGCTGCCGCTGCCTGCCGCATGATTGCAAGCGAGAGGTCGGGAGGGAAGGGGTCCGACGGAGCGTCGACTTCCAGGGTGGGAAGCGACGGTATTGCGTTCTTCGGTGGCTTTGCCATGGGGGGCTGTCGGTCTCCTGCATCTGCTCGCTACCGTGATCCCGGTGGAGGTGGAGATATGTCATTCCTGACGATGATAGCGTTCCTATTGTTCAAATTGACATCCGGAGGCATTTGTGCAACTTTACATCAAGGAGGGGTTTGCGATGTGAGTATCGAACAGGGAGGGTGTCACGCAATGCCGCACTCTGCGTAATCGGGAGGTAAGCCATGAACCCGTTGCTGCTCGCCATTCTCTGCATACTCACAGGAGGTCCGCAGGGGAAGCAACCCCCCTCTGCTCTCTCCATCAATTCGTTTGAGACGGTCGCCGATCTGCAGTTGCTGAAGGCCGCCAATACCCGGTTGACGCCCACACCGCAGCATGCCACCGATGGCAAACAGGCGCTGCAGGTGGAGTTTCAGCCTGCGGAGTGGCCCAACGTCCTCTTTGCGCCGGAGACGCCCTGGGACTGGAGCGGATATGGAGGACTGGCGCTCGATGTGACCAATCCGGGGCAGGAAGCCCTGCAATTTTACGTGCGGATTGACGATGATAAGAGAGCGGATGGCGTGGTCCACTGCCGTACCGGCAACGCCACCATCGAGCCGGGCAAAACCGCGACCTTCACGGTCAGCTTCGGGCCGGACCCGATGGCGGTGGGGATGCGCGGCCTGCCGGGACCGGTCGGGACGCGCGAGATGGGCGCGAACGGCAGCGGCCCCTTCGACCTGCACCATATCGTGGCGTTTCAGCTCTTTATGCACCGGCCCGACGCGACGAAGACGCTGATCGTGGACAACGTCCGACTGATACCGTCCCGCGACCTGACCCACATCGTAGACGCGTTCGGGCAGTATACAAAGGCCGACTGGCCCGGCAAAGTGCATGCGGTCGCGGACATGAATACACGCGCCGAAAAGGAGCGGGAGGCGCTGCATGCCGCGCCCGCGCTGCCGGGGCGGGATCGGTTCGGAGGCTGGGCGGATGGTCCGAAAGAGGATGCGACCGGTTTCTTCCGCACCCGGAAGGTGGACGGCAAGTGGTGGCTGGTAGATCCCGACGGCAGGCTGTTTCTCTCCTTCGGGCTGGATGATATTTCGCTCAACTACCGCACCTTCACCACCGGCCGCGAGCAGATGTTCACCTGGTTGCCAGAGAAGGGCGACCCGCTGGCGCACCACGCGGGCTACCAGAGCAACATCCACTCGGGGCCGATCAAGGAGGGCGCGGACTTCTGCTTCCTCACCGCCAATCTGGAGCGCACCTTCGGCAAGGACTATGCCAGAGAGTACTTCGACGAGGCGCTGGCGCGCATTCCTGCCTGGGGGTTCAACACCGTCGCGAACTGGTCGGACTGGCGGTTCTATCGCAACGGCAAGGTCCCGTATGTGGCGACAGGGGGGATCGGCGGCGACCATGCCCGTGTCAGCAGCGGCTCCGATTACTGGGGGAAGATGCACGACCCCTTCGACCCGCAGTTTGCCAAAGACGTGGAGGCGAGCCTGAAGGGGCTCACGGCGCAGGTGAAGGGCGATCCCTGGTGCCTCGGCTACTTTGTGGACAACGAACTGAGCTGGGGCGGCGAGGGCGAGGAGGGCGGACGCTACGGCCTGGCGCTGGGCACATTGGCCGAAACGGAGACCGCGCCCGCGAAGGCGGCGCTTCTGGCGCAACTGAAAGCGAAGTACCCCGACATTGCGGCGCTCGATGCCGCCTGGGGCACGACCTTTGCGGATTGGAACGCTCTGAACGCGCCCTACAAGCCCGGCAAACTGACCGACGCGCAAAAGATCGACATGGCGGCGTTCGTCAAGGCGCTCGCCCGCAAATACTTCGGCACGATCCGCGACGCGCTCAAGCAGGCCGACCCCGACCACCTCTATCTCGGATGCCGGTTCGCCTGGAAGACGCAGGACGCCGTCGCGGCGGCGGCGGAGATCTGCGATGTGATCAGTTTCAATATCTATGCGCCCCATATCCGTAGCAAAGAGTGGGACAATGTGGTACAGTGGAATAAGCCCTGCATCATCGGGGAGTTCCACTTCGGGGCGCTGGATCGGGGGATGTTCCATCCCGGCCTGGTGGCCACGCCCAATCAGGCGGCGCGCGGGGCCATGTACCGCGATTATGTGGAGAGCGTGGTGGACAACCCGGCATTCGTCGGCTGCCACTGGTTCGAGTATACGGACGAGCCGCTGACGGGGCGCGTCTGGGATGGGGAGAACTACAATGTCGGCTTCGTCTCGGTGACGGACACGCCCTATCCGGAGATGGTCGCGGCGGCCAAGCAGGTACATGCGGAAGCCTATACGCGCCGGGCAGGTAAGCATTGATACGGCGTTGAAATGCCGTTCTGAAATACGAAACCCACCTGCGTGGGTTCGGCATGGAGTCCGCGAAGACGGACTTTGTGTATCAGCACGGGGATTCATCCCCGTGGCACAGGGGAATACACCAATGCGGAATATATCGCACTCCTCTATACACCTTGCAAAAGGATTGCTGGTGTTCGTTGGGCTGGCGGGAATGGCGTTGCTGGCCGGGTGCGGCGGTGGGCAGAGCTATGGCGGCCTGCAGAACAATCTCGGCGGCGACATCGGCAACAGCTATGGAACCTCCCTGGGCTCCCCGTATCGCGGCCCAAACGGCAGGCAGGCGGTGGGAGTGGAGCGTGGGACCTATCCGATGATCGAGACCTCCTTCCAATTGGGGAGCATCCCCGGCGACCCGTTCGACTACGAGCAGGTGAACGTGCAGGTTACCGTGCGGAAGCCGGACGGCGGCACGCTGGAAGTCCCCGCTTTTTTCGATGGCGGCTCGACCTGGCGGATGCGCTATAGCCCCACCATGCCGGGACAGTACTCTGTGGTCAATGTCCAGTTGAACCGCCAGACGGCGCACGAAGACAAACTGGATAAGAAGGACTGGACGGTCGGCGGCAGCGTGACGCCGGGCTATGTGCGGCTGGATAAGGGCGACCACACCCGGTTCGTCTTCGACAACGGCCAGCGCTACCTGCCGCTGGGGCACAATGTCGCCTGGAAGGGGCAGAGCACGCCGGACATTCCCGCCCTGTTCGAAAAGATGCACTCGGCGGGCGAGAACTGGTCGCGGGTCTGGATGACGCACTGGGACGGGAAGAACCTGGACTGGGCGGCGGACGGCAAATCGGTCAAGCCCGGCACAATCGACCTGGAGGCGGCGAAGAAGTGGGATGCCATCGTGGCCGCCGCGGAGAAGAGCGGCATTTACTTTCAGATGGTCCTGCAGCACCATGGGCAGGTCTCGACGAACGTCAATCCGAACTGGAATGACAATCCCTGGAATGTGGCGAAGGGCGGCTTCCTGAAGAATCCGGAGGAGTTCTTCACCAGCACTCAGGCTCGCACCTACACCAAGCGCAAACTCTACTATATCCTCTCCCGCTGGGGCTACTCTCCCAATATCCTGGCCTTTGAACTGTTCAATGAGGTCGAAAATACGGATGCGGCCCACAACAACCGGTGGGACGACATCGCGGTATGGCACCGGGAGATGGCGATCTTCCTGCGCCAGGCCGATACCAACCACCACCTGCTGACGACGAGCGCGGTTCCCGGCGTGAAGCCGGAGAGCCCTATCTGGGACACGGTGGACTATATTCAGTCGCACCTCTACCCCTCCGACATCATCACGGCGCTGA
>DATGIG010000506.1:0-12721 GCA_035295825.1 Chthonomonadaceae bacterium | reverse complement strand
GATTCAAGGCAAAGTCCTGCTGCCAGTGCTCGTCTGTGACAGCCAGGACGCCTCCGGTTGGCGAAGACGACCCGCCAACCGAATTCACCAGGATGTCCACGCCACCCAGTCGGTCGAGCGCTTCCTGTGCGAACCTGGCGACACCTTCTGCTATGCTGAGGTCGGCCTGAACAAACAGGCTTGGCCCCTCCTGGTCGGGTATAGAACGCGCGGCAGTGAGGACGGTTGCCCCGGCAGCAGTCAGGCGCTTGACGATGGCCGCTCCGATGCCCTGGGTTCCACCGGTGACTACAGCGCGCTTTCCTTCAAACTCCTTGCTGGTCTCCATCTTCATACTCCTTCCACCATGCTGGCGCGGTGATCCGCGCTTTTCAAGCGATGGCCATACTTCGCGGTAGGCCGGACTGTCATACTGTGCCTTCGCCTCTTCACAGGTATAATACGCTTACATCGCAGGAGTATAAATGTCGAATACTCCGTGTTTTTAGTCTGAAACACCAGAAATGGAGACAGTATGGACGTTCTCGCGGAGGTGATGCGACTTCTCCGCATCGAGGGACAACTCTATGGCCGGTTGGAATTCACCGCACCGTGGGGCTTCGAGTTCCCTGGCGAAAAAGGCGTCTGTCTCATGGTAACGCGGGGTTCTTGCTACCTCGGAGTAGACACGCACGCCTTGATCCCCCTGGTCGGGGGAGATTTTGTCTTTCTGCCCGCTCCGCATAGCTATTCCTTGCAGAGCAGTCCGGAGATCCGCGTGCGTTCCGTATTGACCGTGATTTCGGATGAGGAGTTTCGGAGGGAACGCCTGATTACCCACGGTGGGGGCGGTATGCCCACGTCTCTGATCGCCGGATGTTTCCGATTTGAGACGCCAGAAAGCGAGTGGCTGGTCAAGTATCTTCCGCCTATTCTCCGCGTCTCGGCCTCCGATGCCCACTCCTCGCCCTGGTTCCAATCCACGCTGCAGTTCCTCGCTACCGAACTCGCGCAGGAGTTGCCAGGCGCTGCGGTTATCGTGGATCGTCTCGCCGAAGTGGTGTTCGTGCAGGCCCTGCGCACATGGATTCAGTTGCCGTATCTCGATGCAAAACCAAGCTGGCTGCACGGTTTGGCAGACCCGCAAATCGGTGAAGCGTTACAACGGATGTACGCTGAGCCGGAGCGGGCCTGGACTGTACCAGAACTCGCCCATGCGGTGTCCATGTCGCGGTCTGCGTTTGCCGCCCGCTTCCGTACATTGGTAGGAGACACCCCCCTGAATCATCTCACCCACTGGCGCATGGTTCGGGCTGCGAGCCTGATGCGCGAACAGCCGTCCGCAACGTTGGCCGCGATTGCCGCTGCCGTAGGCTATGGTTCGGAGAGTGCGTTCGGGAAGGTGTTTCGGCGGGCGATTGGCGTTTCACCGGGTAAATATCGCCAGGATCACCAACACGACACGAAGCAGACAGTGTGAGTGATAAACGACAATTCAGGGTTTATTATTCCCCTCTCCGCCGTAAGCAGGAGTACAATCTCATGTGAGAACTGAAGGCGACCCGCATGTGAGTGTGAACTCACCAAGAAGTTTTGCTGGCTTTGGTAATTGGTTGCAGATGCCGGCAGATATTTTTGAGGAGAGAAGTATCGGTTCATCATTTACTGCGCAATTGTTCCACTGGAGACGAGGAGGATGGTAGAAGCTGAATTGATTGCAAAAGCCCAAAAGAACTGCTAGTGACTTGCCAGGAGGCAAGCGTTCTATCCAATGATCTCTGCATTTGTGCTTCCATGACCTGGTGGCGAAAGGACATCCGAACTGAAAAGCGTGTTTCACGCTTTTGCTGCTAAGACAAGCACTCACGAAAAGAAAGCCCCGCTCCGCTTTGGAGGGGGCTGGGACTGACATGGCAGGGGACTACCCCACCATTCGCTTTCTCTTCTCGGCCCTCTTGCTGCCCAAGAGGCTGCCCACAACCGCTGTCTGCGTATGCACGTCCCGCAGGAATTCCGGGTCTATCTTCGTGTATCCCTCCGTGGTCTTCCCGCTCTTGTGACCCGCGATCTTCTGCGCCCCGAAGATGTTGTTCTTCGCCAGCCGATTCAAGGCGTAGCGGCGCAAACTATGCTGGGTGATCCTGTCGGACAGCCCCGCCCAGCGCGTAAAGTGCCTGAGCGCCATCCGGAACACGATGGGCTCGATCTTCCCGCCCGACTCCGTGACGAACAGCCATCCCTCATCTTCCCTGACATTGCGCATGAGCTTCCGCCGCCTGGCTTCCCAGACGGTCACCGCGTCCACGGTAGGGCGGGAGAGCGGGATCGCCCGTGCTTCGCGTCCCTTCGCCTTGGCCACCGTCATCTGCAGCTCGACGGGGCGGTACTCGTCCATCTTGAGAGAGAGCACCTCGTCAGACCGGCAAGCGGTATCGAGCAGCATGAGCAGAATGGCGTAGTTGCGGTCGCGGTGGAACGCCCTCTTATTGGCGCTGGAACGGTCGGCATCTTTTCTTTTAGAAATATCCCAGTAGTCGTGTGCAACTTTTAGCAAGGTCCTCATGTCATCTTCAGTAGGCATGTACATTGGAGGGTTCGGCGGGTTGCGGACGACGTAGCCGGCCAGGGGATCCCGGTCAAGCAGTTCGTAGAGCTTGCAGTATTTCGTGAATACTTTCGCCGAGACGCCGTCGTGGTAGACGGTCTTGTCCTTAAGTCCTGATTCGCGGCGCATCGCAATATATTCGTCGAGGTGGCGCTTGCCGAACCGGTCCAGCTCTATGCCCTGTTCCTTTGCCCAGTCGGCGAGCTGGGTCATGCAGGTGCGGCGCTGTAGCCAGGTCTTGTAGGCGCGGTTCGCCTTCTGGTTGGTGAGGAACGCGCGGATCGCTTCGTCCCAGGTAACTGATGCCATCTGTGTACTCCTTAATTATGAGCCGTTTTCAGAGTAGCAGGGAGTACGGTTAAGTGTCAATAGTTGATATTGACTCAGATTAAAGTGCAGAACTGAGACAATATATCTTTCAATCAGAGGTCGCAAGTTCAATCCTTGTCTACCGTATGTGTGCATTCTGTTCCTCCGTAGCGTAATGGCAGCGCGCTCGGCTGTTAACCGAAGGGTTCCTGGTTCGAGTCCAGGCGGGGGAGTGATGTTGCAGTGTCGCCAAGCGGCTAAGGCGAATGGCTCATAACCATTTATTCGGCGGTTCGATTCCGCCCACCGCTCCCAATGACGCGCTCCTCCCTCCTCCGGAATGGGGTGAGGGAGGAGAGGATGCGAACAGTCCTTTAGCACAACGGTTAGTGCAAACGGCTGATAACCGTTCGATCCAGGTTCAAGTCCTGGAGGGACTATGTGTGGGATGACGCCTCTGTACTCCAACGGCAGAGAGACGCGCTTGAGGGGCGCGATAGTGAGCGTTCAAGTCGCTCCAGGGGCATGAAGTAAGCGAGGCTTGGTCATTAATACCCCATTGGCCTTGATTCCGGCGTTGAAACGCCGTTCTGAAATGCGAAGTCCACCTTCGTGGACTGCATTCGGAACCCGCGCAGGCGGGTTTTGTATATCAGAACGGGGATTGATCCCCGTGGAAAAGAATTATGACCAAGCCTCAAATAAGCAGGGTAAACGCCCTTGTACCCCAATCCGGTAGAGGGACACGTCTCAGAAGCGTGACAGTGAGCGTTCGAGTCGCTCCAGGGGCATGAAGTATGCGGAAGTAGTTCAACGGTAGAATGCCTGCCTGCCGCGCAGGAGGTTGCGGGTTCAAATCCCGTCTTTCGCTTGGATTGTGGGGTCGTAGCATAGCGGCTAATGCGCTTCCCTGTCGAGGAAGATACCGCGGGTTCGAGTCCCGTCGGCCCCGTACGTAGTAGTGACAATGCGTGGAAGGTGACCGGTCGGCTCCGGAACCCGTCTCGAAAACGGGGGCGCTCCTGATATGGGCGTGAGGTTCGATGCCTCCTCCTTCCTTGCCTTCGGATGGTGAACGTGTACGGGTTGCACGGCCTGTTTGGAAGACAGTTCGCGCCCGCAAGGGCGTGGCGTTCGAGTCGCCCGCCATCCTGTTCTACGAATTTTGGAAAGTAAGCGTCTGCGGGACAGACGGCCTGTTTGCTAAACAGTGCGCTCCCGGTAGGGAGTTGGGTTCGATTCCCATGCTTTCCTGTGTTGGTTCTATGCCGCTGTAGCACGGTTGGCAGTGCAACCGCCTGGTATGCGGAAGGCAGGGAGTTCGACTCTCCCCTGCGGCTTGATACGGTTGCCTTGCTCGTATCGTGGCATTACTCGCTCGCCAGCCTGTTTCGTATAGCGGGAATACATCACACTCGTAACGTGAAAACCGGGGTTCGATTCCCCGATCAGGCTCCATGCTTCTCTGGCGCAATTCGGCAGCGCATCCGCCTTGTAAGCGGACGGTTCAGGGTTCAAATCCCTGGAGAAGCCTGTTCGAGACAGGAAATCCGAAACGGTTTATGGATGGGTTTCGGAAACAACGCGCGGGTAGCTCAAGGGGAGAGCGCCATGCTTACAACATGAGGGTTGGGAGTTCGATTCTCTCGCCGCGCATCATCAACAATGGGCGGTGTGCTGATACGGTCGCAGCACGCTCCTTATAAGAGCGAGATGCAAGGTTCGATTCCTTGACCGCCTATAGGGAATAGAAGGAGGTAGCTATGAAACGCAAACCCCGTAAACGTGTGAACGACACGGCGGGCTTGTGGCGCAATGGCAGCGCGGGTGGCTTTTACCCACAGGGTTCACGGTTCGAGTCCGTGCAAGCCCACCAGATACCGGGGGTATCTACATAACGGTCAATGGAACCGGCTCTTACCCGGTGGATCGAGGTTCGAATCCTCGTACCCCCATGGCGCAGAATAGAATTGGCAGTGGGGAGGGAAACGAAGGTTTTCCCTCCCCGGTTAGTTTCCCTCTACTCCTGCTTTACCACTTTCTCCACAAAGGCGACCCGTTCGTTCTGATAGTCCAAAACCAGCCGATATTTGCCCATGAAGCCCATGCCGATATTGCCGACCAGGTAGGGGCTGGAAAAAGCTCCTATTTTGGTAAGTTGAAAACCTACACGCGGGTTTTCGATGCGGATGCTACCCAGATCGAACCAGGCGATACTCCCCGTCAGGCTCTCGGCATTTCCCCCTGCGCCGCCGGTCTGGGCCTTCTGTGTTTGCCGATTTTCCAGCAGATGATACTTTTCTACGGCGGGAGAGAAGAAATCCACGGTCGAATTGGACCCGGTGTCGAGCGAGAAGAGGCCCTTCTCGTTGGCTGCAAAGGCACACTCAAAGCATGGGGTGTTGGCGTGGAAGCGGATACGGGTCCACTTCGCGCCTTCCGGCAGGGCAATGGCGCCAGGCTTTCCGATACGGATGGAATCCGCCTTTGGATCGATGTCCAGCGAAGCCCTCGCCAGGAAGTCGTAGCCGCAGATGCCCACGATGGGGAGTTTGAAAGCCTGGGCGAACGGAGCCATATCCAACTCCAGAAAGATCGGGTCCTGGATCTTCACAGGGCCGAGTTGCAGCGTTCCGGCTCGGCAGATGCGCAGGTGGCTCACCCCGACAACTCCCGCGACGTCATCGGACCCGACAACGGGTAGGTTCTGGTTCTTGACCACGCTGGGATCGATGCACATGACGTCCGCACCCGTATCCAGAAAGAACCAGCCCAACTCCTCTCCGTTGACTTTGGGGCGCACGAACATCAATCCTGCAATGTGCTTGACTTCGATACGATCACTCGCGGCAGCGTCGTATTCGGTCGGGTCTACCTTTGGTTTCGGCATACGGAAGTCGGCGGCAGTGGCCTCGATCTTATCCAGCGAGGCAAAGGTGATGTCATCCTTTTGTTGGCCGGATGTGTGCAGGATATGCGTTGGCAGCTTATGCCCGCTAAAACTCCGATATTCGGTAAAGGTCCAGGTCTCGATCCCGTTGTCCGTCCAATAGCGCAGCGCTTTCGTCTCAAACGTCGTTGGGTCCAGGCTGAGAGTGGCTTGAACGTCGCCATCTTTCGGCTTCAAAGTAATGTCCAGTTCGCCGGGGCTTGCCGTCGTTAGGGTTCGGACGACAGGAGCGTGCTTTGCAGTCCACGCACCGGTAATCGTCCAGGCGAGCATGCGCGTTTCATCGCGATCCAGGAGCACCACACGATGGGCGACACTGGAGGGCGACAGGGTCCAATAGGTTGAACCATCAAAGGCCTGAGTTTGTGGCAGTGCGCCCGAGGTACGGATCAGGAAGCGGTTTCGGTCATCGAAGATCATCTCATAGGTCTGGTCCGCACTATGAAGCCGGGCCTTTCCCTGGATCCGCCAGGCGCCGTGGCCTAACGCGTCTCCATAGGCTCGCTCCGCAGAAGCGCGGAGGGTCTCCATAGCAAAAGGGGAAGTGTCCGGTGTAACGGCTGCGCTTGCGGGAGCTTTCTGCTCCGGCTGCGGCGCTTGCGCCGGAAGGAGCCCTTCGGCTGCCGTTAACAGCAACAGAGAGGCGGTTGCCCGCCATGAGAGCAGGCCCATGCGGCCGGCAAGCCATCGAGAAGACTTCATTCGGGAGTTCCTTTCCGATTTCGGCGTGGACGTGGCGTCGCGCTCTGCGAGGCGTTGAGTGCGCGCATCACGCTCTGGTAGCCGGGAGCTTCCAGAGCGTGCAGGCGTCGGTAGTGGCGCGCACTCTGCTGAAGTTGGGGGAGGGGAGTTCCGGCAAAAATCTGCTGCTCCAGGGCTGGGCCGGTAAGCGACCAGGCCATCGCGCTGTGGTACACCCAGGAGATGTAGGGGCTCTCGCTCCAGATCGCCTGATGCAGCCGGGAGCCGCCCGATTCGAGGAAGGCGATGAGGCACTCCGTCCCATCGATGACCAGGTTGAGCCACTGACCGGGCCAGCGATGGAGCACATTCATCCCTTGGGGCTCCACGACGACCTCCGCGCCGGCCAGTTCGGTTGGCTGGTAGGCGAGGATGGCGACCAGCACGCCGCGCGCCACAGTGGCTTCGATGGCGTCGCGTAGCTCCTCCAGCGGCTCCGGGAAGAGATCCAACAGGACCACCTGGCGGCAGCGCGCCAGCATACTCCGGGCGCGCTCGACGACCTGGTTGTGAGAGTGGAGTTGATAGACGCCGGGATCGGGGGTAGGGCGCTCCAGTCCGGTGAGCGCATCGGCAGCTTCGGCGCGGAGGGTGAGGAACTCCCGCTCCAGACGGCTCAACAGCTCGTCGGAAGGCACTGCGCGGTAGGAGCGCGGCTCGCCCTCCTCGACGAGGAGGGCGCCACGGCTCTGCAACGCTTCTGCGGCTTTGTAGGTGTTGGAGAGGGGCATGCCCAGGGACTGGGCAATGCGATAGCCGGTCGCAGGCGATTCCTGCAGGAGGAAGACATAGATCTTCGCCTCGACCGCCGTAAATCCCAGCGCCATGAGTTTTTGTTCGGGAGGTTCCATCCGATCTCCGGTTCGCAATATAATACTTCTTTAGAGAAGTATTATATTGCATTGCCGGAGGTTTGTCAAGCGGATGGGGTCTCGAACAGGGCGTCAGTCCGGGTTTCGATGTGATTGGCTTGCATCATCTGATGAAACGCTTGCACGATCTTCGGATCGAAGTGCTTCCCGGAGAGCGAGTAGATGTAGTCCAGCGCCTCCCGTACCGGCCACGCTTTGCGATGAGGTCGATCCGAGCGGAGGGCGTCCCACACATCCACAATCGAGAAGATGCGTGCGACGAGCGGTATATCCTCTCCGGCCAATCCCAACGGATAGCCGGTGCCATCCCAGCGCTCATGGTGGGAGAAGGGAACGTCCAGGGCGGGATGCATCAGGGCGATCGAGGCGAGCATCTCATAGGCCATCGTTGTATGGGAGCGCATGATGGTCCACTCCTCAGAAGTGAGCGGCCCGGGCTTCAGGAGAATGTGATCCGGCACTCCGATATGTCCGATGTCGTGCAGGAGCGCCCCCCAGCGCAGATAGATCAGATCCTGGCCGGTTACCCCCAGGAGCTGCGCCAGGCAGAGCGCCATCTCCATGATGCGTTGCGAGTGGCCTTCCGCCTCCCGATCCCGTGTGTCCAGCACACGCGACCAGCTCTCGATGGCGGTATCGAAGGCGTTCACCAGATCGTTTCGGGAGCATGGCAGCGAAGCGGGGTCCACCACGAGCACCGCCGCTGCATCGGTAAGCGCATCCGGCGTCGGATCATGCGGGGTTCGTACTGCGTGGAAGAGAGCGAAATCCTGGGTTGCCTGGTAGTGGAGCACCCGGTTGTTCCCGTCGAGCTTTGTAGCGCAGAGCGCCTTCTCCGCCTCCGCAAGCAGCTCTTTGCCCGACCCCATGGAGTGTGAGAAGGTGGCCGCCCCCACACTGACGGTGATGGGATGCTCCTGATGATGGGTGGAGGCGA
This sequence comes from Chthonomonadaceae bacterium, assembly GCA_035295825.1. Lineage (GTDB taxonomy): Bacteria > Armatimonadota > Chthonomonadetes > Chthonomonadales > Chthonomonadaceae > DATGIG01. The sequence goes on along the minus strand of DATGIG010000506.1, from coordinate 4,328 downwards.
TCCTCTCGCGCAGCCGTTCGGCAGCGATCACGGCTCCGGCGCGGTCGGTGTGCGGCAGCACGATACCGAAGAGCTCCTCTTCGTAGCATGCGACCAGGTCGGTGGTGCGGGCCTCATCCTGAAGCAGTTGGGCCACGCTACGGAGGATGGCCTCGCCTACGTGGTCACCTTGGATCTCTTTTATGCTGCGAAAGTCGTCCACATACATCAGGAGCAGCGAGAGCGGCATCGCGTAGCGGGAGGCGCGCTGACACTCCTTTTCCAGATAGATGTCCAGCGAACGGCGATTTGTCAATCCCGTCTGGCTGTCCACGACTTCCAGCGTATCCAGCCGCCTGCGGAGTTGCTCCCTCTCCTCATTTTGCCAGGTTGCCTGGCGCGCGAATTCCTGAAGCTGCGTAAGATCCTCCCAGATCTCCTGCGGCGCTTGGATTTCTGCGCGAACGCGGGCCACGATGACGGCTCCCTGGGGCTCTCCCTGGGCGTTGGTGAGGGGCGCGAGAGTAAGGCCGAGGGGCAGAGGGGCGCCATCTTTCCGGACATGGAGGGCGTCTACTTCCAGGCCACTCTCTTCTTCGGGAAGTTGTTCAAATTGGAGGGTCGCCGTTTCAAGCGTTTCCGGCGACCAGAGGAAGGAGAGGAATTTCTGTCCCACCGCCTCCTGCGCGGAATGGCCGTAGAGGCGTTCTGCTGCCTGATTCCATGTGGTGATCAGGCCGTGGTCCACGCTGAAGATCGCGTCGCCGGCACACTCCATGATGCGGGCAAGGATCTCTCTCTGAGGTTTTGAATCGGGTTTTGTTCGTTTCATGGTCACCAGCCTTCTTCGAATAAAGTTTGTGCGGATCGGGTAAGCGTCGTGTTTGTAAGAGGCTTGGCACTGCCAACCGTTTAGAAAAGCTCACATCCATTGAATATTGAGGAGTATCACGACATGATGAAGGGGAAGCGTCTTGACATTCTACAGGCTATACTCTGAATTATGGCAATAATGACAGGATTCTCTATAGAAAAAAAGTAAAGACAGCGGCAGCTTTCTGCCTGAAGGCTGTCCTCCTCAATAAAGCTCAAATCAGGAAGGAACTATCTGCAGGTATGCTCCGTCTTACGCCCGTCGGAAAGTGGTAGCGATCACTCTACCGACCACGAAGAATACCTATAATCTGGAAAGGAAATTCCAATGGCTAACATACTCTGGACGATCATCACCATCCTGTTCGTCTTCTGGCTGATCGGCTTTGTGCTGCATTTTGGCGGGGCGCTCATTCACATTGTGCTGGTGGTCGCACTCGGCCTCTTTATCTTCAATCTCCTGACCAGGGGAAGAGCTACCGTCTAGCTGTCGGATAAAGAATACAGAGCGGTAAAAAAACGATGCCTCCAACCTGCTTCGAGCGGGTTGGAGGCTTTGTTATGGACGGGCTAGAAGCGACACGGCTTTCAGTGCGTTTGAGAGCCGGATGCGCCCCCAGTACTCCCGCCTGTGGCATTGGGGCTGCCGGGCATGCTCCCTTGCATGGGAGCGCCCAGCTTGCCGCCCGGCATGTTCTGCGGAGGTGCGGTCGGCGATGTCGGAGCAAGAGGGGGCGTCTCCTCATGCTGACATCCGCCGAGGCAGAGTGCAGACAGGCTCCATAGCGCCAGTAGGGCAATGATCCAGGTTTTGCTCATGGTTGTGTCGTCCAGCGGTACACCGTGGGGTCCGTGATATGCAGGTTCGCCGCCTGGATGTTGGGGTTCCAGTTGGTGCCGACGGCCGCTTGCGCGGCGCTCAGGAACTTGACATGGCCGTCGGTGCAGGCGAACGTACCGAAGTTGCTCTTGCGGAAGGAGACCGTTCCGGTATAGCGCCCCGATTCAGCGGTGATATGAGGATAGCGCGAATAGATGAAGTCACCCCATCCTCCGATCCCCCAGTTATCGAAGCAGGCAGGCTCGATATCGCGGCAATCCGGCGGTTCCACCGTTCCATACGAATAGAAGGTACCGGGGCCTTGCCACCACCAGCCCTCCTCCTGGAGCGATGCTTTCCCCGTAAGCATAATCAGATCGGCGGAGCGGGCGATGTTCGCCAGGGTCGCAGGCGTGCGTATCCAGGGAACCGGGCCGTTGTAGGCGGAGGATAGGATGGGGCTGAGCGCGGTGTAGTTGTAGCCATACTGCGTTTCCGCGGTCCAGAAGAAGTCCCCGAGGTTGCCGGTAAAGAAGTTCGGATAGAGAGGATACCCGGCGAGCGGGTCCTGGTAGAGCACGTAGTTTTTGACATAGGGCTGAATGTCGTAGGCCCAGAGGGACACCTGGGTTATGCCGGGGCAGGGCGCGCCGAGACACCAGGGACCGGTCGGGGTCACGTGCTCATCCATGGGAAAGGTCTCATCGTAGTCCTGTACGTACATCAGGATGCCGAGCGAAATCTGCTTGATATTGCTCAGAGAGGAGGTTCCCCGCGCGGACTGGCGCGCCTGGGCGAAGACCGGGAAGAGGATAGCGGCCAGGATCGCAATGATGGCAATAACAACGAGAAGTTCAATCAGGGTGAAGCCGCGTCGAACCGAGGGTGACATTCTACAATCCTCCTTGCGTATCGTACCGGGCGGTGCGGTCGCCCTTAAGAGGGGAGCGGATCCGTCTGCCCTCTCTCGGCGTCCCATCCACACCAGGTTGCACTTTTAGACGATGGCACGGCGCGTTTGTAACGCTCTCTTTCCTATCTCTGCTGAAAAGGTCGCTGGATTTGTTTGAGAGGCGTGTAACCTTTTTCCAAGTCCATGTAGCACAATCCTGGAAAGCGTGGGAGGCGCATATTGAAAGGAAGATGCGCTGGCCCTGGGGGCCAGGGGGGCGAGAGCGAATCGAGGGTTGCGGTTGGGGTATACTGGAAGGAGAGGAGAGATACGGAACGATGGGACGACGCGTGACGGCTTGGATCCTGTGTTGGAGCCTGATGGTCTTGCTATGGCCGTCAGTTTCCGTCTTCCGCCCTGCCGCCGCGCCTTCCGGTTCGGCGCCCCTGTCAACGCTTGCGCTGCCGCCCTGTTGCTGTACGCCGGGTATGTGCCATATGGCAGGATGTCCCGGTAATCCGATGCTGTCGGCGACGGCTTCCGGCAAGGCCGGTTCATGTGCCTTTAGTCCCTGTTCGCACGGTGCGGCGACCGTTAGTTTGAAGCTGATTCCGACAATCCTCTCCCCATCCCGCGCTACCCTGCCCGATGGGGTAGCGAAGCAACTTCCCTTGCCGCGCCCGACATTCTCCCTCTATTCCCGCCCCATCACACCACGCGAAAAGCCTCCCTGTATGGTCTGAAAAGCGCTCTGGCTTTGAGACAGATTAGAAACGACTTTCAACCAGAAGGAGACTTTGCCATGCACACGATTGCGCGTGGACGTTCGGCACGCCACGCTTTCACCCTGATCGAACTGCTTGTTGTGATCGCCATTATCGCGGTGCTCGCCGCCATTCTCTTCCCCGTTTTCGCCCAGGCGCGCGAGAAAGCCCGCAGCATCTCCTGCCTATCCAACGGGAAGCAGATCGGCACGGCGCTCTATATGTACGTCCAGGACTATGATGAGACGTATCCGCAGGAGCATCCCTCCACCAGCAATCCCGCTGTGGACGACAATACCGCCCAACTGGAGACCATCGACTACGGCTCGCCCTTTGATAAGATCCTGCCCTATGTCGCCAGCAAGGACAGCAGCAAGACGCAGCTATTTATCTGCCCCTCCGATCCCGATCCGCACGGAAGGCGTCTGCTGGACAGCAGTGGCAACTGTCTGAACACCAATCCGCCTGCGCCTCCGCCCGGTCCCTTAAGCAGCTACCTCATCAACGCCTACTACCTGTTCGGGGCGACCCTGGCGCAGATAGACACCCCGGCGCAGTCAATCTATGTAGCGGAGCGGCGTGATGATTTCTGTGACGTACACTACCACCCCTGGCTGGGCGAAGTGGAGATCCCTACAGGGCCTGCGGACACCGTCAATCCGGTCGCCGTTGCGAGCGTTCGGCATACGCAGGGCAGCAACTACATCTATGCGGAGGGGCACGCCAAGTGGCAGCGCTTCGAGAACACCCGCCGCCCCTTTGCAGGGCATCTGCTCTTCGGCGAACATCAGGCTTTCTGATTTCGCCTGACATCTCCCCTGCCTGTAGCAGGGGAGACTTTTAGGGAGATCACAGTAGCTTCTGGATCAGGTCGAAGGTGATGATGCAGGCCGTGAAGGCGACGAGGCCGGCGAAGATCAGGCGGAGGATACGGTTGGGGAGATAGTGGGTGGTAAGCGCGCCCAACTGGGAACCGATAGAGGAGCCGATGAGGATCGCC
>DATGIG010000505.1:0-3613 GCA_035295825.1 Chthonomonadaceae bacterium | reverse complement strand
GTATTCCGATCCTCCTTACCTATCGCGACTATCAGCAAGAACGCCTCAACCGCGCGCTCATCGCCGCCATTCACGCCCGTAATGTCCCGCTTGCGCTCGACCTGCTCCAACAGGGCGCCAGTCCGAATGCCCACGACATGGGCAATACGCCTCTCTCGCTGCGACAGCTCTGCATCGATACGCTCGACAAGCTTCTCCACCGTCCAGTCAAGGGTAACGGCGTGTATCATCCAACGGCGTTCCTCCTCTTTATGAGCCTGTCGCCGCAAGCCGCAGCCGCAGACGGATCCCTTCTGCGGTCTATCTCGCCACAGGAGCATGCAAAGATGACCCGGGCGTTGCTGGAGCACGGCGCTCATATTTCTGACACGACACAGTATGGTGAGACCGTGCTGTATCTTGCGGCAGCGTCGCATGATCCGCAAGGTGTACGGCTTCTGCTGGAGCGTGGCTGTGATCCTAACCTCGGGTGGACAGGCACTCCCAAAATTGCCTGGATGACTCCCATGCATATCGCGACCGATCAGCAGGACCTGGCTACAGTGAGCGTGCTTCGAGAGTACGGAGCGCGAACCGATGAAACGCAAAATTAAAAACTCCGAGATCGCCTTGCTCTTCTTACTGGCATTCATCCTCCTGGCTGGCTGGATCAACTTGCAGGCTCAAAAACAGGCTGAGTTGGATTATACTCTGGTCGTAGCCCTTAAAGGCAAAGAGGACAAACAAGCGTTGGCAGCGTTGGAAAAAGGAGCCAGCGGAGAAGCAAGAGAGACCGGCAAAGCCCCTACTTCTTGGGAGGCGCTGCTTGGCTTGCTGAGACATGTGATTCATCCAGGGCGACGAAATGCAACGGAGGAACACATTCCGGCCTTGCTCTTGTATTATCATGAATTTGGAAGAGATTCTTCAACTCCGAATATAGCAGTTGTGCGTGCCTTGCTGGAGCATGGAGCCCGGATCACGGATCGCGATGAGAAAGGAAATACCCCTCTCCTATTAGCCTGTTGCCATCCTGATAGCGACATGCTACGTCTGATTCTGGCACAGGAAGCTGAGGTGAATGTCATGAACGAGGACGGAGAGACGCCTCTCATGAATGCCGCAGCGAACTCCGCTGCGAATACCGTGCAAATCCTCCTGGAGCATGGAGCCAATATCGAAGCCCTGGATAAGGACAGAAAGACGCCCTTGATGGCTGCCGTAGAAAATGATGCGTTTAATGTGATTCCTGTGCTGTTGGAATATAAAGCCAGGGTCAATGCCGTGGATAAGGACCATCAGACCGCTTTGATGATCGCTGCAAATAATGATGCCGCGAGTCTGGTGCGCCTCCTCCTGGCGCATGGGGCCTGCGTCGATGCTATCGATAAGAACGGTCAGACCGCTTTGATGATCGCCGCAGGAAATTATGCTACTGACGCGGTTGACGCGCTTCTGGAACATGAGGCCACTATCGAAGCGGTAGATAAGGACCATCGAACCGCTTTGATGCATGCTGCGGAACGGGATGCTTCTGACGTGGTCCGTCTCCTCCTGGAACACGGGGCGAAGGTGGCGACAAAGGATTCCCACGGCAAGACCGCCCTCGACTATGCCAGAGGTAACCCGGAATCTACCTCCCGCGAATGTGAAGCCCTGCTGCGGAAGTACGGAGCGAAGCGATAGACCATCGCAGAGATGGATCAGACGGCAGCGGAGGCAGCGGAGGAGCGGCAGGAAATCCAGGAGGATAGCGCGAACCCTACGCGCACGAATGCGCGGTAGAGGAGACATACGATGGCGGATGAGACGCGGGGAGAGGCGGTTCCCCTGGAGCAGGTGGCGATCCTGCTCCGTGAGGGCGACGATGTGGCGGTCGCCCGACACAAGCTGCCGGGGGGAACGGTGGTCCTGCTGAACGAGAAGGCGATCTCGCTCCGCACGGATGTTCCGGCAGGACATAAGTTTGCGCTGGGAGCGGTGGCGGAGAACGCGCCGGTGCGGAAGTACGGGCAGATCATCGGGTATGCGACGACCGACATTCGGCCCGGCGACCATGTGCATACCCGCAACTTAGGCTTTGGCAAGGGAGAGGGCGATGGCGCAGGCGCGCTGCATCTCGATTACGAGTACAGCACGGCGGTGCCGACCGTGGACTACTACGGCCCGGAGAGGCAGCGCACCTTCCCCGGCTATGCGCGCCCGGATGGTCGGGTCGGGACCCGCAACTATGTGGCGCTGGTCTCGACCGTCAACTGTTCGGCCAGCACGGTGCAGGCCATCGCCGACCATTTCCGCGGCCCGGACGCGCTGCGCGACTTCCCCGGCGTGGATGGCGTGATCCCGGTGGCGCATAAGAGCGGGTGCGGGATGCACCTGGGCGGCGCGGACTATGCGCAGTTGCAGCGGACGCTGGGGGGCATGGCCAACCATCCGAATGTCGGCGCCTATCTGCTGGCGGGCCTGGGCTGCGAGGTCAATCAGGCGCTGTCGATGGCGCAGAGTCAGGGATTGATCGCCGCCGAATCGATTCGGGTCGGGCGCCCGCAGCTGCCTCCCATGCTCGTCATTCAGGAGGAGGGCGGCATCCGGAAGACGGTGCAGCGGGGCATCGAGGAGACCGTAAAGCTGTTGCGGCGGGCGAGCGAGGCGAAACGCACGCCCCAGCCCATCTCCGGCCTGATCATCGGAACCAACTGCGGCGGCAGCGATGGAAATTCCGGCATCACGGCCAATCCGGCGCTCGGACTGGCGGGCGATGAGTTCGTGCGGCACGGCGCGGGCTGGGTGCTGGCGGAGACGACGGAGACCTACGGCGCGGAGCACCTGCTCACCCGGCGCGCCGTCACGCGGGAGGTGGGCGAGAAGCTGGTCGCCCTGATGCGCTGGTGGGAGTGGTACACGAGTATGTGGGGCGCGAGCATCGACGCCAACCCCTCGCCCGGCAACAAAGAGGGCGGGCTGACCACGATCTACGAGAAGTCGCTGGGCGCGCTGGCGAAGGGCGGCTCCATGCCGCTCGTGGAGGTCTATCCGTTCGCCGAGCGCATCGATAAGAAGGGCTTTACCTTCATGGATACGCCCGGCCACGACCCCGTCTCGGTCACCGGCCTGGTGGCGGGCGGATGCAACCTGGTGGTCTTTACGACCGGGCGCGGCTCCTGCTCCGGCTTCAAGCCCTCCCCTATCCTCAAGATCGCCACCAACACCCCGCTCTACTGCCGCATGGAGGAGGACATGGATCTGGACGCCGGCGTGGTGCTGAATGGCGTGCCGCTGGCGGATGTCGGCCGGCAGATCTTCGAACTGCTGATCAAGGTCGCGGGCGGGCAGAAGACCAAGAGCGAAGCGCAGGGATTGGGCGAAGCGGAGTTCGCCCCCTGGATGCTCGGCCCGGTGATGTGACGGTCGGGGTTCGGCGGTCAGTCGTGCAGCACGCGATCCAGGTAGACGCTCACCTTGTCCGCCCACAGCCTGCCGTGCGCATGGAGCCCTTTGGGGCTGAAATGGATGCCTTTGCCGTCGAAGTCCCGGTTGTCTCCGGTCAGCGTATCGGTGTCCGGCCCCTCTAAGGCGATCCCGGTATCCCAGAGTTTTTTCTGGGCGTCCCGCGTGCGCTGCGTCATCGTGTCGG
>DATGIG010000504.1:0-12730 GCA_035295825.1 Chthonomonadaceae bacterium | reverse complement strand
CTACAACTGCTTCTGGCACATGCCCTTTCGGAAGTCGGCCCGCGTAGAGATCGTGAACCAGAGCGAGAAGCCGATCAGCCTGCTATACTACAACATCGACTGGATCAAGAAGGACAGTCTGCCCGCGGACACGCCGTACTTCTACGCGCAGTACCGGCAGGAGTATCCCGTACAGAAGGGCCAGGACTACGTCATTCTGGACACGAAGGGCAAAGGCCACTATGTCGGCACCGTCCTTGCCGTGCGGACGCGAAGCCCGGCGTGGTTCGGCGAAGGAGACGAGAAGATCTACATCGACGGCGAGCGGGCGCCCTCCATCTGGGGCACGGGCACCGAGGACTACTTCCTGTCCGCGTGGGGACTGAAGAAGACCAGTACGCCCTACTTCGGCGTGCCCTACTTCGACCAGTGGGGCATTGTCGGCGGGAAGACGAGCGCCTATCGCTGGCACCTACACGATCCTATCGTCTTCAACAAGGGGATCCGGGTGACCATCGAGCACTTCGGCTGGATCGCGCCCGATGAAAATCCCAACCATCAAACGACAAGTTGGAATGAGCGCGAAGACGACTACGCCAGCGTCGCGTTCTGGTACCAGACCGGAGAGCCTACTTTCACCGCCCGCGCACCGGAAGGCAAAGAGCGCAAACTCCCCAGCCTGGAGCGCGTGACCGCCTATGCCCGCGACTTCGCCGACGACAGCCATCATGGCGAAGGGGAAGTCACCAAGCAGCAGCTCGCTCTCTACGAAGGTCCGCATTTGCTCTATATGCCGGAGAAGCAGCAGAACGCCTGGCTGGAAATCCCTTTCGAAGTCACCAAGAAAGAGCCGCTCCGCCTGCTCCTCAACATGACCAAATCCTATGACTTCGGCAAGTACCAGGCCTATCTCAACGGAGTAAAACTCGGCGAACCGATGGACTTCTTCAACGCCGACGTCACCAACGAGGAGTTCCACCTGCTGGACTTCTGGCCCGATCCCGGAAGATATACGCTGCGGCTGGAGTGCGTCGGCAAAAACGCTAAGTCAAACGGCTACTATCTCGGCATCGAATCGGTACGCCTGCGGGAGCGCCGCCCACGCGTCACCGAATACGGCTTCGACAAAGACAAAGACTGGAAAATCAAGCCGCCCCTCTACCGCTGACCCTGAGACATAGAATCATCGGAACAACAAAACAGCCCAAAATCATCTTATGGTGATTTTGGGCTGTGAATTTTGCCGGGAAATATGGAAGCAATCTCCTAAAGGGCCTGCGCTCCTTCCTATGCTGCTGAAGCAGAGCGGAGAAGAGCGGCAAAGAACCTACAAACCCTTCTCAGGAGCTTGCTTTGTCCCACTGGATCTCGGTTGCGGCCTGCGTATTGGCGGGAGACGCCCTGCTCTGCCGGTTCTTATGCAAGCGCGGCTACCTGCGCGGTTGGCGTCATCCCCGTCGTCGCAGACGTCGCAGGCGCTGAATCCACCCTCGCATTTGCGGATGGGGTCGCCTACACCTTGATATCGAGCAGAGAGCCTGTCATCTCATCTTGAGCGCGGATGACGGCGGCATTGGATGCAAAGCTGAACTGGCTCATCATGACTTCGACCGCTTGCGTGGTCAAATCCACATTGGATGTCTCCGGATTGGATGGTGTCGTCGATGTGGAGAAGCTGACCTGCACGCCCGAAGGTGTGCTGATCTGGTTGGGTTCCTGAGCTTGATATCCCGGTGTGTTCAAGTTGGCGATGTTGTTCGCCGCGTTGTCCAGGCGATCTGAGGCCGCCTGAAAGCCGGAAAGCGCCGTGGTAATGCTGTCCATCGGATGTTGCCTCCTACCAAGAAGAGATGTTGCGAAGTATCCTGATGGTAAGTTTCGGAAGGAAACGCCAGGACTTGAGGCTGCCGGTGATATATGGGCAGAAATCCAGCATATCTATGTGCCCCGCCAGACCGTAGAGGCAATCCCTTATGGTTGCCCCTACGGTTTCGGAGGAGGATTGTAGGGCAGGAGCCCCGTCTCCTGCCGATGCCTGGAGGACAGGCTCAACGCCTGTCCTCCAGGCATCCTTCGGTACGGTTATAGACCCAGGCGCTGCATATGGGCTTCCGGATAACGCGTTCCGGCGGCTACGCCTACCGGGGCGGCGGCAGCAATCCGCGCCCGATCCTCTGGAGAGAGGTGAACCTCCAGAGCCCCGATATTCTCCTCCAGATAGGACACCCGTTTCGTGCCCGGAATGGGGACAATATCGTCCCCCTGCGCCAGCACCCAGGCCAGCGCCAATTGCGACGGCTTGCAGCCTTTCTCCAGAGCAATCTCTTCGATCCTGGCGACGAGTTCCAGATTCTTCTGGAAGTTCTCGCCCTGGAAACGGGGATTGTGGCGGCGGAAATCGTTCTCCGGCAGATCCTCGAACTTCTTGAACTGCCCGGTGAGAAATCCTCGCCCCAATGGACTATAGGGAACGAAACCGATCCCCAACTCCCGGCACGTCGGCAGGATCTCGTCTTCCGGGTCGCGGGTCCACAGGCTGTACTCGGTCTGCAGTGCGGCGATGGGATGGACCGCATGGGCGCGGCGAATGGTCAGTGGTCCGGCTTCCGATAACCCCAGATAGCGCACCTTCCCCGCCTCCACCAACTGCTTCATGGCTCCTACCGTGTCTTCAATAGGCACTTCCGAGTCTACCCGGTGCTGGTAGTAGAGGTCGATCACATCCACACCGAGGCGTTTCAGGCTGGCATCGCATGCCTGCTTCACATACTCCGGCTTGCCATTGATGGGGCCAAAACCGCCGCCCGGCGTCCGGACGTTGCCGAACTTGGTCGCCAGGATCACTTGCTCACGTCTGTCCTTGATGGCGCGTCCCACCAACTCCTCGTTGTGCCCGCTGCCGTACATGTCGGCGGTATCGAGAAAGTCGATGCCCAGATCCAGGGCGCGGTGGATCGTCGCGAGGGATTCCCCTTCATGCGTGTTCCCATAGAACTCCGACATCCCCATGCAGCCCAGTCCCATCGCGGAGACTTTCAGCCCGGAGCGGCCCAGTTCACGCTTCTCTTGTACTCTCATCTCTTGCTTCCTTTCTGATATCGAGGCACGCGTCGGCGTCCCAGTTGCTTTCCGCTCCCAGACGCTCATAGTTGGCGATCTTGTATTCGATGACAGCGAGATGGGCCTGCAAGTCGGTGATCCGCTCCTTCACCCTCTGCTGATGCGCCTCCAGCATCGCCTTGCGCGCCTCCAGCGTCTGGTCGCCCTCCATATAGAGCGCCACGTACTTCTGCATCTCGTGGATGGGCATACCCGTGGCCCGCAAGCGCTTCAGGAATTCGATGGCCTGCAGATCCGCCGCCGAATAGCGCCGGTGCTTGCTGCTGCCATCGCGCCGCACGGGCGCAATCAAGTTGACCCGCTCATAGTAGCGCAGGGTATGTTCGCTCAAACCCGTCTGGGCGGAAGCCTCCTGAACCGTGTAGGTCTCGGAGGTCACGTGCATGGTCATCTTGCTCCTATCTCCCTTCCAATCACAGTGTACCAACTTAGAGCGCACTCTAAGTCAAGGGCGCAAACGGAAATTTTAGGAATTGATGAAACATGGAGTTGGTTATGCGGCACGGAAGTGCCGTTCTACGTTTGCAATGTAATAGGTCGCACCTGCGGTGCAGCCCAAATCCGCTATTCCCTCGCGGATTTCCTTCGCGGGCTAGGATCAGCACAGGGGATCGCTACTCTTGGAAGGCGGGCGGGAATACCACCGTACCCTGAATGCCGTCCAATCCGTCCGGACGAAGCAGGTAGGCCATGAAGACGTTAGCCGGTACCGGGATGGCGCACTTCAAACCCAACGTTCCGGCAGGAACAAACCCGAAGCGCGGATAGTAGGTGGGATGCCCGATCAACACCACGACGCCATGGCCCAGTTCGGCAGCGCGCTCCAACCCGGCCCGAAGCATCCGCCCGCCGATGCCCTGCTTCTGGAACTCCGGCCTCACCGCGATAGGACCGAGCGCCAGAACGGTCCATGTTCGCGCTTCGCCTTCTATCGTCACCTCGCTGAACAGCGCGTGCCCCACGATCCGGCCTTCCCGTTCCGCCACCAGGGAGAGTTCCGGGATAAAGCCCTCGGATTGCCGCACTTTCTCGACGATGCCGCCCTCAACCGGCCTGCCAAATGCCAGATCATTGACTTCTCGGATCGCTTGCCGGTCGTTCTCCACTTCGGATCGAATATGAGTGTCCAATAGGTAACCCTCCTCGCTTAGGTTCGCAGATCGAATCCGCGTATGTCTCTATCGCCTGACGTGTTCGCCCTGCTCGAACCAGGAAAGCGATCCAGCGATGGGGAATATACCTTCGCGTCCTAACCATGTTTACGTATCGAATCAGGAAATATAGGCTAATGATACAGGCAGTTCTCTTCGACCTGGACAATACCCTCTATGATCGAGATCTGACTTTTGAACGGTGTTCCCATGCCTTTGTCGAGGAGCACTTCGCAGAGATCGGGCACGATCAGAGAGCGGAAGTCCTGGAGCAGATGCGAACACGCGGTTTCGAGGGCCATCAAGCACGGGTGGCTCTCTTTGCCGACCTGCTCGCCCGCTTTCCACACTTACCCCACAACGACGCCGTCTCGTTTGAGGAGGTGTTCTTCCGGCAGTGGCTCGGTTATATGACACTGGATGAGGGAACACAAACCCTGCTGAATTGGCTGGATGAGGCAGCGATGCCCTTCGGCATCATCACCAACGGCTCCGTTATACAACACCGTAAAATTGAGCGCTTGGGGTTACGTTCGCGCGTGAAGTGTATTTTCGTTTCGGCGGAATTCGGACATAAGAAGCCCTATTCCGGAATCTTTCGCGCGGCGGCAGCCTGTCTGGACATTCCCTGTGAACACATTCTCTTTGTTGGGGACCATCCGGAACTCGACATTTTCGGCGCGAATCGGGTCGGTATGACGACGGCATGGCTGCACCGGGGCCTTCCCTGGCCGGATACCATTACATCGGTTCAACCCGATTACGTCATCGCCTCTCTGGGCGAACTGCTGCCTCTGCTGCGCGCCTGAAGGACCACAAAGTCCTATTGTTATGTCGCTCGCACAACCCGATGCTGCTTGCGAAGCACAGCATCCGTTCCTGTGCTTCCTGCTAATCCCTATGGATACCTCAAGACAATCCATCCGTATAGGCTTTCTTGCCGGCGATTTCCCCTGGCACGCACCGCCGCCGCAGATAGGTAAGCTCTTGAGCGCCGGAGTGATGGCGCGCAATCTCACACAAGTGCTGCGTCTGGTTGGGACCGTTGTGCCTTATATTCCGCCTGGAGCGGACGCCTCGGAGAGTGCGCACCGGAAAGCACTCACCGATTTTCTGCGTTCGATTGACGTCCTCTGGGCCGACGTATATCCCGGCAGGAGCGCCCAGGCGCTCGCCCTTCGACACGAACTCCACCTCCCTTGCCCGGTCATTCTGAATGCTCAGGGGGCCGTTCCGAAAGCCCTGGAGGCTATGCTCTTTCCCTGGCAATATCTGCTGCGCCCTGAAGATAGTATGGTGTTTACCTGTCAGGCAGACCATGCGATCTGGCGAAGATTGACAGATGCCAGCAGGTTGCGAGAGTGGGTCGTACCGCTCCCCATCGATACGAACGTCTTCTATCCACGCCCCGTATCGGAACAGAGCGCGATAAGAAACAGATTGGAGGTGCCGCAAGAAGCCCCGCTGCTCTTATATGTCGGCAGGCTGAACATCCAAAAGAACCTGCACACGCTCTTACGCCTGCTGGCATCCGTGCGGAAAGAAGCGCCGGATACCCACCTCTGCCTGGTGGGGGCTGAAGACGATATTGTGTTCGGCGAGTTTCGGATTGCGAATACGGGCTATGTCGCCTATCTTCAAGAATTAGCTGTCGAATACGGCCTTATGGAGGCAATACGATTTGCAGGAGTGCTACAGGGAGAGGAGTTAGCCCAGGCTTACGCGGCTGCCGATGTGCTGGTGAATGCAGGGTTTTATCATCGTGAAAATTTCGGGTTGTCACAGGCTGAGGCCCAGGCGTGCGGTACCCCGGTCGTTTGTTCCCATTGGGGTGGGTTCAAAGATGTCCTTCTGCCCGGAGAGACAGGTTTATATATGGATACGGTCCTCTCAAAGCAGGGCATTCGGGTAGACTGGCGAACCGGAGCGCATTATGTTCTCACATTGCTTCAAAACGGCGAACTGCGCACCAGGATGGGACAGCACGCGACAGCCTACGCGCACTCTCGTTTCAGTATTCCTGCGATTGCCAGGCTGTTGAGTAACCTCTTTGTAGAAGCCGCCATCCCACAGGATGACAATGGGGCCGATACAGAGCGTTGCTATCAGCCCTCCCAGTTCGCCTCGGATTATGAGGTACATAAGCGGGCCTGCGGCTGGTATAAGGGCCAGTACAGCAATGAACCTCCCGCCTGGTATCCACGTATGTTTGGAGGCTCCTCTTATGCGCTCTACGAACTGATGATGCAATCCTATGCGACCCGGTTGGCTGCGGAGTGGGACTGGGAGGCGTGCCCCGCCGACACCATTCCCTACATTGCGAGTGAGGTTGAGTGGGATTCGATACGGCACATGGTGCGCCTGCGTGATCCGATCTGGTCGCCGCACTTGCAACTGCGCCTGCGCACCTGGGAAGTGATGCGCAAAATAGACGGCGTGTCGAGCATCCATCAGATATCAGAGACGCTGGTGAACGCGGGAAGCGTATCCTGTCTGAATGGCGTGCTCGTCGAACTCTGGCATCTGCATGTGGAGGGATTTGTCCTATTTTCAAGTTCCGCCAGAGCGCGGGAGGGATCGTGAGGCGTCAAGGCTAAAATCATTCCTGATTTCGACCTCAAACGGGAGTATCTTAGCGGAGACATCTCAAAGGAGGTATCTATATACCATGTGCGGACGCTATACCATGCATCACACCACGGACCAACTCGCGATGCGGTTCGGGGTTCAGCAGGTCGCCTCTGCGGCGACGGAGCGTTATAATATCGCCCCCACCCAACCGGTCCCTGTGGTCATCGAGACGCCGGAAACCCGTGTCCTCGACGCCTACCGATGGGGCCTGATCCCCTCCTGGGCTGACGACCCCGCCATCGGCAACAAACTCATCAATGCCCGCGCGGAGACCCTTGCGGAAAAACCCTCGTTCAAAAGTGCGCTGGTCAAACGCCGCTGCCTGATTCCCTCGGACGGCTTCTATGAGTGGCAGAAGCTGGCGGATAACAGCAAGCAGCCGATGTATATCCAACTCTCAGACAAAGATCTGTTCGCCTTTGCGGGATTGTGGGAGGAGTGGAAACAACCGGATGGCACGCCTCTGCGTACCTGCACGATCATCACCGTCGGGCCGAACGAGGTGATGGCCCCCATCCACAACCGGATGCCCGCCATCCTCCGACCGGGAGACGAAGCGCTCTGGCTCGATCCGAGCCAGAAGAGCGTGCCCGATCTGCTCTCCCTGTTGAAGACCTATCCCGCCGATAGGATAGAAGCGATCCCGGTATCGAAACGGGTCAATACGCCCACGATAGATGATCCGACACTGCTTTCCCCACTCTAGCCAGGAGCTAATTCGTGATGTCTCCCATTCAAAGGTGGCTGACAGACAACGTGTGGAATAGGATGCGACCATTGGCTACCTTGGCGCGTGCCCAGGTTCTGTGGACAGAAGCGGCAGAAGCGGTCTCGCAGAGAGATTATCCCGCCGCTCGCGCGTACTATGGAGAGTGTCTGAGAATCTATCAAAAACATGGGGAGACATCAAAACAGGCAGAAACGCATTGTGCTCTGGCCCGAATTGCACTTGAGGAGGAGAACCTGAGGGTAGCTCGGGCAGAGTATGAACAGGCCGTATCGCTCTACCGGAAATCCGGTTATCTTCAGGGATTGGCAGCGGCGCTCAACAACGCAGCCGTTGTTGCTACACAGGGCGGCTACTATGCCAATGCCCATACACTCTACGAGGAGTGTCTCACACTCTGCGACCATCTGGGTGATAAGGCAGGCTCTGCCCTAGCGTTGAGTGGACTGGGCTACATCTCCGTTCAAACAGAGCAATTTGACCAGGCTCGATCCTATTTTCAAAGCAGCCTCTGGTTGTACGAAAAAATCGCCGACCACGAAGGTATTGCTATGGCAAAGGCCCATCTCGCCCGGATTGCTGCTCGTGCAGGAGATTACGATACCGCACGCACCTTATATGGTGATAGTATCGAATTCTTTCAGGGGATAAATGACAAGAGCCGCCTAGCTGCTGCTCTCCTCCAATTGGGCATATCTACCCTGGATCAAGCCGATTTCAAGGAAGCCAATGAGCCACTGGAAGCAAGCCTGAGGCTATATCGTACCTTAAATGATAAATCGGGAGAAGCATGCGCTTTATACCATCTCGCGGAAATGGCTGTTGAGAAAGACGAAGCGACGACTTATACCTTTTACCAGGAGTGCCTCGCGGTTTCTAAGCGTAATCAGGACAAGGAGTATCTGGGATTAGCTCACATGGGGTTGGCCCAGCTTGCTTATCGTAATCAGGAGAGGATGCTCGCACGTTCGTTGTTGGAACAATGTTTGGACCTCTACTATCCTCTCAACGCGAATAAAGAGTGCTGCACGGTACTCTATCGCGTCGGATCTGTCGCTGGGGAACAATTGGACTTAGCTACGGCCAATTTTTATTTTGAGCGCTGTGCATTGCTCTCCGAGGCATGCTCTTGTTTTGCTCTCCATGCCGCCAGCCTGTATTGTCTTTCGAATATCGCTTTACATCAAGGCAAGTATGCTGAGGCTCGCAAAGGGTATAACACCTGCCTGGAATACTACAAACAGACGAAACGTCCCACCACCGTTGCTGCGCTCCTCCGCTGTCTGGCTGTAGCAACCTATGAGGGAGGCGACCCCAATATAGCTCGTCTCCTCTTGCAAGAGAGCCTGGCGATGAGCCGGAAATTAGAGCAGGCGGATCTCATCGCATACGCCTTGAATGCTCTGGCCTATTATGCCCAGCCAGGAAGTGACTACCACCAAGAACGCGCTTATGTTGAAGAAGCCCTGGCAATCACGCGGGCTAAAAAAAACATCCGTCCCCTCATCTATACATTGAACATTTGCGGTAACATAGCCCGTTATACCGGCGATTTAACGACGGCGACAGCTTCGTATCACGAGTGTATGACGCTCCTGAGAACGCATCGAAGCATCTCCGGATACCCCTATGCTCTGGAATGTCGTGGTTTTCTGGCAGCGACAGAGGGCCAATTTGGACTGGCTAGTGTCTTGTTCGGGGCAGCGGATCGAATACGTGAAGAGATAGGGATTCCGATCCAGCCCTCTGAAGAGAGCGAGTATCAGCAACATCTCAAGGCAGTGCGTTCCGCACTAGAGGAAGAACCGTTCGCTTCTGCCTGGGAGCAAGGACGTACGATGTCTCCGGAGCAAGCGGTCGCATATGCCCTTCAGGAAGCTATGAATGAGGAAGCCTCAGGCGCATAGGACGGTCTCAAAAAGGCAATTTGCTTTTCGTTTGTATACTGGATGCGCTGTATTAATCATGGGAGGATGCTATGCTTCTACGCTTTCTGGGAACATCTGCGGGGGAGCTCTATCCCGGCTTGTGGTGCCGGTGTCGCAACTGTGAGCAAGCCCGAGGCGGCGATCCGAAAAATCGCCGTCAGAGCGCAGCACTGTATGTGGAACCCGGCTCCCCTTACGCTACCGCTCCAGGAAACGGCATCTTAATCGACTTTCCTTCGGAGATCGCAACCCAGGCATACTTCTACAAGGTCGAGTTGCCGGAATTACAGCATCTCCTTGTTACCCACTCTCACGGCGACCACTGGTTTCCTTATCTCTTGCGCTGGCGGAGCAAACCCGGAATAGTTTGTGCACCGGGAGAGGTAGCGCTGAAAGAGATCGGAGGACCACGATTCACCCCGCTGCCTACGCTGCACATCTATGGCAATGCTGCCGTCGAGGCCGTTTTGCATAGAGAGTTGGGAGAGAACTTAGAACCCTACGCATTGGAGTTTCACTCCGTTCGCCCTGGAGTCTCCTTTGCGGTCGGCGATTTCCGCGTGACCGCATTACACGCCCATCACGATATAGGACGCGAGGAAGCCTTTCACTATGCGCTACAAAAGGGTTCGCATACCGTGCTCTATGGCCTGGATGGGGATACGTTCCTGCCGGAGACTCGCGAAGCGCTCCGCTCCTTCCAATTTGACGTGGTGATTATGGAGAGCACCTACGGGTTGGGCAACGGCGGGAACCATCGCAATTTCGCCCGACTGATCGAAGAGGCTGCATGGTTTCGCGCTGAGAACCTGATGACATCCCATGGGCGGATTGTGGCAACGCACTTTTCGCCCCACCACTCCCCGCCCCATCAAGAGACCAGTGACTACCTGCATCCACATGGGATCGTGGCGGCCTGGGATGGAATGGAGATCCGATTATGAGTAGCGAGGAGATACGAACAGAAACCACGGTGACTTTTTTGGGAACGGACGCGGTCGTGCCGGAGTGCGGAGGCGATACGGCCAGCTTCGTCATCAACGAGAAGTATCTGGTGGACACCGGATGGTACGGCGCGATCAAGATGCGCTGCTATGGAATCAGCCCCTTGCAACTGGAGTACCTCTTCCTGACCCATTGCCATCACGACCACTATATCGGCCTGCCGCACCTCTTGTTCTACCTGACGATGCGCGCCGGCGAGCGCCCCGATAGGCCGCCTCTGAAGATCGTCGGGCCTGCTGAAGACCTGGAGCGCGTGGTAAAACTGGCTCAAGAGTTCTTACAGATGGAGCGCTTCCCGCCGGTCCGCTATACGCCCGAACTGCATCCTCTCCAGCCCGGCGACACGCTGGAGGACCCGCTTTTCACCCTGCAGACCTGCGCCTCGCTGCACCCCGTTCCCGGCCTCTGCTATCGCTTCACGGACCGGCAGACCGGCAAGGTCGTCGCCTTCACCGGCGATACCGCCTATACGTCTGCGATGATCCCCCTCCTGCAGGGCGCGGACCTGCTCATTCACGAGGCATCGTATGGCGCTGCTCCCGCGCCTGCCTCCAACGCATCACTCCACTCGGGCGCACCGGATGCAGCGAAGGTCGCTCTGGAAGCCGGCGTGAAGCGCCTCGCCCTCGTCCACTGCCCGCAGGCAAAGCAGGAAGCGGCTCTCCAGGCAGCGCAGGCGCTCTTTCCCAATACCTTCTGGCCCTTCGATGGCGAAAAGGTGGTTCTCACTTAAATGCGGGGGATCAGACCTTTTTCGCCAGGATGGGTTCGATGATCTTCGCCTGATGGACATCTGTGAGGCGCTCATCGCGGGTGTCGTGACGGAAGGTGAGACGCTGGAAGTCCAGCCCGAGCAGATACAGCAGGGTCGCGTGGAAATCTGCCACCGTCACCACATCCTGAACGGCCTGATAGCCGAACTCATCCGTCGCGCCGTGCGTCACGCCGCCCTTAACGCCGCCGCCCGCGACCCAGAGACTGAAGCCGCGCTTGTGGTGGTCTCGGCCATCCTTCCCCTCCGCAAAGGGGGTACGTCCGAACTCACCGGTCCAGATCACCAGTGTCTCCTCCAGCAGTCCGCGCTGTTTGAGGTCGCTGAGCAGGGCGGATACGGGGCCATCCGTGGAGCGACAGAGGCTGCGCAACTGGTTCGCGTTATCCGAATGGGTATCCCAGGGCTGCCCGGCCATCATCACCTGCACAAAGCGCACTCCCCGCTCCACCAAGCGCCGGGCCATTAAGCACTGGCGTCCATAGACTGCGGTCTCGTTCTTGTCCAGGCCATAGAGAGTGCGCGTCATGGCGCTCTCTTTCGAGAGGTCGAGGGCGTCGGTCGCCGCCAACTGCATCCGCGCCGCCAGCTCGAAATTGGCGATCCGGGCCTCCAGTTCCAGGTTATCTGCATGCGCCTGGAAGTGATCCCGATTGAGCGACTGAAGCAGTTGCAGGCGGGCATCGGCGGCATCGCGCGGAATGCGGGCCTCCAGGTTCAGAATGGGAGAACTCTCCGTGGCGCGCACCGACATGCCCTGATAGACCGGAGGCATCCACCCACTCGACCAATTCCGCGCGCCGTCCACTGGCAGGCCGCCCGGATTGAGCAGGGCGACATAGGCGGGCAGGTTCTGGTTCTCCGTACCCAGGCCATAGGTGATCCAGGCGCCCATCGTCGGGCGACCGGCCTGTGGCATCCCGGTGTGCATATGGCAGCAAGCCTGCTCGTGGTTCTCATGTTCGGAGACCATCGAGCGGACCAGGGCGATCTCGTCGGCGTGCTTGCCGAGTTCCGGCAGCAGCTCCGAAAGCTCCATGCCGGACTGCCCGTGCTTGACAAACTGAAAGGGTGTGCCCAGCCAAACGCCCGTCTTCTTCGCATCCACATCGTTGACATAGCCCTGCCCCGGCTTCTCCCCCGCCCGCTTGTTGAGTTCCGGCTTGGAATCGAACAGGTCCACCTGGCTCGGCCCGCCGTTCTGGAAGAGATAGATAACGCGCTTTGCGGTTGCAGGAAGGTGCGGCGATTTCGGCAGGAGATCGTATGTGGCGCGCCGTGGCGCTTCCGCCCGTGCCTGCTCTCCCAGCAGGGTGGCGAGCGCCAGTGCGCCGGCCCCCGTACCCAGCCGGGAGAAGAACTCCCGCCGGGAGAGAAGCCGCATCAGGCGCTCACGCGCAGAAAGATCGAATTCGTT
>DATGIG010000503.1:0-7271 GCA_035295825.1 Chthonomonadaceae bacterium | reverse complement strand
GGTTGTGGTTCATCGATCAGTTGGAGCCGGGGAGCGCTCTGTACAACGTCCCGATGGCGCTGCGGCTGACGGGAGTGCTGGATGTCGCGGCTCTGGAAGCTAGCCTCAACACCCTGCTGGAGCGGCATGAGGCGCTTCGGGCAGTGTTCCGGGAAGCGGAGGGGGCGCCCTACCAGGTAATCCGTCCCTACGCGCCCACAGAACTGTCGGTCACCGATCTGTCGATACTCGCGTCCGAAGCGCGTGAGCAGGAGGCGCAGCATCTGATCAACGAGGAGGCGCAACGTCCCTTCGATCTGTCTACCGGCCCTCTGTTTCGTGCTTCGTTGCTGAAGCTGGGGGAAGAGGAGCATGTGCTGCTGTTGACGCTGCACCACATCGTCTCGGATGGATGGTCGCAGGGGCTTGTTACCAAGGAGTTGACTGCTGCCTACCTGGCGTTCCGCGCGAAACGCCCCCCGACCTTACCGGAGCTTCCGATTCAGTATGCGGATTACGCCGCGTGGCAGCGACAGTGGCTGCAAGCAGAGGAACTGGAGCGGCAGGTGCAATACTGGAAACAGCATCTTGCTGGAGCCCCGGCCCTGCTGGAGTTGCCCACCGACCGACCCCGCCCTGCCATCCAGTCGTATCGGGGAGCGCGCCTGCGCCAGGAGTTCTCCCCAGAGCTGACCGCAAGTCTCAAAGCCTTGTGCCGACGGGAAGGCGCCACCCTGTTCATGACCCTGCTCGCGGCCTTCCAGACCCTGCTCGCCCGCTACAGCAGCCAGGACGATATCGTCGTCGGGACCACCATCGCCAACCGCACCCAGTCGGAGATCGAGGGGTTGATCGGCTTCTTCGTCAACACCCTGGCGTTGCGGGTGGATCTATCGGGAGATCCGAGCTTCGTGGAGTTGCTGGGTCGGGTGCGTGAGGCGTGTCTGGGTGGGTATGCCCACCAGGACTTACCCTTCGAGAAGCTGGTGGAGGAGATCTCTCCCCAGCGCAGCCTCAGCCAATCGCCTATCTTCCAGGTGCTGTTCAGCCTCGCCAATGCCCCCAGTATGGGGCTGGAACTGGAGGGACTGCATGTCGAGAGGATCCTTTCCGAGAGCATCAACGCCAAGTTCGACCTCAGCCTTGTGCTGGTCGAGACCCAGGGTAAGCTCGCAAGTGTGCTCGAGTACAACACCGATCTCTTCGATGCCGCGCGCATCCAGCGGATGCTGGGACATTTCCAGGTGCTTCTGGAAGCGCTGGTTGCCGCGCCGGAACAGAAGATCGCACACCTGCCCCTGTTGACCCAGGCGGAACGCAGCCAACTGGCCGGCTTCAATGCCACGCAGCGGGACTACGATCTCCATGGAGGCATCCATCAGCTCATCGAAGCGCAGGTAGAGCGCACTCCCGACGCCATCGCACTCGTCTTCGAGAAGCAGCAACTCACCTACCGAGAGCTCAACGCCCGAGCCAATCGGCTTGCCCACCTCCTGCGCGCACAAGGCGTCGGACCGGATGGGCTCGTCGGACTACACCTGCACCGCTCTGTCGAGATGGTCGTGGGCATCCTCGCCGTACTCAAGGCGGGAGGCGCCTACGTCCCCTTCGATCCCACCTATCCGTCGGAGCGCCTCGCCTTCATGCTCGCCGATGCCGGGGTGCCGCTGCTGCTCACTCAGCGCGCTCTGGAGGGTTCTCTGCCCCCGACATCTACGCCGATCCTTCCCATCGAGGAGGCGGAGTACGCGGCGCGGGAGCTGTCGGAGACGAACCCCGCCGTGGAGGTGAGCGGGACCAATCTGGCTTACATGATCTATACCTCGGGCTCTACAGGACAGCCCAAGGGTGCGCTCAACACGCACCGTGCGATCCGCAACCGTCTGTTGTGGATGCAGGACGAGTATAGTCTGGACAGCTCGGACCGGGTGATGCAGAAGACGCCCTTCAGCTTCGATGTGTCGGTGTGGGAGTTTTTGTGGCCATTGATGACAGGCGCGTGCCTGGTGGTGACGGTTCCGGAGGGGCATAAGGATCCGGTCTACCTGGTGGAGTTGATCCGGAGTGCAGGGATCACGACGCTTCACTTCGTGCCTTCGATGTTGCGGGTGTTTCTGGAGGCATCGGGAGTGGAGGGCTGTGGATCGTTGCGTCGTGTGATCTGCAGTGGAGAGGCATTGCCTCTGGACCTGACGCAACATTTCTTCCATCGCCTGGGGGGCGTGGAGTTGCACAACCTGTATGGTCCGACGGAAGCGGCGGTGGACGTGACGTACTTTCGTTGTTCTCCCCAGGAGCCCGGCAGTTCGGTTCCGATCGGTCGTCCGATAGCGAATACAGCGATCTACATTCTCGATGGCGTGGGCAATCCGGTCCCGTTGGGAGTGCCTGGAGAGCTCTACATCGGCGGCGTGAATGTGGGGCGTGGGTACTACAATCGGATGGAACTGAGTGCGGAGAAGTTCGTATTGGACCCCTTCGTTGGGGACGGCGTGTCTCGGATGTACCGGACGGGGGATCTGTGTCGGTATCTTGCGGACGGGAACATCGAGTACCTGGGACGCATGGACTTCCAGGTGAAGATCCGAGGCTTCCGGATCGAGTTGGGCGAGATCGAGAGCGTGCTTCTGGCGCATCCTGGGGTGCAGGATGCGGTGGTGATGGCACGCGAGGATGTGTCCGGTGAGAAGCGTCTGGTGGCTTATGTGGCGAGCGTATCGTCGGATTCTGTGTCGGTGTCTGGGTTGCGGGAGCATCTTTTGGGACGCTTGCCGGAGTACATGGTTCCCTCGGGGTGGGTGTTTTTGGAGCGGTTGCCTCTGAGTCCGAATGGGAAGGTGGATCGCAAGGCGCTCCCGGCTCCCGACGCGGCGCGTCCGGACCTGTTGCGGGAGTACACCGCTCCGAGTAATCCCGTCCAGGAGTCTCTTGCTCGGATCTGGTGCGATGTGCTTCGCCTGCAGCAGGTGGGCATTCACGATAACTTCTTTGAATTGGGTGGGGATTCGATCCTGAGCATCCAGATCATATCTCGCGCGAATGCGGCGGGATTGAAGTTGACGCCGCGTCAGGTGTTCCAGCATCAGACCATTGCGGGACTGGCATCCGTGGCGGGTACGGAGGCCGTGCTGCAGAGTGCGCAGGGATTGGTAAGCGGCGCCTTGCCGCTCACGCCGATCCAGCGCTGGTTCTTCGAACAGGATCGCGTCGAGGCGCACCATTTCAATCAGGCACGGCTCCTGACGCTTCGAGAGCGTGTCTCCCCGGAGATCGTGTCCCAGGTGGCGTCGGCCCTGGTGTCGCACCACGATGCGCTGCGGCTTCGCTTCGTGCGCACGGATTCGGGCTGGGAGCAGAGCAACGCGAGAGAGGAGACGCAGGAGTTCTTCTCGATCGTGGACCTCTCCGCTACGGCCCATGAGGTGCGCAGCGCGGAGATCACCTCGATATGTACGCGCCTACAGGGAAGTTTAAACCTTACGGAGGGGCCTCTGCTCCGCGTCTGCTACTTCGATCTTGGTTTGGAGGAGCCGGCGCGTCTGCTGATCGCGATCCACCATCTGTGCGTAGACGGGGTCTCGTGGCGTGTGTTGTTGGAGGATCTGGCCTCCGGGATCGAGCAATTGCAGCGTGGCGAGCAGATCTCACTTCCGGCAAAGACGACATCGTTCCAGCAGTGGGCGAATCGGTTGGCGGAGACTGCGAGCGCTTCTTTGCTGCTGTCGGAGTTGGGGTACTGGCAGAGGGTGTCGGCAGCAGATGTCCCGGCTCTTCCCGTGGACTACCCTTCCGGCCCGAACACAGTCGCCTCAGAGCGTGTGATCCACGTCTCTCTGGATGAGGAGGAGACGCGCGCGCTGTTGAGCGAGACGCCTGCCGTGTACCACACACAGATCAACGATGCGCTGCTGACGGCGTTGGCTCGAAGCGTCTGTAGTTGGACGGGGGGACGGCGGGTGCGGGTGAACCTTGAGGGGCACGGTCGTGAGACGCCGTTCGGGGATGTAGACCTGTCGAGGACGGTGGGCTGGTTCACGAGCCTCTATCCCGTCTTACTGGAGCTACCGCCGACATCGGAGTGGGGCGAGACGCTGAAGAGTGTGAAGGAGAGTTTGCGCGGGGTTCCCGGTCGAGGCATCGGTTACGGGGCGCTTCGTTACCTCGCTTCGGATTCTAAGGTAAGGGAGAGCCTCACGTCTGGCGTCGAGGCGCAGATCAGCTTCAACTACCATGGTCAGATCGATCCTGGGGTGGGAGGCGGCGGGCTGCTGGAGACGGCTCACGAGCCTGCCGGCCTCGTACACAGCTCTCAGTCCCATCGTGCGCACCTTCTCGATGTCGTGGGTAACACATCACGAGGGCGGCTGAACCTCTCGTTTCGATACAGTGAAGCCGTCCACTCGCGGGCGACCGTTGAGCGGCTTGCTCAGAGCTACCTTCAAGCGCTCCGTGAGCTGATCGCACATTGCCGGTTGCCGGAAGCAGGGGGCTACACCCCCTCCGACTTCCCCAGGGCGAGCCTGAGCCAGAAATCTCTGGATCGGCTCCTCGCGAGCGTTGGATCCATGCGAGGCGATCTCATTGAGGATATCTACTCGCTCTCGCCCATGCAGGCGGGCATGCTCTTTCACTCTATCTACGCCACCGAACATACCGTCTACCTGGATCACCTTTTCTACGGCCTGCAGGGAGTTATCCATCGCGGGGCGTTTGAGCGTGCCTGGGAGACGCTGATCGCACGCCACACGCTGTTCCGAACTTCATTCCACTGGGAGGGGCTCGAAGAACCCGTTCAGGTTGTGCATCGGGACGCACAGACGCCTCTGGATTACCGGGATTGGCGGAACATGACCGCCGAGGAGCAGCAGACGTCGCTCGCCATGTTGCGCAAGAGCGACCGCGACAAGGGCATGGATCTCACGGCCGCGCCGCTGATGCGTCTGACGCTCATTCAGACCGGCTCCGACGCCTGCCAGTTCCTATGGACCGTGCATCACCTGGTGATCGACCGATGGTCCGTTGCACTGGTCATGCAGGAACTCATGTCGGCCTACGAGGCGCTTTGCCAGGAACATCCCGTTGAACTACCTGCGGTCCAGCCCTACGGCGACTATATCGGCTGGCTGCGGCAACAGGACACGGAGCGCGCCGAATCCTACTGGCGTCGGGTGCTGCTGGGCTTTACGAGTCCGACTGCACTGCCCATCGACAAGAAGCCCGGCGCCATGGCTGCCGGACATATGCCCGAGCGCTATCTGGTTCAGCTCTCTGAAGAGACGAGTTCCAGGCTTCAGGCGTTGGCTCAGCAGCATCGCCTGACACTGAGTACACTGGTGCAGGGAGCCTGGGCGTTGCTGTTGAGTCGTTACACCGGAGAAGAGGACGTACAGTTCGGCGCAACGGTCTCGGGTAGGCCGCCGTCTCTGTCCGGCGTCGAGTCGATGGTGGGCATGTTTATCAACAGCCTGCCTGTTCGCGTGCGTCTCTCGGGATCGGAGATGCTGCTGGACTGGCTTCAGCAACTTCAGGAGGCCATGCAGGAGCTGCAGGAGTACGAATACAGTTCCTTGACGGAGATTCACAGTTGGAGTGACATCCCGCGCGGTTTTCCTCTGTTTGATACTCTGGTCGTCGTCCAAAACACCCCCATGGCCCGACGTTCTCAAGAGGCTGCATCCTCCCTAAGATCAGCCAGCGAACTGCGTCTTGAAAACCTTCGTGGCGACTCGTCGGCGGACTTTCCCCTTTTCCTGACGGCAGTACCGGATCACGAGATGCGCCTAGCGCTGAACTATGATCCCGACCGCTATGTTGCAGGCGACATCGAGCGGATGCTGAATCACCTCATTGTGCTGCTGGAAGGGATGGTTGCTGACCCCTACCGCTCGCTCGACCGCCTGCCCATGCTGACCGAGGCGGAGTTGCGCCAACTCGCCGACATCAATGCCACGCACCAGGATTACGATCTCGACGGAGGCATCCACCAGCTCTTTGAAGCGCAGGTGGCGCGCACACCCGAAGCCCTCGCACTCGTCTTTGAGGGGCAGCAACTTATCTACCGAGAACTCAACGCCAGAGCCAACCAACTCGCCCACTACCTGCGCAGCCAGGGCGTTGGACCAGGCACTCTCGTCGGGCTCTGCCTGGAGCGCTCCCCACAGATGATCGTCGGCATGCTGGGCATCCAAAAAGCCGGAGGAGCCTACCTGCCCCTCGATCCTGCCTACCCTGCCGAACGCCTCGCGTTCATGCTCAAAGATAGCCGCACAAACCTCGTTCTCACCCAGAAGGCTTTAATAGAACGACTGGGAGAGTTTGAGGGGACTTGCCTCTGCCTGGATGCCCCACAAACACGTGACCTGCTCGCCTCCCAGAGCCAGGACAATCCGGGTCTGCTCACCACCCCAGACCACCTGGCCTACGTAATCTACACCTCCGGTTCGACCGGCACTCCCAAGGGGGTGCTGGTTCCACATCGGGGGTTGGGCAACGTGGTAATGGCTCAGGCGAACCTGCTGGGCATCCCGCCAGGCAGCCGCATCCTGCAGTTCGCCTCCCCCAGTTTCGACGCCTGCGTCTTCGAGATTGTCATGGCGCTCGCCTCGGGAGGCTGCCTCTGCCTGGGAAGTCGGGAGAGCCTACTGCCCAACCCCAACCTGGAGCAGTTCCTGCATACCCATCAGGTGCAGGTGGTCACCCTCACGCCTTCGGCTCTGGCAGCCATGAGCGCGCAGGCTCTGCCGCATCTGCAGACCATCCTGGTGGCGGGAGAAGCCTGCCCGCAAGAGTTGGTGGAGCGCTGGGCGCCCGGGCGGCGTTTCTTCAACCTGTATGGTCCGACCGAGGCGACGATCTGGTCCTCGTATGCCGAATGCTTGGCTGGAGAGGGTATGCCCACCATCGGAGTTCCGATCTCCAACACGCAGTTGTATGTGCTGGATGCCCGGATGCAGCCGGTTGCGATGGGGGTGTCCGGCGAGTTGTACATCGGGGGAGCGGGGTTGGCTCGGGGGTATCTGAACCGTCCGGAGTTGACGGCGGAGCGATTCGTGGAAAATCCCTTTGTTGCAGAGGGTGGTACTCGTTTGTACAAGACGGGGGACTTGGTGCGCTGGAACGCGTCGGGAAAACTGGAGTACCTGGGTCGTGTGGATGATCAAGTGAAGGTGCGTGGTTTCCGCATCGAGTTGGGAGAGATCGAGAGCGTATTGCTTCAACATCCTGGGGTCCGGGAAGCGGTGGTATTGGCTCGGGAGGACGTGCCCGGCGACAAACGGCTGGTGGCTTATGTG
>DATGIG010000502.1:0-12100 GCA_035295825.1 Chthonomonadaceae bacterium | reverse complement strand
AGCCGCCGACCCCCTGCCCCACTTTGACCACGAGGATATTGCGGCCTTCATGCAGGGTGAGATTGGGGATGAGGTCGTTGTCCTGGGTGACGCCCCGGATGCGGGCGACGGTCCAGATCTTCTTGCCGTTGAGCCAGACGGTCGCGCCGTCGTCGGAGCCCAGGAGGAGGGTAGCGCTATTCACCTCACGGAGGCTGTCCACATAGGCGACCGCATAGGCGACGGCATTCTCATGCATGCCGCCGAAGATCCTGTGGAAATCGAGCGGGTCGGTATGCACCAACGTCCAGAGGTAGGGTTTGCCCTCCACGGTCGCCTCCGACTTTTCGGTGGGACGTAGGTCGGCCTCGTCTGTAATCCAGGGTTTGTTCAGGATCTGCGCCATGACGGCGCGGTTGGGCGCGTCATCGGCGGCGGTGGTGAGGTTGGTTCCGGTGGGAATGGGGCCGAGGACCAGCCAGTCGGCGATGGCGGGAGTGCGGATGGCGCGGCTCTTGCCCTCGAAGATCGCCGCAGTCTGTTTCAGATCGGCCTTGGGCAGGCGGTCGTAGGTGAGCAGGCCGTTCAACTCCTGCTCCACGTCGGTAAGCTGAGTATAGACGTAGCCGGAGAGGTTCTCCGCCTCGAAGAGTTGAGATGTCTGGAAGCGGACACGGCGCAGAAGGCCGTCCGGATCGTGAACGGTCTGGTAGCCCCAGCCCTGGGTCCAGGTATGCCCGGAGATTGGAAGCGCGATGCCGCCATACTCTCCAACAACCTGCGGCTTGGTGGGGTTGTGGACGCCATGGCGCACCAGGTTGTTGCCGTAGTCGTGGGCGTCGATCACATCGGTGAGGCCGCGCTGCGTCCAGCCGGAGGCGTCGGTGATGGGCCGTGAGGGATCGAGTTTGCGTGTGAGGGTGACGATCTCGTCCTGGAACTCCTTCGGGTCGCCCCAGTTCTCGTTGAATGGGATCCATTGCACTATGCAGGGATGCCCTTCGACGGCGGCCATGGTCTCCGTCCACTCGTGAATGAAGTTCTGCTTTGCGGCGTCCGTGCTGAGGTTGTGGCTGGAGGGCATATCCTGCCAGACCGCCAGACCGAGGCGGTCGCACCAGTAGTACCAGCGCGGGTCCTCCACCTTTACATGCTTGCGGGCCATGTTGAAGCCCAGCTTCTTGGTGATCTCCACATCATTACGGATGGCATCGTCAGTGGGCGGCGTGTAGATGCCATCCGGCCAGAACCCCTGATCCAGCACGCCCCGGTAGAAGTAGGGCTTGCCGTTCAGCGTCAGCCGCCCATTCGCAATGCCAACGGAGCGAAAGGCGCAGTAGGAATCAAGGGTATCTACGACATGCCCGTTCTGCTTGAGTTCCAGCTTTACGTCGTACAGATTAGGAGTTTCCGGGGTCCAGAGGTCCGGACTGGAGATGTGGTAGGTCTGGAGGTTCGCTCCGTTGAAGGGCTTTCCAGCAGGATCGTCCACGCGCTGCAGCACCACCGGCTGCCCATGACGCCAGAGGGAGATGTCCAGGCTGCAATTCTCGCCCTGTGCCACGTGAGTGTTCACCTGGAGCGTGCCGTCCTGTTCCGCCTGGAGAGTTAACCGTTCGATATGGCTGGCATGGACGGGTTCCAGCCAGACGGTCTGCCAGATGCCGGTGGTGCGGGTGTACCAGATGCCCTCGCTGCCGAGTTGCTTGCCCTTCGGCTGCCAGCCTGCGCCCTTGGGGTCGGCGGGATCGTATACGGCAACGACGACCTCCTGGGAAGCGCCGGGCTTGAGGGCGTCGGTGATATCGAAGGAGAAGGGGGTGTAGCCGCCGATGTGTTCGCCCAGCTTCTTGCCGTTGACCCAGACCGTCGTATGCCAATCCACCGCGCCGAAGTGGAGCAGGATGCGTTTGCCTCTCCAGGAGTTAGGAACCTCGAACGGGCGGCGATACCATATATGTTCGTGGATCTCTTTGCCCTTGCCAAGGCCCGATAAGGCAGCCTCGAAGGTGAAGGGCACCAGGATCCGATCCGAGAACGCCTTGCCGGTCTGCCAACCCTCGGTCTGGCCCACGTTGGCGTCATCGAAGGCGAACTCCCAGAGGCCGTTGAGCGACTTCCAGTCCTTACGCACCATCTGCGGGCGCGGGTATTCGGGGCGCACTTTTTCCGGAGTGACGTCCTTCGCCCAGCGGGTCATCAGCGGCGCTGCGGCGGGCATCCAGGCGGGTTCATCGGCGTTTGCCTTCGTTTCCATTGACATCATCATCTCCGAGAGCAGAATAAGCAGACCGCATAAAAACAGGTTACGCTTCATGTACAACTCCTTGGGGCGGAAAAGCGATCTACCGGATCACCTTCCCCTTGATGTCCAGCACCTGGTTGACCACCAGATCGTTGCCGAACAGGTCCCAGTTCTTGAAGGTCCAGACCACTTTTTTATCCTGGTCGTGGGTCACCTCGATCAACTGCGGCTGGGTCGGCCCGGCGTGGGTATTGCCGAAGATGATGTGGCCGTTGGGCAGAACCTGCAGCGTCGTCACCCAGCAGAGATGGATGCCGGGCAGTTCGTCCCGATCTATTTTCCAGACGATCTCGCCCTGCGGGTTCACCTCCAGCACGCGGTTGTTGTTGCCGCCCGCGATGAGCGTGTTGCCATTCTTGAGGCGCACGGCTCCGAAGACGTTGATGCCATGCCCGTCGTGGCCGTCCACTGCGGGCTGTCCGGCCAGGTCCAGGGCGTAGGTCCAGACGACCGTGCCCTTGTCGTCGTACTCACGCACCTTGCCGTCGCCCTCATGGCAAACCAGATAGTGCCCGTTGTCCAGTTTGCGCACCATGCGCGTGTCGCGGTGGGAGTTGGGATGGTCTACCGTTAAGGGGATCTCGTGGCGGATGTGGTTCTCCTTATCCACCTCGATGATGCGCAGGTTGCCGGTCTCGGCGATCATGGTGAGATCGTTTTTCAGGCGCTGGAAGGCATGTATCTCGACCGCGCCGGTGTAGGGCGCTTTCGGCTTGGCGGTGTACTCCCAGACCACCTTCTTCTCCGGCGTCATCTCGACGATGGTAGCGGGGCCGGTGTGCAGCAGGACATTGCCGTTGGGCAGCATGGCGATGTCGTGCGAGGTGAAGGGGCAAGGCGCCTCCCACTCGACTTCCCCCTTCGCGCCGACGATGACGGCATGCCCTTTGTCCTGCGCGAGCAGGCGATGGGAGACCTCCTGCGCCGATGCCAGGAGGCCTGAGAACAGCGTTGTTGCGCCCACAAGCGCGGCGATCCAGAGACGATTCATAATTCTCTTCTATCCTTCTTTGCCGGGCCGTGAACGACCCGTCTGTGGGGAGGGCGCAGCAAGCAGCGCCCCTACGCCAACCGGTCTGTGACCGGGAATGCATTGTCCGCCCGCAGGGCGGTTGGCCGCAGGCCCTTTAGGCAGGTCGTTTACGGCCTGACGAAAGCGTGCAGTAGTGAAAAATCTTTCCCTCACACGATGATCTGCTGAATGGGTGCGGTGTACTCGACGCCGACGAGCTTCTGGTTCAGGCCGCCATAGAAGTAGGAGAGCCGGTTGGGCTCGATGCCCATCTGGTTGAGAATGGTTGCATGGAGGTGCTTAACCTTGAACGGGTCTTCGACTGCTGCGCTGCCTAGCTCATCGGTCTGCCCCACGCTGACGCCGCCCTTGATGCCTCCGCCCGCCATCCACATGGTGAAGCCGTAGGCGTTGTGGTCTCGGCCCGTGCCCTCGGCGTATTCCGCCGTCGGCTGCCGCCCAAACTCACCGCCCCAGACGATGAGGGTGCTCTCCAGCAGGCCTCGCTGCTTCAGGTCTTTGAGCAGCCCGGCAATGGGCTTGTCGGTCTCGCCCGCGTGGAGGTTATGGTTCATCATCAGGTCGTTGTGCGCGTCCCAGGTGGAGTCCACATGGTTGCCGCCGGAGTAGAGCTGGATGAAGCGGACGCCCCGCTCGACCAGCCGGCGGGCCATCAGGCACTGGCGTCCGAAGACTTCGCTCCGCTTGTCGTGGATGCCATAGAGCTCCTTGATATACTCCGGCTCCTGGCTCAAATCGGTAGCCTCCGGGGCCGTCGCCTGCATCTTGTAGGCAAGCTCGTAGCTGGCGATCCGGGCGGCGAGGTTGGAGTTGTCGGTGCGGGGGGCCTCATGCTCGGCGTTGTATTCACGCAGGGTGTCCAGCATCTTCCGCTGCAGGGCGTCGCTCTCGTCGGCAGGCCGCTTCAGGTCGAGGATGGGCGGCTCTCCCGCATTGATGACCGTCGCCTGGTACGAGGCCGGCATGTAGCCGCTGCTCCAGTTCTTGGGACCGCTGATAGGCCCGCCGCGCGGGTCGAGCATGACCACGAAGCCGGGCAGGTTCTGGTTGACCGTACCGAGGCCGTAGTTGACCCAGGAGCCCATGCAGGGGCTGCCGCTGAGGATCTTGCCGGTGTTCATCTGGAGCATGGCGGAGCCGTGGATGGGCGAATCGGCGGTCATGGAGTGGAGAAAGGCGATGTCATCCACACAGGTCGCCAGGTTCGGGAACAGGTCGGAGACCCACTTGCCGCACTGCCCATACTGTTTGAACTTCCACTTCGGCTCGACGATACGCCCCTGGTTCTTGTGCCCGCCGCGCCCGAAGGTCTTGACCGTAATCGTCTTCCCGTCCATACCGTACATATTGGGCTTGTAGTCGAAGGTGTCTATGTGGCTCGGCCCGCCGTACATGTAGAGGAAGATAACGCTCTTCGCCTTCGCCGGGAAGAACGGCTGTTTGGGGGCCAGCGGATTGGGATAAGGCGTCTTGCCGTCTGCCGCATAGGCCTGCGAATCCAGAAAGCCGTCCGCCGTCAGCAGGCCGGCTAAGGCCAGGCCGGTGAACCCGGCGCCGGTCTCCCAGAAGAACTCGCGGCGCGTGCGCCCGCAGAACTGGCTGTCCGTCGTCTTTTTGTTATGCATGGCATTTCCTATGGCCGGCGTTGAAACGCCGTTCTGATACACAAGGTCGCGCTTCGCGCAGTCCAAATTCGCTTGTTACGCGAATTTCCTGCGCGGACTGCATTCCGAACCCGCGAAGGCGGGTTTTGTATTTCAGAACGGGGATTGATCCCCGTGGAGGCTCTCCTCAGTCCAGATAGAGGAATTCGTTCAGGTTCAGGGCGATGACGCAGTAGAAGCGGAGGGCCTCCGCCTCGCTCACCTGCTGCTCGGCGACTGTAGATTGGATAAACTTCACGCCGCGTTCGATCTCTTTTGCCGTCGGCTCCCGCTGTAAGGTGCGCCAGAGGGCGAGGCGCACCTGCGCCTTCGGGTCACTGCCCGCCTGTTTCAGCAGAGAGGCGGCGAAGATACGGGCCTGGTCGTTGAGAAACGTGCTGTTCAGCATGCTCAGGGCCTGCGTGGGCTGCGTGGTGGCGAAGCGCACCGGGCAGGTGAGGTCGGTGTCCGCCGCATCGAAGCGCGCCAACAGCGGGACCGTGAGCGACCGCTTGATATGAATATAGATGCTGCGCCGGGTCTGCTCCTCCGGGGGCGATTTCTCCCAGCCCGCGCCGGGGACCGACTGCCCGGCCAGCACCTCCGGCGGGATCGTCGGATAGATGGGCGGGCCGAACATCTTCGGGTTCAGGCTGCCGTTCACCGCCAGGATCGAATCGCGCACCTCCTCGGCCTCCAGGCGGCGCATGTCGAACCGCCAGAGGAGGTCGTTCTCCGGATCTTTCGCCAGCGCCTTCGGCTCGCTCTGCGAGGACATCTTGTAGGCGTTGGACATCAGGATCTGCTTATGCAAAGGCTTGAGTTTCCAGCCGTCGGCGACGAACTCCGATGCCAGCCAGTCCAACAGTTCCGGGTGCGTGGGGCGATTGCCCAGGTTGCCGAAGTTGCTGGTGGAGCGGACAATGCCGCGCCCGAAGTGGTACTGCCAGATGCGGTTGACCATTACCCGCGCCGTGAGCTGGTTGTCCTTGCTGGCGATCCAGTTCGCCAGCGCCAGACGTCGCCCGCTGGAGCCGTTAGCGGTGCGGATATTCGGGGTCGGCGGCGCCAGCACGGAGAGGAAGGCGGGCGTGACCTCATCGCCGGGAACGTGCGGATTGCCCCGCAGCAGGACATGGGTCGGCGCGGGATCGGCCCCGCTCTCCGTCACACAGAGCGCCTGCTCCAGTCCCTTCGGGGGCGATTTCAGCAGGTCGGCGCGCTGTTGGGTCAGGGCCACATACCGCTGGAACTGCGCCTCGCTCAGGATTCCCGGCGCCCGCTTCTTCAGGATCGGGATGCGGTTCATCTCGCCCTTGAACTCCTCCCTCTCCACCGGAGAGAAGTCCTTGCGGGCGATGGCTTCGATCCCGGTTAGCTCCACCCGGATCGCTTCCAGCTTCTGTTTGTAGGCGCTGTTCTCCCGCTCGAAGCGCTGCTGCTCCTCGGGGAAGGCGATGGATCGGAGCGAGTTGCCCTCTACCGGCGGGCCGTAGCGGGTGATCCCCTGGAAGAAAGAGAGCATCCGATAGTAGTCCTTCTGCGGGATGGGATCGAGTTTGTGATCGTGGCAGCGCCCGCAGTTGACGGTCAGGCCGAGAAACGTCTGTCCCGTGGTGGTAATAATGTCGTCCAACTCGTCGTAGCGGGCCTGTTCGGGGTCGGCGGGCTCGTCGTCCCACTGCCCCAGCCGGTAGTAGCCGGTGGCGATCAGGGTGTCGGGCGTCACGGCCTCCAGTTCGTCGCCCGCAAGCTGCTCTCTGATAAACTGGTCGTAGGGCTTATCAGCGTTCAGGGAGCGGATGACATAGTCCCGGTAGCGCCAGACGTACGGCTTGGGGCTGTCGCGCTCGAAGCTGTTGGATTCCGCGTAGCGCACCAGGTCGAGCCAGTGGCGTCCCCAGCGCTCGCCATATTGTGGCGATGCGAGGAGGCGGTCTATGAGCTTCTCCCAGGCGTTGGGTGCGGTGTCGGCGACAAACGCCTGCACGTCCTGAGGCGAGGGCGGCAGGCCGATGAGATCGTAGTAGGCGCGGCGGATCAGGACCTGCCGGGAGGCCGGGGGCGCGGGTTGGAGGCCGTTCGCCTCCAGCTTCGCCAGCACAAAGGCGTCTATGGGCGACTTGACCCAGGCCGTGTTTTTGACGGCGGGGATGTTCGGGCGCTTGACCGGGCGGAACGACCAGAAGTTCATGGTCTCGGCATTCACCTGCGGCGGGCCGAAGGTCGGCGGCGCGGCAGGCTTTGCGCCGTTGTCCTTGCTCTGGGCGAAGGCGGCGGTCAGCCCCAACGCCAGGCTACAGAGCGCCAATCCGATGCCGAGTTTCCCTGTTCGGAGTGATCTCATCGTATTTCCTAAATCCAGGCTCAACGTTTCCCTCCCAGTGTGTGTGGGCGGGCGTCGGTTACCAACGCCGGTACAAAGGCGTTGGTAAGGTGTTCGATGATCGCAGCGACCGCGCCCTGGCGCTTGCTCCCCCGTGCCTGCACGATATGGCACTGTGCAAAGGAGGGCGACAGGGCATGGCGGCGGGTCTCTTCGATGAGGCGGGAGAAGAGCGTCTCATCGGCGGCAAAGAGGCGGTTATGGATGAAGAGCGTGGAGGGATTGAACAGGTTGATGACCGCCGCGAGGCCCACCGCCAGATAGCGGCTGGTCTGCGCCAGGGCTTCCGATGCTGCTGGTTCGCCCTGCCGGAGCAGTATGAGCGCCTCCTCGATGTGCAGCTTGCGTCCGAGCCGCTGCGAGAGCCGCCACACAAAGGCCGAGTCGCTGGCGACCGTCTCCAGGCAGCCCCGATTGCCGCAGCCGCAGAGCCTTCCGTCCAGCTCGACAATGATATGCCCGATCTCGCCCGCCAGGCCGCTATGCCCGGTGAGCAGACGTCCCCCGCTCATGACGCCGAGGCCGATCCCGGTGGTGACATCCATCATGGCGAAGTCGTTGAGGTTGCGGGCGTTGCCGAAGTGGCGCTCGGCGAGGCAGAGGGCGTGCGTCTCCTGGATCAGGATGCACGCGATACCGAGCCGCTCCGCCAGGTCCTGGCCCGGCGTGTGCTGGTTGGTGAGGGGCACGTTGGGAGAGAGCAGGCTGCGATAGTGCTGGTAATCGATCAGACCGGGGATGCTGATCGCCATGCCGAGCGTCGTCACCCCGGCGCGGTTCATCAGGCGCTGCGCCTGCGTGTAGGCCGTTTCGATCAGCTCCTCATAGGTTGCGGGGGTGGGAAATTCAAAGATGCGCTTTTCGTGGAGCTTGCCATCGAGCCCCGCCGAGACAATGCGGCACTGCTCGGCGTCGATCACCAGACCCAGCACCTGGGCGGTCTCACTGGCTAACCGGAGCTTTTTCGCCGGGCGTCCCCGCGCCAGCTCCGCGTCGCCCTCCTCCAGCAGCCCCGCCCGCAGGAGCGCCTCCACGGCCTTCGACGCCGTCGGCGCGCTGATGCCCGAATGTCGGGCCACTTCCGCACGCGAGAGCGGGCCGCGCGCTTGAATGGTGCGCAGGACCTCACGCTCGTTGATCTTGCTGAGAAGGGCAGGTTGGACGACCGACAGAGTGCTCATGGCGATGGGACGCTCGGAAAATCGAAGGATCTTTCCACCCGGAACAGGGTTGGATCATTCTACAACCCGAGGAGAGTTTTGTCAAGGGGCTTTAATAAAGAATCTTTAGAAATGTTGAGTAGGGCGCCTACTCTTCGTTCGGAGCCTGGCCAGCGCGCAGGAGCTGCTGGGCGGGGATGGTCGTCGTTCCGTGCGCCGCTCGGAGCAACTGTTCCGGAGAGGTGTCCGCAGCGGAGGAGGCCCGCAGGAGGGTCTGGGTCGTATCCAGACGCGCACGAACCGCCTCCAGGTGGAGCATGCTCTGCTCGAGCGCCACCAGTAGACGGCGCTCCTTATCTGTTGTTGCCGGACGGCGCTTCAGGCTCTCCAGCGTGGACAGGGCGTTGACATCTTCCAGAGTATCCAATGCCTGAAGGACTATTTGCATAAATTCAAGCTCTTTTTCCGGATTGCCGGATTTGAGGACCTTACAGAGCGCGACGCGCTGGGAGGCGGTAAACCACTCGGCATCGGTCGACTTCAGGAGGGGCAGCAAGCGTGTCAGAGTGCGCGCCACGGCGGTGCGTGTATTGATATCCGGGGTAGCCGTGAGTGCTTCCGCCAGCGGGCCAGCCGCCCGAATATCATCCAGTTGGGAGAGTGCGGCAATAATGACGTAGTAGCGTTGGGCGGGAACCGTCATCGCGGAGAGCCCTCCCAGGCCCCCAAAGACGCCCAGCAGGCCCATCAACTCCGGATGTCCGCTCATGAAGAGGGTGATGGCGGTTAGCGCTGCCGTGCCCAGGCCGCTGCTCAGCAGGATCCAGAAGATACGCCGTTTTAAGCGCCTGTTCCTGGCTTCCGCTCCCAATAAGGCAAGCAGCAACTCCGCCGCTCGCGGCCCCATCTCCTTCAGTCTCTGCTCTGTGGCCAGACGCTCCCCGATATGGCGGCTGGATAGCCCCTGCACGATCTGCTTCGCTTCCACTGAATCAGGCATCTCTGTTTCTGAAGGTTCCATAGTTCACAACCTCCTTACCAAAACCGCTTGCGGCAGCGGTTAACCATCCGCTTCGAGGGCATATGCGACCGCCGCCTCCAGCGTCATCGCCGTCCCCTCCGCCCATCCTGCCGCGAACGGCTCCTCGCCCATTTCGATGCGCAGTTGGGCCAGTGTCTCTTCATGCTCCTGGCGGAAGTGGGGCGGAATGGGCGTCCCTAATGCCTGCCGAAGCGCATCGGTCGCCGCATAGAGGCGCACGGCGCGCTCCGGGCGCCCTAAGGAGCGCTCCAGGGAAGCCAGATACTCCATGCTATACGCGAGGTCGCGCTTGCACCCCAGTTCCAGGAATAGCCGCAGGGCCTCGCGCAGGCACTGGCCGGCGCGCTCATGCTCCTGAAGCGCCCAGAGGGTATGCCCCAGCGTCTGGTTTGCAAGGGCGATCCCGTACTTATCCCCCAACTCCTGACTGAGGTCCAGGCTCTCTTCCAGGCTCTGTCTGGCGCTCTCGTACTCTCCCATCGTCCTCAGGAGGCTGCCTATCTGAAAGAGGATGATGCTGACGGCATATTTGTCCCTGAACTCCTGAGCCAGGCGCAGGCTCTCATCGTAATTCGCGCGGGCAGTTTTGTAGTCTCCCCGCTCCTGGGCGAGCACCCCGAGGTTGCTGAGCAACCCCAGGATCTTACGCGCATCTCTCTCCTCGCGACGCAGCGCCAACGCCTCGGTAAAGTGGTATTCCGCCGTATCATGATCTCCCTGTGCGTGCGCGATATTGCCCAGGTCTTGAAGGACGCCGGCGATACCTGGCTTAAATCCCAACTCTTTGTAGATGGTCAGGCTCTCCTCCTGGTAGCGCCGGTCCGCCTCATAGTCCCCCTGATGCAGCGCTACCTGGCCTAAGTTGTTGAGCGAATTGGCGATACCGATCCGGTCGCCCAATTCCCGGCGGATCTCCAGGCTCTCCGCGTAGTGCTGCGTCGCGGCGGCATAATCCCCCTGCATCTTGGCGAAATCCCCCGCATCTACGCAGACGTCGGCGCGGAGCGGCGTTCGGACGTGCGCCTCCGGGCGAGACAGCGCCTGTATCAGCAGGCTGCGGCCCTCCGTCAGGTAGCCCCGAGTCTCCCAGAACCGCTGCATCGCCCCAACCAACTCCAACTCCCTCTCCGCGCCCTCCGGATCGTGATGCCAGGCAGCAATCGCCTGCCGGAAGTT
Source organism: Chthonomonadaceae bacterium (assembly GCA_035295825.1). Taxonomy (GTDB): domain Bacteria; phylum Armatimonadota; class Chthonomonadetes; order Chthonomonadales; family Chthonomonadaceae; genus DATGIG01. Next base: position 1,376 of record DATGIG010000502.1, on the reverse strand, counting down.
GTCGTTCTCCCGTTCAAAGCGCTCCAGCCAGGGAATCGAATCGGGACCTGAAAGAGAGACGGTTCCCTGCAAGGCCAGTTTCAAAAAGTAGTCGCGATGCGCCTTCCGCCAGCGCTCCGGATCCGGATCCTCTTCCGCCAGACGCTCGACGGCGTATTGCCGTAGCGTCTCCAGCATCCGGTAGCGGGCCTCGCCCTCCCGCTCTTCGTAGACGATCAGAGACTTGTCCGCCAGGGCCGTCATCAGATCCAGGATCTCCCAGTCTTCGATGCTCTCCCCGGCGCACACCTGCTCCGCCGCCTCCAGGGTCCACCCGCCTGCGAAGACGGAGCAGCGGCAAAACAGCGCCCGCTCCTGCGCATCGAGCAGGTCGTAGGACCAGTCTATCAGCGCCTTCAGCGTCTGTTGGCGCGGCAGCAGCGCACGACTGCCGCCGGTGAGCAGGCGGAAGCGGCTATCCAATCGCTGTGCGATCTGTTCGAGGGGCATGGCCTTCACCCGATTGGCCGCCAGCTCGATGGCCAGCGGGATCCCATCCAGTTGATGGCATATCTGCGCCAGCGCAGGGGCATTGGCGTTGGTGACGGTGAAGGCCGACTGCACCAGCAGAGCGCGGTCCACAAAGAGCTTGACGGCCTCATACTGGTTCAGGCTCTCCGGGGAGGACAGGTGTTTTGGGTCCGGCAGCGTAAGGGAGGGCACGCGATACATCTGTTCGCCGGGCACGTTCAGAGCCTCGCGGCTGGTCGCCAGAATACGGAGGTTCGGACAGGCGCGGAGCAGGCTATTCGCCAGTTGCGCGCAGGCGGCGAGGAGGTGTTCGCAGTTGTCCAGAAGCAATAGCATGTGCTTCGATTGGAGTTGTGCGGTCAGGGTCTGCAGCAGTGGGGTTCCCGCTTCCTCTTTGATCCCCAGGACACGCGCCATCTCCTGGGGCGCCAACGCCGCGTCCGAGAGGGCGGCCAGTTCCACCTGCCACACGCCATCCGGATAGTCTGTCAGGACCTCTTCGGCAACCTGCAGGCTGAGGCGCGTCTTCCCCGCCCCACCGGGGCCAAGCAGCGTCAACAACGGAGCCGAAATCAGCAACTGTTGGATGTCTCGCTTCTGCTCCGCGCGCCCAATGAACGAGGTCAGTTGCCGTGGAAGGTTGTTGGGAGGGATTGCGGAGGACGCCTCGGAAGAGACCATTGCAGGCGCAGAGGTATGCACCGAAGGCGCCGCTTCCTGCCCTTGCCTGCGGCTGGACAGCAGCGCCTGAACGCTGACGATCAGCGCCTGCAGATGCGCATCCAGTGCGCCGGTGTGGGCCTCCTGCCAGTGCGAGACGCTGATCAGATACTCCATCGCTTTGCTGGGTTTCACATCCTCGATCC
>DATGIG010000501.1:0-8771 GCA_035295825.1 Chthonomonadaceae bacterium | reverse complement strand
GCCTGCCCAGGCTGCCATTCATGCCATCGCCACAGTGGAGGAGTTGGAGGATCTGGCCGAGAGGTTGCTGGACGTGGAGAGCTGGACGGAGCTGCTGGCGGAGCACTAGTGCGTATCATCGAACCTCTTTGTCAAGCAAATGATTGAACTTTTTCAATCATTTGCTTGACAAAGAGGTTTTGTTGTGATATTCTATTAATCAACTGATTGATTGGAAAACGGATCGACTTATGAAACCATCGCAACCTACCCCAAACGAAGCGCTGGAGGCGACTGCCTCCCAGCGCTTTGACCGCAGGCAGAGCCTGATGCAGGCGACCTTCGACATCATCGCCGCCGAAGGGTTCGAGGGCCTGCGTACCCGTGCGGTCGCCGACCGGGCGGGCGTCAATATCGCCACCCTCCACTACTACTACCCGACCAAGGAGGCGTTGATTGCGGCGTTTGCGCTGTATCTTGGCGGGATCTTCGCCAACACGCATGCGCCGCCCGTTCCCTCCACCGGACGCGATGGCCTCGACCGCCTCCGCCAGGAGTTTGCGGACGCGGCCTTCTACCTGGCCGAACACAAGGACCTGATGACGGTCATGGGCGAAATGGGACTGAGATCCCAGCGCGATCCGGTGGTCAAGCAGCACCTGGAGATGATGCTCTTCTACTGGCGCCGGAGCGTTGCCGAGACCGTCAAGGCGGGGCTGGAGGACGGCTCGTTCCGGCCGGAACTGGACCCGGATCCGGTCACCAACACGCTGGTTGCAATCCTGGGCGGCATCGCTGTGCTTGGTCAGGAGGGCATTGAATCGGTTCGGCAGGCCGTCGAACAGTGGCTGGTCTGCCCTGAGAAAGAAAGAGAGCAATCCGTTGAGCCAACGACAACTTGAGGTCATGATTATGGGCGGGGGGATCGGGGGGCTATGCCTCGCGCAGGGCCTGCGCAGAGCCGGTATGTCCGCCTCGGTCTTCGAGCGCGATGCGTCGCCGATCTCGCGCATGCAGGGGTTTCGCATCCACATCAGCCCGATAGGGAGCCAGGCGCTGCACGACTGCCTGCCGCCCGACCTGTTTACCCTGTTTTGCGATACGTGCGGGGAGTTCGGACAGGGGTTCTCCCTGCTTACAGAGCAGCTCACCGAACTGATCTCCATCGCGGATCCGGATGCCACGCCGCCTGGGGATGCCGTTAGCCTCCACCGGTCGGTCAGCCGGATCACGCTCCGGCGGATCCTGCTCGCGGGCCTGGAACCGAACGTACACTTCGACAAGCGGCTCTCTTCTTACTCCACGCAGTCGGATGGCAAGATCGAGGCGTGCTTCGAAGATGGGACGACGGCACAGGGCGATATATTGGTGGGGGCGGACGGCGTCAATTCGGCGGTCCGCAAGCAGTACCTGCCCGGTGTGGAGCCGATAGATACCGGGGTGGTAGCGCTGGGCGGAAGGATCCGTCTCTCTCCCGCTGTGATGGCGCTGATGCCGGTCCAACTGCTGACGGGGCCGGCCATCGTGATGGCGCAGCAGCCGGTGAGCCTCTTTATGGCCGTCTGGAAACGGCAGGCCGACCGGCAGCAGCACCTGAACGCGGTCCTGCCGGACAGCGCCAGCGATGTCGCGGATGAGGGTGACGAGGACTACCTGGTGCTCGGCTTCGGGGGGCAGCGCGCCACGTTCGGGCTTGGCGCCGATCTGACCCAGACGCCGGGCGTCGAACTGCAACGGAGGCTACGCCAGATCGCTGCAACCTGGCACCCGAACCTCCGTAAACTGATCGAGATGCTCGATCCGGCGGACCTCTTCGCCAACCGTATTCGGACTTCGGAGCCCGTTCCGCCCTGGGACACGACCAACGTGACCCTCCTGGGCGATGCTATCCACAGCATGACGCCCTACCGGGGCATCGGGGCGAATGTGGCGCTCCGGGACGCGGCGCTGCTCTGCAAAGAGCTGGTCGCGGCCAGCCGGGGGGAGAAGGACCTGCTCCCCGCAATCCATGCCTATGAGACTGCGATGCGCGAATACGGCTTTAAGGCGGTCAAGGATTCGCGGGAGATGATGCAGCGCGCCGTCAGTGAGCGGGGCTTCGGCTTCGGCGTGGTGAAGATGACCATGCGGGCGATCAACGCCATCGGCCCGGTCAAACAGAAGATCATGGGGCGCAACGCGGACGCATAGGGAATCGTGCGAATGAAGAGGTCGCACCATCGGTGCCGTCCAAATCCGCTATCCCAACACGGATTTCGGCAGGAATCGGGAGGCCCTGCGGGGAAAGAGGGCTCATGTCCAATGAATATCCCGATCCCTCCGCCTTGATGCAATTGGCGACCGGCTATTGGAACTCTGCGACGCTGCTGGCCGCCAACGAATTGCGCCTGTTCGATCTCCTGGCGCAGTCCTCTCGCCCCGCCGACGAGATCGCCCGCGCGCTGAATGCCGATCTGTCTGCGACGACCCGGCTATTGGATGCCTGCGTGGGGCTGCAACTGCTGACAAAAGAGGGAAGCGATGGGCGCGCCCTCTATAGCAACACGCCGGTCTCCGCTGCCTTTCTGGTTGCGGGGCGTCCCGGCTATCTGGGCAGCGCCATCGCATGGGGCGCCGATCAGTATTCCGCCTGGGGCCGGCTCTCCGAGGCTGTCCGCCAGGGCAAGCCCGTCCTGGCCCCGGCGCTGCATCTGGGCGACGACCCGGAACAGACCCGCACCTTTGTGCTGGGAATGTACCACCGCGCCCTGGGTGTAGCGCGGGGTGTCCTGCACTTCCTCGACCTCTCGGGCGTCCGGACCCTCCTGGACGTGGGAGGCGGCCCCGGCGCATACGCGATGCTGCTGGCCCAGAAGTATCCCGACCTGCACGCCACCGTGCTGGATCTGCCCGGCATCGTGCGTATCGCGGCAGAGTTGATTGCGGAGGCAGGACTGACGGAGCGGGTGGGGGTGCATCCCGGCGACGCCACACAGGACGATTACGGGGATGCGGAGTTCGACGCCGTTCTGTTCTCCGGCGTGCTGCACCAGATGAGCGGCCCTACCATCCAGGCGATGCTCCGCAGGGCATACCGGGCGCTCAAGTCCGGCGGGCGCGTGCTCATCAGCGACATGATGGTGGACTCCACACGCACCCAACCTCTCTTCTCCGCCCTATTCTCGCTGCAGATGCTGCTGAGCAGCGCGGAGGGGGCGGTCTTCTCCGCCGACGACATGCGGGAGTGGCTGGGGCAGGCCGGCTTTGAGGACGTGGGGGTGCAGCGCCTCCCGCCGCCTCTGCCCTACGAGGTGATCCACGCGGTGAAATAGCATTCGGGAGTCCATGCCGGGGAACCGCGCCTTAGCGGGGCTTCGGCGGGGCGGGGTGCGATTTCTCCCAGGCCAGCAGCAGATCCGCCACCTCTTTGTGATCACGCGTTAAGGAGATGGCAGTCGCGCCGTAGTGGAATGGATCGCCGGCGTGGACATCCGCACCGCTCTCCAGCAGGAGGGCGACGATCTCCTTATTGCCGCTCTCCGCGGCGATATGCAGGGCGGTGCGCCTATGCGGCGTCATCGCGTTGGCGAGGCGAGGGTCGGCCTTGAGCAGCGCGGCAACCCGGTCCGTCATTCCGAGGATGATGGCGGCAAAAATATCCGCCTCCGCGCCCTTGGATAGCAAAAAGGCGGCGATCTCTTTGCCCGCCGGGGTATCGGGGGCGATGCTATGGATCGACGTCTCTCCCTGCGCATCCTTTACATTGATATCGGCGCCGCGTGCGACCAGAAGTTCCACCATAGCTTTGTCATTGGATGCGGCAGCCTGGAAGAGTGGGGTACGCCCCTGATAGTTCCTGGCGTTGACATCAAGCCCCTGCGCGATCAGATACTCCACCAGGTCGGGATGTCGGCTTCCTGCTGCCGTATGCAGAGGCGTAGATCCGCCTCGCGTCAGGGCATGGAGATTGGCGCCCTTCGATAGTAGATACTCCGAAATCGCCTTCGATCCCGCCCAGAACAGCGGCGTGGAGCGGTCATTCGCACGGGCATTCACATCCGCGCCATGCTCCACCAGAAAAACGGCGATCTCCGGCGACTGGCACGTAAAGAGGGGAGTCCGGCCCAGTTTGTCGCGCACATCGACCTTAGCGCCATGCGCGATCAGCAGGGCGGCATCCTCCGCCGTCCGTGCCATGTGGAGCGGCGTCAGGCCCTGACTGTTTGGGAGGTTGGGATCGGCGCCATGCTCCAGGAGGAGGGCGAAGATTTGCGGCTGCCGCCCATAGAGGTTCGTCTCAAGTAGCGGCGTGTAGTTGTTACTGCGCTCCTGCACATTGAGGTCGGCTCCATGCGCAATCAGGAATTTCACCTGGTCAAGGCGCTCCCCGCGGATCACTCGAAAGATCGGGGTCTCCCCGTTGGGCCAGTGCTCTTTCGGGTCCGGCTCCTCCTTCGCATTGACATCCGCGCCTTTCGCCAGAAGGAGTTCAGCGATGTCCATCGCATCGGCGTCCAGCGCCCACCAGAGGGGCGTCCAGCCGTACTCATCGCGAGCGCTTACCAGCTTCGGGTTCTCTTGCAGCAACTGGGCGACCCGCGCACGGTTTTTTAAGGCGCATGCCGAGAAGACATCCAGATAAGCGCCCTTTGCGACCAGGAACTCTCCTATATCGCGGCGATTATAACGCATCGCTTCGCGCAGGGGCGTGATGCCCTCCCGGCTTGCTGCATTGATGTCCGCGCCCCGGTCGAGGAGGGCCTGCACCAACGCAAACCGCTTGTCGCCCCCGTCCATTGCGGCATCGTGCAGCAGCGTAAAGCCGCTGTAACGATCCGCCGCTTTCGCTGCCTCCGGATGCGCCGTCAGGAACTCCGTCAGCTTCACCGGGCTGGAGAGCGCACCGGTCTGAACCGCAAGGCTCCGCAGATCCTGCGGGTCATCGGCCCGGCAGATCCCTCCGCCGGACAGCAGTGCCAGGATCACCCACCAGAACAGGCTTCGGGTTCTTACAGGTTTCATTATTTCCCCGTCGGAGTGCGCCCATTCAGTGGGCCTGCCCCACCCTGTCCATTCTGTCCCCCCTGGCCGTTCTGCCCGCCGCCGAAACCACTCTGATTGTTCAGACCATTCGGATAGCCGTTGCGCTGCTGTTGCAACTGCGAGGAGGAATAGGGACCATAGATGATACGCGGCAGGTTGGAATTGCCCCAGAAGATCTGGAAATCCGAGGTGGGCGTCAGGAAAATGGCATTATTGACGCGCCGCCAGGCCAGATGCAGGGGTGGGCAGAGCAGGTTCAGGGCGTCCACCAGGGAGGTAGGACGCAGGGTCAACTGCATGCGGAACTTCGCCCCGCGCGGAATGTCGGGGTCCATGAGCATGGAAATATTGGTCTGTCGCTGCAGTTCCGCGAACACATCCGATACGGGCACCTGCGCTCCCTGCGTATTGATCATGACCAGGTTGTTCTGTTTGTAGAACTGCTGCAGTGTCTGCTGGCTCTTCGGATCGAGCAGCGACTTGGCGTTCGGGCCGAAGAGGCGTTCGAGATCTTCGGGCGTGAGAAAATCGGTGGGGATATTGCGCTGGCTCCCCGGAGCCTGTCCGCCGGGGAGTAGGCCGTTCCCCTTCTCGTTCTGGTCGGTGTTCTTCGGAACGGCCTGCCCACCATTCTTTCCGGGTGAGGGCTTTGTGGCCTGACCGGTAGGGTCATTAAGCTGGCCCTCATTCGGCACGTCGAAGCCCTGATCCCGCAACTGCTGGCGCAGCTCCGCATTCAGGTCCTTCAGGCGTGTGAAAGCGTCTTTGATGGCCTGGGCGTCCTGCTCGAAGGTATAGATGCCGGTGCCTGCATCGCGATGGTACTTGAGGAAGGTCTGCTTACAGAGTGCATTGAGCACCACCTCGACGGGCTGGTCGGTCAGGCGTAACGTCAACTGCCCGGCCACGTTGCTGTCCAGAGCCAACTGGAGATTGGCCTGATGAAAGATGGATGCCAGGGCGCTCTGCACGTCGGCATGATCGGCCTCGATGCTCAACTTCTGCGCCGTGCCTCCGACCTCCAATCGCGAAGGAGCAGGCGCGACCGCCGAACCATTTGTCCCCTGCGTGCCGACCGGAACCGGATCGGCCCAGCCGGGCAGGGAGACGCAGAGCAGCGCAAGCGCGGCTCCGGCCAAAGTCCATCTGTTATAGGGGCGCAGGAGGTACATGACTCTCTTCCTCCGAAGGAATACGTGTCGGGCTGCCTTCGTCAGCAGGGTTCGGATCACGTTACTGTTTATCAGAACGGTTTATCAGACGCCGGCGGGATCTTCGTCGTGACGGCACCGCCATCGGTCTGGAGGCGCGCGGAGGAGGTAAAACCTCGCTCATCATCTTGAACCTTCAGGTCGAACGGCGCATCGGGCGGAAGCGGCGCCGCATCTTTCTCGGCCGTATCGCTGGCGAGGCGCGCGGAGGAGTTAAAACAGCGCTTCTCATCTATAGCATACATGGCGAAGGCCGGCGCATTGCGCGGAATCGGCGCAGTCAGGTTGGGGAGGTGGCCGGGAGTATTCATGGCAAGTCTACCCTTCTCATCACCACGGAACTTCAAAGTCGGCGTGTGTGGCTGCCTGTGGAACCCGGTAAGCCTGACCGAGGCGACGCTTCCCCTGAGAACGGGGAGAGCATTATGCAGCGGGTGGTCCGGAATCCGATTGCCGACAAGCCGGCTCTCCGGCGCATTCCGTTCCGGGTGCGCTATCTTGCTCTTTTCCGTTGTTGCAACGCGCACCGCAGACGACGATGTGGGCAAGGCGCTCGACGGCGTGCTCCCCTGCGCTGCCTTCGTGGGCGCAGGAGTGATCTGAGCCATGCTGCCCTGCTCTGCGTCCCCCGATGCCGACAGGGAGGTGGCGGAGTGCCGGCTGGAGGCGTTCCACACCACAAGCGCCAGCAGGCAGGCCGCCAGGGCGGGAACCGCGACACGCCACCCGTTAAAACGGGGCCGTGCGTTCTCGGCGGCGAGGCGCGCATAGAACCCGGTGCGCAGATCCCCTGCTGCGGGGACAGCCTGCAGCGCGTTCGCCAGGGCGTGTTCGGACTGGCGGCACTGGTTCAAGTCGGCGCGGCAGAGGGCGCACGCATCCAGATGGGTTTGCGCGGTCTGTCGCTCCGTCGGGTTCAGCTCCCCATCCAGGTAGGCGAACAGATGGGCCTGCACCCAGCCGCAGAGGGCGCCGCCCTCACCCCTCCCCGTCGCGTCAGCGGGCCGGTTCGGTGTTGTCTGCGGATTGGGCTTCGGAAGCTTCCGGCGTATCCATCCCATACGTTGCAATGTAGTTCTCCTTGAAAACCCGGCGCGCCCGGTGCAGACGCACCTTCGCCGCCGCTGTCGTACACCCCAGCGTCTCCGCGATCTCTTCCAGCGAGAGGCCGCGATAATAACGTAGCACCAGCACTTCCCGATGGGTCACCGGGCAACGCATCAATACCGTCTGAATGGCCTCGCGCTGCAGTTTCCGCTCGAAGACGCTCTCCGGCTCCATGTCCGCATCGGCCGCGCGGTTCGCCAGGGAGGGCTCGTTCAACAGCGGCAGAAACTTCCAGCGGCGCGCGCCCCGTGCGGCGTCCACCGCCCGATTGACCGCGATGCGATACAGCCAGGTTGCGAAGCGCGATCCCTGCCGGAACCGGGGCAGCGAGCGATAGACCTGCAGGAAAACCTCCTGCGCCAGGTCGCGGGACTCCTCGACGTTGCCGACGATCCCATAGATAATATTATAAACGTATTCCTGATACTTGGAGAACAGCGAATCGAACGCGGCCGTATCACCGCGCATAAAGCGGGCGATCAGGCTGCCGTCGTCGTCGGTAGTCACCGTCCGCTCCCCGTTCATCGGTGTTCCCCAACCCAGCGCACAGGCTTCCTGGCGTATCATCGGTTGTTTTGTCCCCCGCCCACTCCGGCGCGGCGGCTCTCTGTTGGGTTTGCTGCTTTACGAACAGTCTCCGCTCTTAGACGATGCCCGCCGGAAAAAGGTTACAAGGTGCGGGCCAAATGAAAAGACGGCTTCCACACCGCATCCTTTGCTCAAAGTGTGGGTCGCTTCATGGAACAAAATGCATACCGGGCAGTATCCCGGCTGAGTTACTGGAGAGGATACGAGAGGAGAAAACGCCGTGCGTCTGGTGACACGCTCCGATTTCGATGGATTAGTCTGTGCCGTCCTGCTCAAGCAGGTGGAAGATATACATGCCATACAATTCGTGCATCCGAAGGACCTGCAGGATGGCAAGTTCGAGGTCACGCCGAATGATATATTAACCAATGTTCCTTACATTCCCGGCTGTGGGATGTGGTTCGACCACCACGCGACCGAAGTCAACCGGGTGGTTGGGAAGTATGAGTATACGGGAGATTGCTGGGTCGCGCCGAGTGCGGCGCGGGTGGTGTATGAGTACTATGGGGGCGCGGCGCGCTTCCAGGGGATCGAGGAGATGATGCGCGAAGTGGACAAGGCCGACTCCGCGCAGTTTACCCGTGAGGATATTCTGCATCCTCAAGGGTGGCCGCTGCTCTCCTTTGTAATGGATGCCCGCACCGGCCTGGGGCGCTTCAAGGACTATCGCATCAGCAACTACCAACTGATGTACGACCTGATCGAAGCCTGTTCGCATCTGAGCATTCAGGAGATCCTGCAACTGCCGGATGTGGCCGAACGGGTGGAGCGCTACTTCGAGCAGGACGCTCTCTTCCGGGAGATGCTGCTCAAGCACACGCATACCGAGTGGAATGTGATCGTGACCGACCTGCGCGGTGTGGA
>DATGIG010000500.1:0-13114 GCA_035295825.1 Chthonomonadaceae bacterium | reverse complement strand
TCTCCGACATGAAGAGCCAGCCCTCGTCCTCTTCCGGCGGCACGTCGGCCATGACCAGCTTCCTGGCCTTGAGCCATTCCTGGATGGCGACGGCCGACTCGGTAAGGGGTATGGCCCGTGCGTCGCGCCCCTTCGTCTCTTCCAGGTCGATCTTCCAGTGTCCGCCATCCCGCCGGAAGTTGCCGAGCTTGAGCGAGAGGACCTCCCCGTAGCGGCAGCAGCTGTCAATCAGGGTGAGGAGGATGGCGTAGAAGCGGTCCCGGTGGAAGTCCCGCTTCGCCGGGGCGATTTCCGCGACGCCCGGGTTCTTCTCCTTGTCCCAGAAGTCGTGGACGGCCTGGACGAGCCGCTGCACGTCCTCCTGAGTGGGCATGTACTTGAACGGCGTCGGCGCCTTCCTGACCTCGTAGTCGGCCAAGGGGTCGCGCTCCAGGTAGTCGTTGCGCCTGCACCACTTGGTGAAGGCCTTGGCGCAGGTCGCGTCGTGGCGCATGGTCATGCGCGAGGTTCCCCGGTCAAGCCGGTACGCCAGGTATGCGTCGAGGTGCGTCTTCCTGAAACGTTCCAGGTCGACGCCCTCCCGGTTGGCCCAGAGGACGAGCTGCGAAAGCTGCACCTTGTAGTATCGGACGGTTTTTTCGGCGCGGTTCGCCTTGAGGTGGAGGAGGAAGGAGCGGTGCGCCCCTTCCCAGGTGGCGGTTAGTGTTCCCATGACCTGCTGTTCCCATTTCTTCGTGGCGACGTTTTCAGGTTAGCAACGTCTGCCAACAAGTATTAGGAAATATTAGGGATAAGGTGGAAGCCGACAAAGGGATTCGAACCCTTGACCTGCTGTTTACGAAACAGCTGCTCTACCACTGAGCCATGTCGGCGCGCCGCTCAGGTGTTAGTATGGCAAAAAGCGGCGTATTTGTCAAGAAAAAAGAATGTCCATAGGTCAGGGTTAGCGGCCAGACGCGGCAGGCGCAGCTACCGGAACCGTGACGCCGTTGGATAAGACCGTCTTCACATTCGGAGCGATCTTCTGGACGTACTGGTAAGTGACCACGTTCGGGTTGGTCGCGATGGCCTGGCCTTTCAGCCGGATCGCCTCTGCCTCCCCCTCCGCGAGAATGATCTTCCGTTTCTTCTCCTGCTGCTCTTTCGCCAGAACGTACTGCATGCGCTGCGCATTCTGCTGAGAAATCTGCTTCTGGATGATCGCGTTCTGGTAGGCATCTGAGAAGCTGATGGCTCGCAGCAGCACTTCGTCCACGATGATATAGTTGTGCGCCAGCTTCTCGCGCAGTCGGGCTTCCAGGTTGTTCTGAACGGTGATGCGCTCCGCCGAGTAGACCTGATCCGCAGGAAATTCCGCGATGGCGATACGGGTATGGCTGCGGATCTCGGGGCGGAGGATTTTGTTGATATAGTCCTGGCCAATCTCCTTATGCAGACGCCAGATATTCTCCGGATCCAGATGGAACCGAACCGATAACTCGACGCTCACCTCCTGACCGTCGGCGGTCAGGGTCCGAATGCTGTCATCGCCTTTGACTTCTCCCTCCCAGGAGGTTTTGCTGATGGAATAGGTCAGACGCCGAGCGTCATAGAACTCCGCGCGATCCAGGAAGGGATTGATGGGGTGGATGCCTTCGCCCAATTGCTTGGGGAGGACGCCATGCTCCAGGTTGAAGATGACGGCCCGCTCCCCGGCGGGAACGATCACGAACGGGCGGAAGATCAGACAGAGGAGCAGGAGCGCGCCGATCCCGATCCCGATCATTTGAAGACGCCTGGTGGTCATCATCGCGTGCCTCCCTCCTGATGTTCGCCGAGCAGATCTCCGAGACTGACAATCGTCTTGCCATCGGTCATCACGATTTTGGCTGTCGGAGAGAGTAGGCGTACGTATTCGTAGGGGATAAGACCCGGATTGTGAGAGAGCGCATCCGCTACTTTGCGTATCGATTCGGCTTCCCCTTGTGCCTGGAGAATTTTCTGTTGCTTTTCCGACTCGGCTCGCTGGAGTTCGTACACCATCTGCTCCGATGCCTGCTGTGCGACCTGTTTCTGCTCGATCGCGGCCTGGAATTCGTTCGAGAAGCGGATATCCCGCAGCAGAACTTCATCCAGGATCAGATAGTTTTGCTGAAATTTCGGGCGGAGGGTGCTCTGTATCTGTTCCACGATGGACTGTCGCTTCCCGGAATAGACGTCCACGACGGGGAAACCCGCGATCGTCATACGCGCCACGGAGCGTGATTGGGGACGAACCACCTTATCGATGAAATCGGGTCCGATCTCCTGATGCAGTCTCCAGACGTTGTCCGGATCGATATGGAAGCGGACGGAGAGATCGATGGTGACGGGCAGTCCATCGGCGGTGAGCGCCGTGAGGGAATCATCGGGAACTTGAATACGGTTGGCAATGTCGGATTCATTCTGAGATTCGGCGCGGTCCCCGCTCATGGTGTAGGTCCGGGTTTTGATGTCGTACTTGACCGGATGCCATATCAGGGGGAATGAGAAGTGCAACCCTTCGGAGAGTTGATAGTGCTGGACGCCGGAGATGCTGCTATAGATGAGGGCGCGTTCTCCGGCCTGGACGATCAGAAAGGATTGGCTGAGGAGGAGCAGGAGCGCCAGGAAAGCCAGCGCGATCTTGATCCAGCGTGCAACGAACTTGTGTTTCTCCTCTCCAGGGGTTCCGTCAAACAGGTGTGCGTTTCCGATCTTCATGTGAGCCCTCCTTTTGGAAGCGCATTCTTGACATGCGGAATAGCCGAAAGGGGTTTCCATTCGGCTCTCATGCAATATTGACGGATCGGATAGCAAGCGGTTCCATTCCCGCCGGGGGTGTGAAGTATGTCACACATTAGCCCCTTCTCTCACTATGGGGAGAAGGGGCTGGAGGATGAGGGAGAGAGGATTTACCAGCGTTCGCAGACAGACTTGGCCTGGAGGAAAAGCCCCAGGTAGTCGCGTCCGCCCGCCTTGCTGTCGGTGCCGCTCAGGTTGAAGCCCCCGAACGGCTGGACATCCACAAGCGCTCCGGTGCATTTGCGGTTCAGGTAGAGATTGCCCACATGGAATTCGTGGCGGGCGCGCTCCAGATGGAAGCGGTCATTGGAGTAGAGCGCACCGGTTAAGGCATACGGCGTATCGTTGGCGATGGCGAGGGCATGGTCGAAATCGTTCGCTTTGATGACCGCCAGCACCGGACCGAAGATCTCCTCCTGCGCGATGCGAGCCGAGGAGGGGACGTCGGCGAAGATGGTCGGTTTGACGTAGTACCCGGCTTCCGGAGCGTCTTCCGTATTGTCCTCGCCCAGCACGATCCTGCCTTCGGTGCGCCCAATGGCGATGTAGGAGAGGATACGGCGATACGCCTCCTCATCGATTACCGCGCCCATGTAGTTGCTGTACTGGGCCGGGTCTCCTACCGTGAGGCGCGACGCGCGCTCCACCACCTTCGCCAGCAGGGCGTCATAAACGTTCGCGTGGGCGATAAGGCGGGAGCAGGCGGAACACTTCTGGCCCTGGAAGCCGAACGCGGAGGCGACGACCCCTTCGGCGGCCACATCCACATTGACGCCGTCATCCACGATAATGGCGTCTTTGCCGCCCATCTCCAGCACCGCGCGTTTCAGCCAGCGCTGGCCCGGTTGAGGCGTCGCGATCCTTTGGTAGATGCGCAGCCCCACATCTTTGCTGCCCGTGAACGAGACGAAGCGGATACCGGGATGCCCCGTGAGGGCCTCCCCCACGGTCCCGCCGGGGCCAGGCAGGAAGTTGACGACGCCGGGAGGCAGTCCCACGGATTCGACCGCCTCCATGAACTTGGCGGCGATCACGGGCGTCTGCTCCGCCGGCTTGAGGATGACGGTATTGCCGGTCACCACGGCGGCGACGGTCATGCCTGCCATGATGGCCAGCGGGAAGTTCCAGGGCGAGATGACCGCGCCCACACCCAGAGAGAGATATCGGACTTCATTCTCCTCGCCGGGATAGATGGTAGTGGGGTGCGGCGCGCCCCAGCGCAGCGCCTCACGGGCATAGAACTCCAGAAAATCGATGGCTTCCGCGGCGTCGGCGTAGGCTTCATTCCAGCTCTTACTGGATTCGTACACCATCCAGGCGGAGAACTCATAGATACGACGGCGGAGGACCGCAGCCAATTTGACCAGGAATCGGGCGCGAACTTCGACAGGGACCAGGGACCATTCGGCAAACGCCTTGGTCGCTGCCTCCACGGCGCGGTCCGCCATTTCGGGGGTGGCGTCACAGACGTGGCCGACGATCTGGGAGAGCTTCGCCGGGTTGCGGCTGGTGTTGATGTGGGGCGTTTCGATCCGGACGCCGTTGATGATGACCGGGTAGGTACGGCCTAACTCCCCGGCGACGCGGGAGAGGGCCTCGATCATCTTCCGGTTCGGTCGCTCCTCGGAAAAATTGACATAGGGTTCGTTCTGAAAGGGGGTAAACATGGGTTCCTGCCTTGTGTCGTGCGTTCGATGTCCCTCATTATATCATATCGAGGGCCTGTGCAGGAAACGGGTCTCGACGCGGTGCATGGAGGCTATTCAGAGCGGGATAGATTTGCGTTGCCGGATGGCGAGAGGCGGAGGCGGTCGCCCGGCTGGATGCGATGGCGGACCAACGCACCCGCCGGAAGCTCCACGACGACCCGCGCACGCCACACCGGCCCACAGATACGCCAGGGCTTTAAGGACGACACGACGCGGAGGGCGATGCCCTCCGCATCCAGAAACAACACATCGATAGGAAACCGCATCCCGAATGTGTGGATGCCGTTACAGGGTTCGAGCCACAATCCATGCTCGGCTGGCAGCGAATCCCGGCCCAACAGCCCCACGGTCTGTTTCCAGAGGGAATCCGCTATCTCCAGATGCGCCACAATGACCCGGTTATGAACCCCCTCCAGGAGTTGTCGTGATGGGGCTGACATGCCCCATCATTCGCGAGCGTTCACGCTTTTCCCTGCATCCTGATTGCCATCCGTGGAGGCTACAAGAATCGCCTTGTTTTCGGCATCCATACGCGCGGTGAACAGGATGCACCCGACATAACTGAGCAACAGCAGGGAGAGTATCGGGAGCGCCATACGCTGGAACGCGTTGAGCCCGCCCGCAATGACGGGTTGTTGCCTGACGCGTGCGATCACAACGACCAGATAGCAGAGCGCGGTGGGCAGGATGAGAACGATGCCCGATAGGATGAGAGCCAGGCGGAAGGGGGTGAGGGCATCAGCAGGTGAATAACCGACGTAGCGACCGAACAGGAACATATTCGCGCCATAGGTCAGTCCACAGAGCAGTCCGAGCAAGGCGAAGAGAGAGAGCGTCGTCATAAGCGCGGTAAACAGCATTCTCCTATCTGCCATCGTGAAGTGCCGCAGACAGACCAGCGTTAGCATCGCTAAAAGAGGCAAGCAGAGCGATAGGATTTCCGGTATCCCAAGTTGTGAAAGCAGCACGGTAATCAGGCCCGTGGCCAAGAACACACCGAACCCGGTTGCCAGCCCGAAGAGCGTACTCCGATGCTGTGGTTGTATCGGCTGGGGCACAAAGCGACGCTGATGACCGTAAATCCCTGCTGCGGCAGCCAGAAGAGCGAACAGGATGATCTCTGCAGGGAACATATAGCCGGTCAACCAGGTGGGATACTCACGATCCCAGGGTTGGTCAATATTCTCATTTACTTGCGGGAAGCGTTGATCGAGGAAGCGCTCCTGGGTGTAGAGCGATAGAAAATAGTTCTCCTCGTCCACTGCGTGGTGAGATTGCAAGTACGACGCGTATATCTGCTGGTGGAGGCCCTGATAATCCTGTACCTGTTCGCTATGATCGGCGTACCCAGTTTTCTTACCTCCTGGGTATCTTATGCTGGTATCGAACATATTGGAGGTATAGATGTAGCCCATTCTGTCGCGTACTTCGGAGAGCATCTTTTCCGCAACGCGCATCAATCGCCCTCGAATGGCGATCCCTTCCATCTCATGCCCATGAGACTCTTGGAGCACTGCCTGCCACACAAATACCTTGTAGGCATCGAGGAGCGCACGGTATTGGGGGATAGGCTGCGTGAGTAAGATGGTAAAAAGCGATCCCGCACTCTGCTGCCCGTAGGTTGCATTGCGCAAGGCCCAGGCGCCCTGGATCTCTTCTGCGCGGTAATCGTTCCATTGGGATTTGCGGGAGGCCCGATCCAGATCCTGGAGCGCCTCCTGGTCCCGCGATAAAGCGAGATCGCCCACCGCCTGCATCATGGGGAAGTAGGCATTCACCGGGTCGAGGCGCTCTCCCTCGCGTGCGATGCGTAGGTATTCCGCCAGGGCTCCCTGCATATTCACCCCGTCATTGTTTGCGGCTGGATCGAAGCGGAATGAGTTCTGATCGAATTTAAGTTCCGGTCGCTGGATATGAACCGCATTTTCCAGGGAGTATTGCAGTGAGATAGCGTAGGGAACCGGATTATTGGGAAAGCGCTGAATAATACGACGGATGCCCTGCATATATTCACGCAGCGCGGATGCAGTGGCTTCGCTGGTATCCCCTTTTTGTTCCGAAGCCGGTTCGTTTAGGCTCGGCATTTCTCCCACGGGCACGGCATAAGAAGCCGCAACGTGATGAAACGTGTAGGCGATCTGCGCTCCGACATCATCGGACACGCGTTCTGCACCGCGCTGCCACATCGCCTCCTCACGTGGTCCGGATGAGCCGCTGTAGCTATTTTCGCCTGGCGCTGCCAGGGGAGAGAGGGGCGCCGTTACATGAGTTCGGACGATCCATCCGGTCTGGCGCGTGGTGAGGACCGCCAGAAAAATACCGAGCGTCAGTCCAAAGAGGCGCCACTGCCAACGTCCCTGCCTCTTACCGGCGGGAGCCAATACCGTCCTTTTGGTTATCATGCTTATTGCCTCCCCTGATGTGTCGAGGTCGAAGCCTTAATGGGATTAGCGCGTGGAGCCCCTAGCATGGACATCCCCCCCATGATTCCTGTCCCCGGTCCCTGTTTTGGCTGCTTATCCTGAACCTTGGGAAGCCAACCGGGGGGAAGGTTTTTTGGCGTTGTTGGGATCACCTCCGTGGGGAGAGGAAGCAACGCCGGAGCCGCATTCACGGACATAGGCCCCGGTACAGGAGCTGGGGAAGGAAGCTTGGTGAAAAGCCCCCAATGGAGCAGCGGCCAGGTAATGCAAAATCCGAGCGCACAGGGGAGCAGCATCCAGCGTAGCCGAACAAGCGCCTGGGTTCGCCAGGGTGCAAAATCGCGCCCGGAACTCAAGGCCGCCAACAACTGGTGGTTAAAGCCGGGCTGCGGGGCGGGGGAGGGGAGCGTGGCGAGTTGCTCTCTAAGCGCTGTCTGCGCTTCTCCGGTGAGTTCGATCTCCTCCTGTGCTTCCGAATGGAACGACCCGGAGGAATTCTGTTTGTCAGACATTGTCGGTCTCCTCGATAGTACGCTGCCAGAGCGAGCGAAACTGTTCCCGGGCGGCGCTCAGGCGCGAACGCACGGTTCCAACCGGTATTTGTAAGGCATCGGCGATCTCCATATACTCCAGCCCTTCCACTTCACGCAATACCAGCGCGGCGCGGAGCGGAGGAGAGAGCCGATCCAGGAGGTCTTCTATGAGAAGGTGGTTATCGGAGGGCGCGGAGTGTCCCTCTCTGTTCTGGGAGAGCCAGGTATCGCCATCTGCCGGCATCTCCGTCTCTCTGCGCCACACGGGGGTACGCATCCGGTTCAAGCAGAGCCTTACTACGATCCGATAGAGCCAGGTGTAGAAGGCGCAATCGCCACGAAAGTCGGTGATCTGGCTAAAGGCGCGCAGGAACGCCTCCTGGGCCAGGTCTTCCGCGTCGGAAGGGCGCCGAAGTACATGCGCCGCAAGGCGTACCACGCGTTCTCGGTAGTGGGTAATCAACCAGTCAAACGCGGCTATCTCCCCCTTTTGCGCCCTCTTCAACCACGCCTGTTCGACCGGATCGACGGCGCTTCTTGGGAGTGGGGCGGTGATCTCCTTCTCCCTGTGCTGGTTCAGGAGTAGCGTCTGCACAGTCATTGATTTCTCCATTTGACATGCCCATCCGCATAGATCACGGCCACACCGCCGGGACCATCTACGGTCCCGAGGATAGTATTTGCAGGGTCCGCAATGTCGGAGAGTGGCCCGCCCTGGTAGGTATAGTTAAAGCCATCGAAGAGAGCGTCGTTCTTGAGATAGGGCGTGATCTCCGCGTTTACGCCGTCAGGAGACGGTAAGTTCTCGTCATTATCCGCTGCCCACATAAGCAGGGCCAGTCCAAGTTGCTTCCCGTTGCTCACAATCACCGTGCGTCGCGCCTTGAGTTGAGCCGTTTTGAACTCCTCCTTGGAGATTCGATAGAACGGGATCACCCATGCCGCGCCTTGTGACTGATAGAGCACCGCGTTCCCATTCGGAGCGAGCTTTCCATCGCGTCCATCCCCGGTGATCAAGGTACGCTGTTGTTCACTCTTATCGGTGGTCTCCAGCCAGAGCGCAGGGATGTGGAGGATGGTGTCACCCTCTTGCGCCTTGAGCACCGTGGATTTGACGCGAAGTGCCTGGGGGTGTGCTGGAGCTGAAGCCTTGTAGTGGGCGGGCTCCTTGGTGAGTTGCGTTATGGAACCTGTATGTGGGTCGAAGGCGAAGAAGTGGGGGAGTACCCCTTTTTTATCCGGTAGCTTCTCCAGAAATACCAGAATAAATAGACTGCCATCCTCGGACCAGTAGATGGTATCGATGGGGATGTTGGCCGGGGTGGTAACCGGCGTGCCAACGGAGCCGTCGGAACGCACCGGCGTTAAGGTGAGGGAATGATCCGGAGTAGCGGTGAACATACCGTGGATAATGACTGCATAGGGACGGGTGGGGGATATAGACAAGTTATCCCACGGCTCTTCCGGGATCTCCTTGACATATCCACGCTGACCATCGATCCAGAGCAGGCACTGTTTGGATTGTGTCGTTTCTATGGGCTTGTTATCCGGACCGGGCTGCGTCGTCTTTTCCGTCCACACAATCTCCTGAAGAGCATTCGATGTGGTGGGCAGCCACTCAAGCGACGACATGGGGTAGCCACCGTCGGGAAAACTCCGCTTCCAGGGCTCCTGGGAGTGGAGGGTGGCGCTGTTCCATACGGTGATGCTGATGTCGGCGGCTTGAGTGGGTCGGGTCGGTGTGGGTATGGATTGCTTGACGCGAACGGCCACCACATTCCGGCTATCCGGGGACCAATCCATGTTAACGACATGGGGCGCGGCAATCAGTTCGGGCGGCAGGAGCAGAATGGCTTCCTTATCCGTGAGCAAATAGCGAAAATCCATGGACGCGGATTGAGCTTGTCCTGACTGTGCCAGAACGGTAAGAATTGCACAGCAGAGTGATATTCTTAGCTTGCTGAGAGTTCCGATCTGTTTCATAGATGCCTCCGCGATGTGGATGGGAACAACGCCTCGCAGATTGGGACACAGCCGGCAGGCGCGAAGTTCGATGTGGGGAGGCGATTATCGGAAAATCGTGCCGATTGGGATCATCATGCCATGTTCAATGGGTCCATATCGATGTTCAGCCCCAGCCGCTCCGATGGAGTTAGGCGCGCAAGGGCCGAGCGGATGATGGCTGCGAGCGGAGAGTCCACCGGTGCGCGGAGGGCGAGGTGATACCGAAACTGGTTCTTCAGGCGAGGGATGGGGGCGGGCGAAGGGCCGATCAACTCCACATTAGCGGGCAGAACCCGCTCCAGGGAGGCAGCGAGCGCCTGGATGCGGGACTGTGCCCTGGCTTCATTCTCGTCAGCGGCGATCAGATTGGCGAAGCGTGAGAAGGGAGGATACTTCAATTCCTGGCGAAAGAGGATCTCCTGGGCGTAGAACTCCGCATAGTCCTGGCGTACAGCGGCCTTGACCGCATAGTGATCCGGGCTGAAGGTCTGAATGATGACTTCGCCGGGATGCTTGCCCCGGCCCGCTCGCCCGGCGACCTGGGTGAGCAGTTGGAAGGTCCGTTCCGCAGCACGAAAGTCGGGCATGTTGATGGCCGTGTCGGCGCTAATGACGCCGACCAGGGTGACATTGGGGAAGTCGAGGCCCTTGGCGACCATCTGCGTGCCGATGAGAATATCGGCGTCGCCCTGGCGGAAATCCCGCACGATGCGGGTATGTGCCCCTTTGCGGGCGGTGGTATCGCGATCCATCCGGGCCACCCGCGCCGAGGGGAAGATCCGCATCACCTCCTCCTCGACCTTCTCAGTACCGATCCCGAACGCTTTCACCTTCATCCCGCCGCAGTCCGGGCAGGTTTGCGGCGCACGGCCAGAATAGTCGCAGTGGTGGCATTTGAGAGCGCGGTCGTAGGCATGGAAGGCCAGGGAGACGGCACAGTTCGGGCAGCGCGCGACCCAACCACAGTCACGGCAGAGCACGAACTGTGCATAGCCTCGACGGTTGAGGAAGAGGATGATCTGTTGTTTAAGCCGCATCCGCTCCGCCATGGCGTCGGTGAGCCGCGCGGAGAAGAGGGCGCGCCGCTGTTTGAACTCCTCCCGTAAGTCTACAACCTCTACGCGCGGCAGGGGGCGGTTGTCAATCCGCTCTGGCATCTCGATCCGCTGCAGCGTATGCTGCTCGGCGGCGTAGTAGCTCTCGATGGAGGGGGTCGCGCTGCCCAGCAGGAGCGTTGCATTACTGAGGCGGGCGCGTTCGCGGGCCAGCTCCTTCGCGTTATAGCGGGGCGTGTTCTCCTGTTTGTAGGAGGCTTCGTGCTCTTCGTCCACCACGATGAGGCCGACGTTGGCGACGGGGGCGAAGACGGCGGAGCGCGCCCCCACGACGATCCGGGCTTTGCCCGCCTGCATGCGCCGCCACTCGTCGTGGCGTTCGCCCTCCGAGAGCTTGGAGTGGAGCACGGCAACCTGCTCCCCGAAGCGACCCACGAACACATCCACCACCTGCGTCGTGAGGGCGATCTCCGGTACCAGGACGATGGCGCTCCTGCCGGCTGCCAATGTGTGCGCGATGGTGTTGAGATAGACCTCGGTCTTGCCACTGGCCGTGACGCCGAAGAGGAGCACGGTCTGCGCCTCCCCGCTGGAGATGCACTTCCGGAGCTTCTCGGCGGCCTGATGCTGGCCGGATGACAGTTGGGGCGCGACGGTGCGCTTACCGCCGGAGCTGACCGGAGAGCGCCGGACCATCACCTCCTCCATGCGAACCAGGCCCTTGTCCACCAGGTTCTTCAGCGAGGCCGGGGTAGCCTGAGAGAAGGTGAGCAGTTCGTCTGCAATCACGGGGCCTTCATTGCGCCGGGCGCGGTCCACCAGTTCATTGAGAATACGCTGCATCGGGGCGCTGCGCTTGATACCGCCCGCCGATAGGACATCCGCCGCCGCGCCGAGAGAGTAGACGCGGACTCGTTTTTCGATGGTTTTCGCCCGCGCGATACAACACGTCTCCACCATCAACCCCTTCTTGAGCAGGGCTGCGTAGGCGGAGGAGAAGCTAGAGATATTGGCGGTGGTTCGGAGCCGATCCAACTCCGTCTCACCGTCCAGCGAGCGCAGGGTCTCGATGAGGTGCGCCTGGGGGATGGAATCGCCCGCATCCACGCCGCGCAGGCTGGGATCGGAGAGGCGCACCAGGGTGGTGATGCGCGCCCCAAGAATGGCAGGAGCGACGCATCGGATAGCGGAGAGGAGGTCACACACATAGTGATCGCTCATCCAGCGGATCGCCTGCAACTGCTCCCCATTGATGGTGATGGCGTCTTCGACGATGGCGATGATGTCCTTGAGTTTGCGGACGAGCGGGTCGGTGAGCGGGAGCTTGCGCCGCTCCAGCACGTAGCCGAGCGTTTCACGCCCGGCGAAGGAGATATGCACACAGTCTCCGACCTGGAGCCGGTTCTGGAGGATCTCCGGCACGCGATAGGAGTACCAGGGCTGCAGTTCAGGGGCGTCCACGTCCACCACAACGTCGGCGATGTCCACTTCGGCGAACTCTTCCCACAGGCTATCGGAATAGGTCTCTTCGATTTTCGATTTTCGTGTTTCGATGTTGCGCCTCACTGCGGAGCTTCAGGGCTCGGTGCGGAAGTGTGGTCCTCGGGATCTGATCCGGGCGGGTTGGCGTCGGATTTGCGTTTGAAGAGATTGACCTTGGGTTCAGTACCCGCGAACAGCCGCTGGATATTGCCACGATGGCGGTAGATCGCCATGACACCGGCGACAAGCCCGAAGGCTAACAGATAGTAGTCCTTGGGATAGAAAAAGTAAATAAAGATCGGGAGCGTCACGGCAGTCATCAGGGAGCCGAGTGAGACCCACCGAAAGAGGAGCAAGGTGACGAAAAAGACAATTACCACGCCCAGCGCGGCCCACGGGCAGATACCGATCAAGACTCCTGCGCTGGTGGCGATCCCCTTGCCGCCCTTGAAGCCGAGCCAGACCGAGAAGTTGTGCCCCACAATTCCCAGGAGGCCCGACAGGATCAGCCACTGTGTTTCGGCTTCCAGGTGCAGGAGATAGCGCCCTACCAGCGGCGGAAGCAGCCCTTTGAGCATATCCAGTGCAAAGACGAGCGTCCCGGCAATGGGGCCGCAGATACGAAACACGTTGGTGGAACCGATATTGCCGCTGCCGACTGTGCGGATGTCCACATGCTTCCACTGCCAGGCGATCCATAACCCAAAGGGGAGGGAACCCAGCAGATAACTTCCCAGCAGATACAGAGCGATGGTCAGGCTGTGGGACATGACACTCCTTTACGACCCCTGAAAGCGATGCTGGAAGATGCGTCGGGTCTCCATCATGGCGGCTTGTATTGCCAACCGTAGCGCTTCTTCCGCTGGAGCGCTTTCGGAATCCGTATATCCGAGCAGTCGGGCGATGGCACGCCGCCGGACAGGATCGGCAGGCAGGCTATCCTGCGGCTGGCCGGTCTGCAACCAGATCGCATTTCTCACGCGGGATAACAGGATATACGCATCCGAGAGGCTATCGGCTTCGGCGTTGTCCAGGCAGCGAGCGGCGGCCAGCGCGGAGAGCGATCTGAGCGTATTGGAGAGGCGCAGGCTGATCTTACGCTTGCC
>DATGIG010000499.1:0-16062 GCA_035295825.1 Chthonomonadaceae bacterium | reverse complement strand
AACACCTCCTGGAGGCCACGGCGCAACTGGCTGACGTCCTGCTCCGGGCCTGCCCCCATCTGACGATTTTTACTTCCAGCCGAGAACGGCTCGCTGTTCCGGGGGAGCAGGTCTATCATGTGCCCGCTATGGCCGTTCCCGACATCACCCAACGGATCTCGGCAGCAGAGTTGATGGCCTTCGAGTCGGCCCGCCTCTTTGTAGAGCGCGCCCTTGCGGTACTGCCCGGCTTCGCTGTGACCGATGCCAATGCGCCGGCCCTGGCGGAACTGTGCCACCGGCTGGATGGCATTCCCTTTGCCCTGGAGTTGGCAGCCGCTCGGGTGCGCGCCATGTCCGTCGAGCAGATCGTCGCGCGGCTGAACGACCTTTTCCGGCTGCTTACGGGCGGCAGCAGAACCGCATCTCCCCGCCATCAGACGCTGCGCAGCATGATCGACTGGAGTTATGGGCTGCTGACGGAGCCGGAGCAGACGCTGCTGCGCCGGCTCTGCCTCTTTATGGGGAGCTGTACGCTGGAGGAGATCGAGGGCGTCTGCTGCGGGGGCGTGGGAGAAGCGTGGGAGATTCTGGATCTTCTCACTTCGCTGGTAGATAAGAACCTGGTCGTCTTTGAGGACACCGGTGAGGAGGGCAGATACCGGCTCCTGGAGACGGTGCACGTTTACGCCCGGGAGAAGCTGGAGGAGAGCGGGGAGGCGGAGGAGATCCGCAACCGCTTCCGATGCTACTTCCGGGAGCTGGCCGCACAGGCAGAGGTGGGACTGAGGACCGAAGCGCAGACACTCTGGCTACGGCGTCTCGATCAGGAGTTGGACAACCTCCGCGCGGCCTGTGAGGAGCCACCCGTGGACGAGACGGGATTGTTTATCGCCGAGGCCCTCTGGCAATTCTGGACCATCCGGGGTTACTACTCCGTGGGGCGAAGTTATCTGGATTCGGCCTCTGAAGGCGACTACGCACCCGGCCTGCGCGCCCGCGCGCTGCGCGCTGCCGCGGTGCTGGCGAGCCTGCAGGGCGATGACGCCGGGGCCGCTGCATTGGCCAACGCCTGTATTGCGATAGTGCCTCCGGAGGATCTCTCCACACGGGTCCGGGGAGAGCACCTGTTGGGCTGGACGCTGCGCAATTCCGACCCGGAACGTGCGTCTCAGGTGCTTGAAAGTTCGTATGAGCTGGCAAAGAGCACCCAGGATGCCTGGCTGATCGGGGCGACCGCTATTCCCTGGGGCGGCTATCTGCTCTTTCAAGGCCGATTTACCGAAGCCGTCGGGGTCCTCAACGCAGGAATGGATTATGCGCGCAGAGCCGGAGACCGCTGGCTCATCGGCAACACGCTCTTCTATCTCGGTATAGCGCGCGCCCAGACGCAGGACACCGAGGGCATGAAGGAGACCCTGCGCGAGAGCCTGCTCATTCACCGGGAGTTGGGAGACCGAAACAGCATTGCGGTCGTGCTGAACAGCCTGGGAATGATGGCGATCCGCCAGGGAGATTTCGCCGCCGCCCGCACCTACCTGCGCGAATGTCTGATCCTCCATCAGGCGCTCTCCAACCGCGCTTGTATCGGAACGCTGTCCCGATGGGGGGTGCTGGCCGCTGCATCCGGGCAACCCACACGGGCGGCGACCCTGTTCGGTGCGTTCGAGGCGTTGAGCCGCGCCGAAAGCGTGGAGATGCCGCCGCCTGCCCTGGCAATGATCGCCGACACGCTGGCGCAAACGCGCAGCGCTCTGGAGTCCTCCGCCTTCGAGGCCGCCTATCAGGCCGGAAGCCATCTGTTGCTTTCGGATGCTGTATCCTACGCGCTGGAGGAGACCCCATAATGCGAAAAGGCACACATAAAATGATCCTATCTCGTCATCCGGAAGCGACAGCAGAACAAACAAACAGACGGGTATACTGATTCTGCCGACGCAAGAGGTCCACTCAACTCCTGCATACATCAAGAAAAGGAAAAATCGATGGATTCCGATACGAAAACGCCCATCCCCGTCAATCTTCCTGTGGATGTGACTGCCGAGTTTGCCGACGCCATCGGCAGCGCCCTGGTCGCGGCGGGCATCATGACCCAGGCGGAAGTACCCAACAATGAGGCGAGCCTTCAGCCGCACACACCGCGTATCCTGACTGTCTCGATGGATCCGGACCTGGTCCAGAAGTTCTATCTGCATCTCAAGGCCACGGCAGCATCCTGCATCCTGGCCGTTGCGGCGCTCGTCACGACGGATCCACCCGACCCGAATTCGACACCGCCCAACCCCACTTCGACAGATAACAACAATCCCCCGAGTGCATAGCGAACCACGGTATCATGCCCATCTCCTCGCCCCCGGATACCATCGTCTATGGCAGCAGCCTGCGTGCCGCGCCGGTCGAAGTTACCCTACAGAAGGCGGCGACCTGGGCCGCGCGTTACGGCATCACCCGTATCACCGATACTACCCAACTGGACCGGATCGGGATACCCGTCTGCGCCAGCATTCGCCCCGGCGCACAGCGTGGCTCTCTCTGTGTGAGCGCGGGCAAGGGGCTCACCCTGGCGGAAGCGCGCATCGGCGCGTATATGGAGGCGCTGGAACTGGCCCTGGCGGAGTGGGGCGCTGCGCCCATCGAAGTGGTCATGGCGACCCCCGAACAGGTACTGGACGGCGCAACCCGCCCGGAGGCTATCCTCGATTTCTGCCCCAACCTGGAGGCGCAGATCCCCCTGGATGAGCCGCTCGCCTGCGTTCGAGCCGAAGATATCCTGACCGGAGAGACCAGCCTCGTCCCCGCCGAACTCGTTTTTCTGCCCGCCCCCGACCACCTGGTCCCCAAAAGGCACTTCGGGACCAATAGCACCGGCCTCGCCTCCGGCAACACGCTGCTGGAAGCGACCGTACATGGCCTTGCCGAGTGCATCGAGCGGGATATAACCTCGTTTTTCAATATCTGCGATACCTCTTTTCTCATCCCCAACGAGACATTGCCCGCGCAGGCGGCGGCGCTGACGCAGCAACTGGAGCGCGCCGACCTGGATCTCTATGTGCGTTACCAGCCAAACGTGTTCGGAATGCCCTGGATCCATGCGCTGATCAGTGAGAAGTGCCACCCGGTCCCGCTGTTCATCAATGGGGGCTACGGCTGCCATCCGCATCGCAGCATCGCCGTGGTGCGCGCTATCTGCGAAGCGGTCCAGAGCCGCCTCTCCATCATCCACGGAGGGAGAGACGATCTGATCCAGATCCACAAACGGATGCGCGTATTGACCGAGGAGCAGTGCGAGGGCTTTGTGCGCACCAAGCTCGCGCAGGCCGGCAACGCAACCCGGACGCTCTCCATTGACGACCTGCCCGACGGGTCGCACCGCGCTACAACGCTGCAATCCACGCTGGAGGTTATGGTGGAGGCGCTGGAGGCCGTTGGCCTGAAGCGCATCTATCGGGTTCCCTACACCGCTCCTGACGCGGATCTGCAGGTAGTACGCATCCTTGTGCCGAAGCTGGAGCTCTTCGTGGAGGGCTGCCCCCGCGTCGGCATTCGATTGAGAGACTATGCCCACTCCCTCCCATAAAACTTATCTGTTCGTTGGTCCTACCCTCAACGACGTCGCTCCCTCCGCCCTTGCGCTCTGGAAGGAGTTGGCGCTCTTACCTCCTGTGCAGCGCGGCGATGTGGCTAAACTTGCAAAGCAAGAGAGGCCCGGCATCATGGTGATCGTGGACGGGGTGTTTCATGACCGGCTTGCGGTAGGCCATATCGAGATCCGAGAGGCGATAGGAGCCGGGTGGGATGTCTGGGGTTTAAGCTCCATGGGCGCGATTCGCGCCTATGAGATGCACGCGCTGGGTATGCGCGGTTATGGCGAGGTCTATCGTATGTTCTTTCATGAGGAGGATTTTCGGGACGATGAGGTCGCACTGCTACACGAGCCGGACCCTCCTTACCGCGCCTTCTCCGAGCCGCTGGTGCATCTGAGGGCTGCCCTCAAACAGTGGTGCGCAGAGGGATGGCTAAACCATGAAGATGCGGAGGAGATCGATCGGGAGCTAAAGCAGATCTGGTTTGGGGACCGCACACTGCCCCTATTCGCCCGTATGGTGCGTCCGCGTTGCGCCCGCGAAGCGCATCCCCTTCTGGAGGAGCGATTGGCAGATTTCGTGCGCTACCGTTTGAAATCCGCCGATCTGGAAGCGTTTCTTCGATCCGGCATCTTCCTTTCCGGGACCGCGAAGCCGCTCGAATAGACTCTCATTCAAGTAATCTGCCTACGACGGGTCGCTCCGGTAGTAGATATCCACCTCGGAAGCGCTCACAGCGATGGCGTGGCTCCCGCAGGACGGGTCCTTTATTGCGGGCGTCCACTGAACCTCCTGGATCTCCCCTCCGGTCTCGATTTCGATGGAACTGAAGGCCGTCTTATCCGTGTTCGGGTACTGAGAACAATCCTTAATGGCGGGCAACTCCCACTTTTTGGAATCGGAGCGCACGAACGCCTCCAGCACATGGGAGCAGTATTTCAATTCCGCGATGTTCTCGACGGTCAGGCTCGAATCCGGATACCCCTCAAATTCACACGTATACGTGAACCCGTCGTCCGACTGCCCTGTCAATGTCATCACGCCCGTTATATCCTGTCCCTCCTCCACCTGGGTCAATTGCGGACAGAGCTGGAGGTTGGAATCGGTATCCACATACCAGCTTCCAATGGACCAATACTGCCCCCCGCCGGCGGCGCTGATCCCCCACTGAAGCACCGGCTGCAGAATGCCGTTCAGCGTTCCGGAGGGATCCGGAGGCGCATTCAAGATGCTGTTGAAGAGGAAGAGCGTCTGGCTTAGCTGCGTCTGTGGGGCTGGGGGAACGGTCCAGGTGGTTTTGAACGAGGTGATCGGCTTGCCCGTGGTGTTCTCCCAATAGGCATAACTGACCCAGGACTCATCCAGGGGGGGATTCGGATCTTGCATTCAGGGCTCCTATAACGCCAAGCCCCTGAACCCGCGAGGAGTACAGGGGCTTGTAAAGCATTCGGGAAGCTTATTTCTTGGCGTTTTTGTACTGCTCCAGGCGTTGCGCCAGGCCGGGATCTTTCTCGAATTCCGTCCCCTTCGCCAACTTCACCGCGCGAGCCTGGGTCTCGATGGCCTTGTCCACATCGCCATGATCGAAGTAGGCTTTCGCCAGCGTGTCGGCGATGGCGGGATCTTTGCCCTCTTTCAGCTTATCGGCCTGCTTCGCCCCTTTCAGCGCCACTTCGAGCAATTCGGGCGTGGCTTTCTTCGGAGCGTCCGGATTGACGATGGACCAGGCAACCTCATTCAACATCTCCGCGTTGTCCTTAAAAACGGTATCCACCAGTTTGGAGGCATATTCCGCCGCCTCTTTGTTTTTATCGGAGAGACGCAGAACGGCGAGCTTGGTAGCGCCGAAGGTGGATTCCATTTCGGGATCGGAGGCGATGGCCTCGTCCAGAACGGAGAGCGCCCCGGCGGTATCCTGCGCTCGCAGGGCCTTCTGAAGCTTGGCGCCTACCTCTTCTCGCTTCAGTTCGAGAGCCTGCGCCTTCTTCCACTTTGCCGATTCGGCCTTGAGATCCCACTTTCCATCGACGATCTGTTTCAGCGGCTCTTCCATCATCATGGGATGCCCGATCCAGGCGACCTGGGTCTCTTTATTGATGATGAAAGCGGTGGGAATGCCATTCTGATGCGCGGCATCCATCCAGTTGACTGCCATCAGGCCGGCCTGGCTCGTCTTGCCCTGCGGGATCTGATCCATCGCCACGCGGTAGTCCATCTTGCTGCCCATATCCGAGACGAACTTGGCGACGTTCGTTTCGATATTGTCACCACGCTCAAAGGCGCTGACGCCGATGAAGGTGACGTCTTTGTACTTTTTCTGTAGCTCGGTCAGATGGGGAATGCTCACACGGCACGGTCCGCACCATGTCGCCCAGAACTCGACGACATAGAATTTGCCTTTCTCGAACTTGGTGACAGGCTC
Organism: Chthonomonadaceae bacterium; assembly: GCA_035295825.1. GTDB lineage: Bacteria > Armatimonadota > Chthonomonadetes > Chthonomonadales > Chthonomonadaceae > DATGIG01. The sequence goes on along the minus strand of DATGIG010000499.1, from coordinate 10,077 downwards.
TCCCTTGACGAATTTCGCGACCATGATCTTGGGCGCGGGATCTCCCATCGCGAGTTCTCCGGCAGTGGCCCTTACCAGCGCCAGACACAGAAGCGCGACCATCATCGCCATTGCTCTCTTCAACATCCTGCTGTTTCCTTTCCGTTCGCAGCGACCAGGCTTGCGAACGCTGCATCATCAACCGGTTTGCCATCTCTCTGCTTCCAGCCGCAGCCCGAAGCTATGGGGGACTCATTGGACATTAAAGCTCTCCATTCCTCCCTTTACTCCCTTCTCGCCCCAATTTTCTGATTCGCCATGAAATTGCTTCCGCAGTTTTCGATAAAGGCGTTTGCGCTTTGCAACCTTATGCCGATTTGTTGCGCTGCTCCCAGCGCTTCCAGCGCCATAAGCCGAAGGCCAACCCCCCATAGTAGAGGCACAGCGCCCAGAGCGGGGGCGATGGAATGTTGAGATTTGCATAGGGGATCCGGGCGCAGAACTCGATCACGCCGATAACGTAGGCCAGGAGCAGATCGAGCAGGCGGTCGCACGGCACCGCCAGGAGAGGCGTTATGGCTCCCAACGCGACGGCGAGAAAGCCGAAGGCCAGCAGCAGGGCGACCACCGGAACGACCAGCGTATTGGCGAATACGGAGACCAGCGAGATATTATGAAAGGTATAGGCGATGAGCGGCGCAACCCCAAGTTGCGCTCCCAGGGCGAGGAGAAAATAGGAGAGCAGAACATCGGTTCCCGAACGCACGAAGTTGAGGCCCGGCCAGTCGCCGTGAATGCCGGCGCGTATCCGGTGGCGCAGCGGTTCCAAACGGGGCATGACCGCCGCGAGCGTCATGACAGTGGCAAACGACATCTGGAACCCGGAGTCAAAGAGTTCCCGAGGGTTCCACACCAGCAGGATCAGCCCGGCCAGGGCGATGGCATTCGGCAGGTCCGGCTCACGCTCCAACAGCAGGCCGATCAAGTAGATGCTTGCCATCAACACAGCGCGTACAACCGAGGGACGCCCACCCGCCATCAGCGCATAGACGATCAGAAACAGCAAAGTACATAGACGTGCGGAACGGAGCGCCAGGCCGCATCGGGGCAGCAGCCAGAGCAGCAGAACGACCAGCATTCCGACGTGCAGGTCGGCAGTCGCCAGAATATGTGTGGCGCCGGTCAGTTCAAAATCGTCGCGCAGGGTGGGAGGCAGATTGTCCCGCTCTCCCATCAACACGCCGTTCAAGACTTCGGCCCGTTCCGGTGAGAAGACCCGGCGCGTGTGGTTGCGCACGCCCTCTCGCAACGTATATGCCAGACGCGTCGGCAGATTGCCCCGGAACCCCGGTTCCGCGATGCGTTCCCAATCCTGGGATCGATGTACGGTCAGCGTTGCATAGATGTTTTTCCGGGCGAGATAGGCGCGGTCATCGAATGCGCCGGGATTGCGTGGGCCGGTGGGAACCTCCAATCGACCTGTCACGATTACGGTATCGCCATAGTGCAGCGGTGCGATGTCCTGCTCTTTTTGTGATACGTTTGTATTCCGCTTATCGCTTATGGGTATGCGAACACTTACTCTCCCGGAGACGGAAACATTCCGCTTCGTATCGCTCGTTTCCTGTATCTCAAAACGCCTGGAATCCAGCTCGAAATTGGCGGCATAGGGGGTTCCACTCGTCTTATCGGCAATCAGGCTGACATCGGAATCTACGACACCTGTCGCAGTAATATAGAGAGGAGCATAACGCGAAATGTCGCCTGCCGGGATCGTGGATACCTGCTGCAGGCGATACGCCCCTCCCAGCGCAAAAAGCGCGAGTAACGCCATTTTCTCCCAGAGCCGACGCCTGGTAAGAAGAAAAACAAGGCTGAGCAGAAGCAGCATTCCGAGGAGAAGCCAGAGGCAGGGCGGCCAGAGGAAAGCCGCAAGGATGCCTGCTACCAGCGCTACGGTGGCCCCCATCAACGGGCGATCTGTCATCGTATCGCCTCCCTCTCATATCGTCAACGCTCCGCCTACCGACACAGACGACAGATAGGACAGAGGGCGTGTTCCGTGTGGTGGGCCGTAAGGCAGCGCACGCAGACCCGCCATCCCCTTTCGAGCCGCCAGTGCCGCACCTTCGCATCCATTACCATACGGCGAGCGAGGACCTCTCGGGCGCGGTCATCCTCCACATCCACCAGGCGCTCCAGCCGGGCGCGGAGTTCCGCCTTCTCGTCCGCATCCAGCACCACGAGCGCCATCTCTTCGGCGGTCGGCGTCTCTATGTCGTGCTGCTCCTCCACCGGAGAAACTCCCTGTGCGCGGAAAATGATCTCATGGATAATGTCGCCGCCCAGCATCCGGTTCAGCCCCAGCAGCAGCCGCGCTTTGTGCAGCGTCAACTCATGCGACCAGACGGAGCTCTTGGTGCGCACAAACAGCACGCCGTCGCGCACCGTCTCCACCTGGGTAGCCGCCGCCGCCTGCGCCCCGACAACCCGCGGCCAGTAGGCGAGGGCGAGGCTCTGTCGGATCTGTCCGGCACTCTCCATGCGGGCAATCGCGTGCTGCAGCGCCGCAGCGATAGGACTGCTCCCCCCACGCAGCATCGGTGGAGGCGTATTGGACGGCTGCCCTCCCCGCTCGGCACGCCCTCGTCCGCTACGCGCTCCGGTCGGAGGCGGGGACATCGGTCGCGCTGCCTGCGGGGGCAGGGGCGGGTTCTGAGTTCGGAAGCTGTTTCGGGGGTCGGGTCGTTCTTGGGCCATCGGGCATTACCGTTCCGGCCACGACATGAAACGTGGTGGCCTCCGCCAATATCTCTTTCGGAAAGGCGCGTAGATTCGTGCAGGTGACGAAGGTCTGGCAGCGCCGTCGCACCCAGGCCAGCAGGCGTTTGCGCCGCACATCGTCGAGATCGCTCATCACATCGTCGAGCAGCATTACGGGCGGCTCCCCCACATAGTCCTCGATCAACTGAAACTCGGCCAGTTTCAAAGTGAGAACGACGGTACGCTGCTGCCCCTGGGAGCCATAGATTCGGGCCTCGGCCCCATTGATGAAGAAGCCGATGTCGTCGCGCTGCGGCCCGAGGAGCGTCGTGCCTCTGCGTGCCTCGTCTGCGGCGATCAGGCGTAACTGGTCGCGAAATGCGGACTCAATCGCCTCCGTGCCGCTGAGGGGCGATTCCGGGGCAATGGGCGGTGCTGACTCGACTGCGGATTCTGCTTGCGCTTGCGCCAGGTAGCGCGCCTCCGGAGTGGTCTCCTGAACGGCTTCCGGAATCTCACTCTTCGGGCCGGGAGGAGGAGGCAGCGGGATGCTCGGCAGGTAGCGAATCTCCAGGCTCTCCTTGCCATCCGTCAAATCGCGATGGATCCGCTCGGCAATGGGCGCCAGGCGCTCGATATAGAACCGGCGCTTCTCAAAAATGGGCGCTCCAAAGTGGACCAACTGCGCGTTCCAGGCGTCCAGGCCGCTCTCCTGGGGAGGGCGGGGCCGATCCCGCAGATCTTTCAAGAGCCGGTTGCGCTGTTCGAGCACGCGCTTGTAGTGGCCCAGGTCATAAACATAGCGTGGGCTGATCTGAGAGATCTCGATATTGAGATAGTGCCGCCGGTCGGAGGGCTCGCCCGTCACAATCGCCAGATCGATGGAGCCGAAGAAGACCGCGTTGAACTGTCCCAGCAGGTCGATGACGCGAGGACGCTTCAATCCGTTGACGCGGACGGCCTTCTTGTCGGTCTGAAATACAGAGACCTGGAGCTCGGCATCTCCTTCACGCTCACGCAGGACCTCCGCGACGACGTGCGCCATCTCCGAATCGCGGGCGATCAACTCCGATTCCCGGCTGGCGCGGAGCGAGCGCGTCGTGGCCAGCAGCGAGAGCGCCTCCAGCACATTCGTCTTGCCCTGCGCGTTCGCCCCGTATAAGATATTCAAACCCTCTCCAGGAACGAAGTCCAACTCCCGATAATTCCGAAAGCCGCTCAGTTTCAACTGGCAGATACGCATGGCGCGTTAAGGCTCCGATCTCGCCGTACCGGGTGTTGAAAACGCCCGTCTGGAAAATGCAAGCGTTTTTCAGACGCAACGCACAAACCGACCGACTGTACGTCCGAAGGAAGTTCGCTTTTTCTTGCCGGGTACTAAAAGTACCCTGAACTTCAGTGTACCCTATGCAGCCGAATCCGAGAGTTTTCAACCAACTTTCAACAGTTTCAACATCGATCCCATAGGAGCCGAGTTCCTTCGATTCGGATCCGCGATTCAAAGGCGATTCTCAATCGATGAATCATTGCGATTCCATGGTCTCTCTCTTTTTCTACCGCGATTCACGAGTCATGCGATTCTCGAAGTCGTAAACCAAAGAATCACAGGCTTGATTCTATATACAGAATCTCTTATGCTTATTATGGTATTGTTGAAAGTGTTGAAAACTAGGGGGATAGTAGACAGGCGAATCTTATTTTGCCTGCGGTTGAATCTACAAACTAAGTGACTCTCATAGATTCTGCCATTTGCTGATAACGCAATTGAGTCTACATCTGTCCCAACTACTATGGGGATAGTTTTCAACATTTTCTCCACCGGTATGTTGAAAACTCGGTTGAAAACTGCCCGGTTTTCAACAATTTGGCGTTGACAGATTCGTTGACAACGAGTTTTGAGTCCCGATGTTGAAAACTATCCCCATAGTTTTCAACATAGTGTTGAAAACTATCCCCATAGTTGTTAACTTAGCCCCTAAAAGTACAACTTTCCTCCATCAAACCTACGCTATTTCCGAGCAGAATCCGCAATCATTTCAAGATCCCTCTGTTGAAAACTATCCCTCTAATAGTTCCACTCCGATTCCGAAGCCTTAACCGGAAAGCTCCTTCATCATCTGGGCGACCATCATTTTCAGTTCGGTATCCACCTCCATCAGCGCTTTGAGCCGCTGGCACGCATAGACGATGGTGGCGTGATCGCGGCCTCCGAAGGCGGCCCCGATGAGGACCATATTCGACTCCGGCATCAGTTCACGGCAGAGATGGATCGCCACCTGGCGGGCCAGCGAAATATCCTGCTTCCGCCCCGGCCCCCTGATCGCCTCCGGTGTCGTTCCGAAGCGCTCGGCCACCAGCGCGACGACGTCCTCGATCTTCACCCGGCGGTAGCGGATCGGCTTTTCGATGAAGTACTCGCTCAGCACATTGTGGGCCAACTCCGCGCTCATCGGTGCATTCATGATGGAGGAGTAGGCCATCAAGCGGGTCAGCGCGCCCTCCAGGGTCCGCATGTTGGACTGGATGGCATCGGCGATGTAGTTGAGCACCTCGTCGGAGACCTCCGCCTTCTCTCGCTTCCGGCACTCCTGCAGGAAGGCGATGCGCGTCTCCACCTCCGGAGGGTTGATGTCGGCGATCAGGCCGCTCTGAAAGCGGGAGCGGAGACGCTCGTCCATGGTATTCAGTTCACGGGGGCTCCGGTCGCTGGCGATGACGATCTGCTTGCCACTCTGGTAGAGGGCGGTGAACGTGTGGAAGAACTCCTCCTTGGTGTGCTCTTTGCCCGCCACGAATTGGATGTCATCCACCAGCCAGACGTCCACCTCTCGATACTGACGCCGGAACATCTCCGTAGTGCGCTCCCGCAGTGAGGTGACATAGTGCTGGGTAAAGAACTCCCCGGACACATACGCGATCCGCGTCTGTGGGCGGGCTTTGCGTATGGAGTGGGCGATCCCCTGCAGCAGGTGCGTTTTGCCCAGCCCCGGCCCTCCATAGAGAAAGAGGGGATTGTACGAGTTACCGGGTTTCTCTGCCACGTTTACGGCCCCTGCATACGCCATACGGTTCGAGCGCGGCCCGACCAGGAAGTTGTCCAGGGTATAGCGCTCATTTAGCGGCAGTGAGGGAATAGTCGGCAGGTCCGGCTCGTTGTGTTTCGGCTCGCCCTTACGGTGAGAGGAACGCATCGACGCATTCTGAACGCGGGCCGGGGTCGTATAAGACGCGGACGTGGCCGGAGGCGTCGCAGCGGTCATCTCCTCGTCCTCATCTTCATCCAGGGGCAGCGTGGGCTGATCGTTTTTCGCCTTCGAAGTCGCGCTTCGGGGCTGCGCTCCGGCGGTACGCTGCTCACGAGTCAGGATCACGAACTCGATCTGCAGTCCCGTGGTATCGAGATGAAACTCCAGCGCGCTTCGAATGGCATTGAGATGATTCTTTTCGAGGCGCTCCTTATGGTAGGTGCTGGTCACGCCGAGCGTGACGATGTTCGCCTCGAAACCCAGCGGCTGAATGGGTCGAATAAAGCTTTCCAGAGGGACCGAGTTGACTTTCGATGCGAGGAGGTGCAGGGAGAGCTCCCAGGCGCGACGCAGGGTCGTAAGTCGGTCTTCCTCTCCAAATTCGAGTTGTCCGCTCACCCTGCCCTCCCACACTGTGTCCGCTTGTTCGGTGGATCCGAAACGCGGCTTCTCATCGCCAAACGCGATTCCAAAGCATGGGAGTTTCCCCCGGCTGGCTGCTTCATTTCTGCCCAGGCTTCGGAATAGGGCAGATTATAGCAAAAAAGAAGAGACCGCCGCAAGGCAGTCCAAGCTTATTGCTTGCTCTTTTCTAGTGCGGATTCGATACCGATTCGGAACGGTGTTGACGGTCTTTGCATCTTCTTGCGCGAAGGTTGCACAGGGTCTGAGTTCAGGGTCTAAGTTTTGTGCAGATAGACTCACAAGAAAAAAAATTTGACGTCAGAAAAAATTTTTGACTTTTTTTCGGCCAGGCACAATTGCTGTAACATCCCTCCCCCCTTTGGATTCCCAGGAAATAGCAGTTCTATCGGCAACCGCCGGCAAACCAGGGAACAGGAATCGTGTTGAGTTCGTCCGCATTCCGGTTCTGTTCCGGGAGCTTTATGCGTTATAGCGCCCATTACCCCCGATGAGGAGATAAGAAATATGCTGAGAGATCATCGAGTGCGTCCGTTTGCGTCTTGGGGCATGATGACCGGCGTGACGGCTTTGATCGGTATAGGTTCTGCGTGGTTGGCGATTCCCGCCCATGCCCAGCAGGCTTCCGCGCCTGCGCCCATGGTCCAGGCGGCGACGTTGACTGCCGAACAGGCATCGGAGTTGCGTGCGGAAGCATCGGCTCTCCCTACTGCGTCCGCGCCCAAAGGGACGCTCGATTGGAAAAACGCGTCCTCTTCCGATGCTGGCGCTTCTGCCGCGAAATCCCTGACGCTCACCGTACCCTCCCTGCTCAAACCAAACGAGAAGTGCGGGCAATTGCCTCCTGTTGGAGTGATTAGCCCCTTCCCGATCAACATTCGCCTGGGTGCGATGATATCTCCCAATGTCAAATTCGATGGCGGCATCGACGTGACGTTTTCGGGTTTCCACCTGATGCCCGGCTTGACCACACGCATCGATGCCGACGCCATCGTCTCCGCGAACTTCGGAGGCGTCTCGACGCTGGTTCCGATCACAGTAGATCAGGTCTTCTCGAAGAGTTTGATAGCGGGAAGTCGGATCTATTTAGGCGCAGGAGTGGGACCCTATATCGGGGACACAACGCGTTTCGGGGGCAAAGCCTTCGTTGGGGCGGGCCTCTCTTCGCGGCTTACCGCAGAAGTAGATGTCCATTTTCCCGGTTTCGGCGATCCGTTGGTAACGGTTCAGACCCGTTTCGGGCTGTGAGGTAACTTGCCCCCACCCTCAACGTGGGTGGGGGCAAAGTGGTTTCACTGGTTGTCGCGGTCGTTGCGGTCTTTGAAGAGGTAGTTGATGATGCCGCTGATGATACCCATGGCGACGGGCGCGATCAGCGCAGCATAGAAGCCGGAAGTGGTATGATCTACCCGGAAGCCGAGTGAGAGGCCCTTGTAGAACATGTCCGCGTTCCCGACCAGCCAGAAGAGCAGGGCATTGATGACGAAGCCCAGCAGCCCGAACGTCAGGCAGTTGATCGGCCAGACGAAAAACATGATGATCGGGCGGATGATGGTATTCGCCAATCCCAGCGCCAGGACGCCCACCACCAGCATCAGCGGGTGTGCCGTATCCAGATGAATGCCCAGGCCAAACTGCGGCAGGACCAACGTCAGGATCAGCAGGGCGACGGTGCTGGCGATCCAGCGTAGTATCCAGTTTCTCATTTTAGTTCTCCTCCACCGACCTGTAGATCCATGCAGACCTCGCATAAGATGCTGCCATGTGCGATGTGTCAGGCTAACACAAAGCGCTCGATAGCGCGGGCGACGCCATCCTCATCGTAGCGGTCCGTGACCCAATCGGCGATCTCTTTGACTTCCGGAAGCGCGTTGCCCATCGCCACCCCGATTCCCGCCCATTCCAGCATCTCCATATCATTGATATGGTCGCCGATAGCCACTACTTCTTCACGTGAAAGACCCAGTTGTGTGACGATTGTCTCCAATCCAAGGCGTTTACTGACATTCGGCGCATGCATTTCGACGCCCCAATTGGTATCGGAACCCGACTGAATGATGGCGACTTTGTCGGAGAGCCGCTCCGCCAACAGCGCCGCCAAGGGGCGCATGATCGGCGGAGGGCCGAAGGTGCTGACCGAGACCGGCGCAAAAGGCAGGGCATTCTCTATGCCATGATGGGGCCGATAGCGAGGCCGTTGCGCCCAGGGTCCGGTCGGTCGGTCGGGATGGTGCAGCACCCGCGAACCCTCCACGCCGGGCGTATCCGAATCCTCGAAGACGTAAGGGTCTCCGCCCGCTTCCAGGATCGCCTGCACGAGTTCCAGCGCGACGGGTATCGGAATGAGATGACGGTAGAGCAGCGTATCCGTTCCCAGGTGGAGCGCAACCCCTCCATTGGAGGTGACTGCATAAGAGGGGAGCGGTGAGATCTGCTCGGCAATCGGAGCCATGGTAAAGCGGGTGCGTCCGGTACACAAGATGATCTCACAGCCCTGCGCTTTCGCGGCTTGCAGCGCCGCCACGACCCCGGCAGAGACATGCGTATCTGCGCCGATCAGGGTCCCGTCAATGTCCAGAAAAAGGGCGCGTATCCGCGCGCCAACGGGGGATTGAGCTATCATACACCTCTCATTATACCCGCAGGCGGCTAACTCTCAAGTCGTCTCGGCAGGAGCAGCGCTTTCATCCTACCCTCCCTTTTGCTCTTCCGGCAAGTCAACGGTCTCGTACTTCTGGTACCCGTCCAGCACTTCCGGCGGCCCGGTCAGAGCTTTCAATTTCTGAATGGGGATCGTCATGGATTGACAATTCTTTTCATTCTCTATCATTGTGGATGTGAACCAGTTTGAAGAGGTGTTCTCATCATCATACACCCGATACCCCCGGACATAAAAGCCGTTGCGGAACTTGATGAGCGTCCATTGTGGGCTGCCGAAATGGCTGCTGTCCTGAAAGGTGGAGTAGGTAATCGTAACCGGTGGGGATGTCTGGTTTAAGCTGATAAGTTGGTCCCAGGTGACAAAGAGTTCCTGGTTCATGGGCACATCCGCCAGCACGACGGTTTTCTGAGTATGCTCAGGGGCAGGAGCCTGCTGCATGGGCGTCGGAGGTTGTGAGACGGGAACCGGAGTCGTACTTGCGACCGGTGGACGGGTAGGTTCTAACAGCCGGCAGCCCGCCAGACCCACCGATAACAAAACGCCGATGCAGGCGAGGGAACGGATTCCAACAGGCAGAGATTGTTTTAGCATGGATATTCTCCTTAACATGAATAAGAGACAGGTTCGATAAGGCCATATCAACGCCGGGTGTAGCGGTGTTTGACGCCGATGGGAAAGTACTCAGGATCGCCGGTTGGCACTAGGGCGACCTGGGGACGGCGGTACTCTGCCGGGACATAGTTCGCGAACTCGCTGTTGAGGCGCAGGAGATGCATAAGGATCGACTCCGTAAGGGTCGCAAGCCGTGTCTCATTCGCCTGCGCCTCCGGTGCTAGCTCGACCGTGATGGAGAGAGAGAGATTACGGTCGGTCGTCTCCTTTACCTGCAGCACAAATTTGCCCGTCACCCACTCTTTGATCTCAGGCTGCTCCAGGCCGACCGTGATGTTTTCGGGATAGATGTTCGCCCCAAAGTAGGAGACGGTAAAGTTCGAGCGACCGAAG
>DATGIG010000498.1:0-27602 GCA_035295825.1 Chthonomonadaceae bacterium | reverse complement strand
GCGCACCCGCCGCGTCGTTACCGTCATCGAAGTGCTGAGCCCCGCAAACAAAGCGCCGGGCAGCGAAGGGCGCAGAGAGTACCAGCAGAAACAGAGAGAGCTTCTGCACAGCGACACGCACCTGCTGGAGATTGACCTGCTTCGACACGGAGCGCATTCGGTGGCGGCTCCGCTTGAAAACCTTCCTCCGCGCGATACCTGGGACTATATCATCTCCCTGCACCGCTACACGGACCGCTTTCGTTGCGCCATCTGGCTCAACCGCCTCTCAGAGCCGCTGCCGGAGATCCGGATCCCGCTGCTGCCTGACGACCCCGACATCCTGTTGGATCTCCAACCTGTCTACCGGGAAGCCTACCTGTCAGGCCGTTTCTATGAAGACATAGACTATTCACAACCCTTGCCTACGAGGTAGCCGCAAAAACGATGGAAAGACGACACGTTTGGGCTTCGCTGAGTGTCCTTTGCCTCATTGCCTTTGTCGTTCTGACGTGGATCTTCTGGCCGCGTCCGCGCCTACTGCTGCCTCTCTCGAAACGAATCACGCCCTCCTTCGCCTGGGAAATTGACCATAGCGATCTGGAGTGGATCTCCGATCACGAAGCTGTTCTCGTGCAGCAGGATACTGCCAAGCATTGGCAACTCTCGCGTCTGGATACCCTCCATCGCACCCTCGTGCCTGATACCAAACTGACGACCTTATTTCAGCAATCTCAGGCATCTTCGCCAATCATTCTGCCGTCACCGGACGGCAAGTGGCTGCTCTGGTACATCCGTAACAGCAAGGCTCTACGCCTTACTACTCCAGATGCTACCCATGTAACCAACATCCCTATCCCGCTTGGGCAATATGGCGGCTGGGTTGACGACAGGCATTGGGCTACCTACATGAATATTGAGAATTTACCTTCCTCACCGAATGCGCCTTCTCTAGATAGCGGCCTTGCGGAAATCAAAGTCTATGGTGTGGATAACCCGCAACATCCGCATCGCATTATGGCAAGTGATATCTCTACCGTTTATGATCCCTCTTTGACGTTCCCTTCCCCGAATCTTTTTTTTATCTGCGACTGGCAGCCTCTGATGCCGGCTGAGAAGCTGATGCTGGAGGAGCATCCCATGCACATCGTGGGGGCGTTCCACGCCATCTGGATCCATCTCCCCAAGAATGATGCGGTTAACATGGTGACATTTTCTCCGAAGGGAGAGCGCATGGCACTGCTGCTGTCACGAGAGCGCCCTGGCCCTATATCTCAGATGATCCACCGTATTATTCCGGCCTACCCGGTGAAGACCAGTAATGTCGTCAGTCTCTATGTGTGCCATCGAAATGGGAAGGACATGAAAGAGATCGGCATGATTATGGATGGCGCACCGGTCGATGACCCGGCAGGTCTGGATACGGATTCCCTGCGCTGGCTCCCAAGCGGGAAACAACTGAGCTATGTCTACAAGGGAGTAACCTACCTGGTTGCGGTAGACCCATAGCTTCGCCACACGAATGGCCTGCGGCCTCCGACGGTTAGCATAGGCTTTTTCATCTGGATTTCATCTTCAGTATGTATAGTATAGTCACCTCACCCACACTGTCGCTCCCGGCTCTCTTCAACAGGGAGACAATGACTACAGATGGTAAGTAGAGGCAGGTTTCGGAGGCCGGAATGCGTATACTCGTTGTGGAAGATGAAATAGCGATTGCCAATGTGATCAAACGCGGGTTGGAAGGGGCGCGCTATCGCGTGGACGTCGCCCAGGATGGGATCAAAGGGCTGGAACTCGCACGGACCGAAGAGTATAGCGCCATCGTGCTGGACCTGATGCTCCCCGGCGTGGACGGCTGGCAGATCTGCGAAGCGCTGCGGCGTTGTGGGAATCGCACGCCCATCCTGATGCTCACGGCGCGCGGGACGGTCCAGGAGCGTGTCCGGGGCCTGGAGATGGGCGCGGACGACTACCTCCCCAAGCCGTTCGATTTCACCGAGTTGCTGGCGCGCGTACGCTCCCTGCTGCGCCGAGATCGCATCCATCGCGCGCGGATCATCCATGTTGCCGACCTGGAGATAGACACAACACAGCGTCGTGTCACCCGCGCCGGGCAAGTGATCACGCTCAGCCAGCGGGAGTACACGCTGCTGGAGGCGCTGGCATCGTATGAGGGCCAGATACTAACTCGCGAGGCGATCCAGGAGCGTATCTGGATGGATGAGGACACCTACTCGAATACGGTGGATGTCTATATCGGCCTGCTCCGCAAGAAGATCGATGCGGACCACCCTCTGAAACTAATCCATACGGTGCGCGGGGTCGGCTATACATTGCATCGCCCCGAATCGGAGGAGGCGAAACCGTGATCCCCCCTCCTCCACAGCGCTTTGCGCTCCGTTGGAACTCGGTGCGGACCCGGCTGATCCTGTGGAACGTCGGTGTGCTGGCGCTGCTGCTCATCGGCTTCGGCCTGCTGATCCAGTATGCCGTGCGCACCACGCTGATGAACTCCGTGGATCATGACCTCTCGGTGCGGGCCGACCATGAGGCTCCTCGACGCCCCCCACCTCCCGGCGGAGGTCCGCCCCCGCCCCGCTTCCACCCCCCGGCGCCTCGCGATCCTGCTCCCGAGGAGAACCCTCCCAATGAGAGCGCCGCCTCTCGCACACGCCAGGATTTGAGACCGCATGTGCTGGATCGCAACGGGCACGGCTGGCCTCCCTTCGGAGAGGATAACCCCTGGGACCCAGACGCTTACAACCAGGCTCTGCAGGGCCAGGCGCTGTTCTCGATGGTGGATTTCGAGGGCGAGCCACTAAGGGTCTACTCCCGACCCATCTTTGGGGAGGACGGGATCATCGGGGTCTATCAGGTCCCCTACCCGCTTCAAGAGATAGACCAGGCGCTCTCCGGGGTCCACCGCGCCCTGCTGACCCTGATCCCCGTGGTCCTGCTGCTTGCAGGACTGGGCGGAGCCTTTCTCGCTAACCGCGCCTTAAGCCCGGTGCGCCGGCTCTCACAGGCGGCGGGGCGCATCGGCGCGCAGGATCTCTCGGAGCGCTTGCCCACCGCAGGCGAAGACGAATTTGCCGAACTCTCCTCCACCTTCAACGGAATGCTGGAGCGCCTGGAGGTCGCATTCAGCCGCATGGAAGCGCTGGTGGCGCAGAAGCAGCAGATGATCGAGCAGCAGCGCCGCTTTACCGCCGACGCCTCCCACGAACTCCGGACCCCGCTCACCGTCATCAAGGCCAATACCAGCCTGAACCTGAGCGGAAGCCCCTCGTCGGAGGAGTACCGGCAGTCCATGGAGGATATTGACCGGGCCGCCGGCACGATGACTCGGCTCGTCCTGGATCTGCTGCTGCTGGCGCGCGCCGATGAGGAGCGGTTGGGGCTTAACCGCATAGCCATCCCCCTCCCGGAGCTGCTGCAGGGCGTCGCGGAGGGCGTTCGCCGCCCCGGCGGCGCGCCGATCATCGTGCAGACCGCCGAAGCGCTGGAAGTCCACGGCAATCCGGACGAACTCGCCCGCGTCTTCTCCAACCTGCTGGAGAACGCCTCCCGCCATACGCCCGCGTCGGGCCAGATCCTCGTCACCGCCTATCCGGAAGCAGGGCATAGCGTCATCAAAGTGGCGGACACCGGGAGCGGGATCGCCCCGGAGCACCTGCCGCATCTCTGCGAACGCTTCTACCGCGCCGACGCCGCCCGAACACGGGCGGACGGCGGGACCGGCCTGGGTCTCGCGATCTGTCGCAGCATCGTCGAGGCGCATGGCGGCACGCTCTCCATCCAGAGCGAACTGGGCAAGGGCGCCACGGTGACGGTCACCCTATAGGAAGCAGCATGAATATGGCGGTATAATAATAAATCATGAAAAAGCGCACCACAACAAACCCCAAACGCCGTTTGCAGGACGCGCCGAACTCACTAGAGCAGCGAGATCATCTTTATGAACTTGCCGAGCGAGTAAGCTATGGTGGAAACCCGGTGCATAAGCTCAATCCTGGTGACTTTGACTTGAGTCCGCCAAGTACGCCAAGACCGAACAAGACACTTTGCGACGGTGCAAACATATTCAAACGAGCAGATGCCTTAGCACTCTTACGAGAGGGCATACGACGGGGACTTATTAGCATTCAAGAAAGAAATGGATGGCCGCAGAATGTATGGGCGGTCACAAATGACGGTATTACATTAGAAGGACAACTCGACAATCAAGAAACCGGCAGCTATCACGGCTACCCCATGTTGCAGGATGAGCCTTTGAGCGAGGTTGTCATCACACGGTGGAACCAAGAATGACTTTAGAATTGAAAATGATGAATTGGTTATCGGCCAATCATGGACCTGACGAAGTTTGCCAGACATCTGGGTTACTCCGTATCACACTTGACAATCTCGTGGCAACCTACATTGACGACGATTGGTCACAGAGTGTCCGTGATGAAGTGTTCCTCTCTGCATATCCTCTCGCGCTCTGGTTTGCGTCATCTTGGTGGCGACTGCGTTGGGAACCTAAACCCGAAACGCCCAACACCTCTTGGCGGATGGCTCACGAAATGACGGCTGCAGGTTACGGCTTCCTCTGGCCGCGCTTGGTATTCGCGTCCGATGGCGAGAGAGTTGATGTGATTTGTCATCATACGAAAAAGACCCCCATCGAACCTATTCGGTATCTTGAAGACTTCCAACGATCCATCACAGCATCCGAATTTGAGCAAGCGGTCGATTCGTTTGTCAACCTCGTTCTTATGCGCCTTGACGCTGTGGCACTCAAAAACACGGAGCTTCAAAGGATTTGGAATGAGGTTTGGGAAGAGCGGCAGAATGCTGAGGCATCTATCTACCGACGCTTGGAAGCTGGACTTGGATACGACCCTGACGAGGCACCCGCGCAAATAATGGAGCGTCTTCGAGATCTCTCAAACGATGTAGGTAAGGATGCGATTGCCGAAGTTGCTCCAGCGTGTTCCGGAGATGATCCTGAAACAAGTTTAGGCCATGTGATCGAATTGGCGCAATTGGAAGGTATTGAGGGAAAAGTACAACCACTTAACGATCTTCCGCGCATACTTCACAACTCAGCATTTCGACGCAGCACGCCATGGGAGCAAGGGCGGCAATTGGCCCAATTCGCTCGATCCGATTGGGAGATTCACACTGGTCAAGTGCAGGATGGAACTCTATCCCAAATCCTAAACATAGATGTGAGGGTATTCCAGCCAGATCCTGCAAGATCCCAGCAACCTTTGGGCTTGGCAGTACGGGATGGTAACACAGACCATTTGAAGTTCCATTTTCGCAGATCAAATCATCACGGACGACGTTTTGAAGTTGCAAGGTTCTTAGCTGACTACCTGATAGCACCCACCACAGATCGCTGGTTGCCCACTACCGCAACAGGAACTGCCCGGCAAAAGGTTCAACGCGCTTTTGCTGCTGAATTTTTGTGTCCAATCAGTGAACTAAAAACCTACCTTGATGGCGATTTTTCAGAGGAAGCCATTGATGATGCTAGTGACTATTTCGATGTTTCCCCGCTCACCGTAAGCAGCCACTTGGTCAACAATCAAGCGTTGGATCCTAAGCAACGGGCTGAAATACTCAGCCGCTTTGCCATCTGAATCTATATTGTACTGCCCCTATGCTAACACGAACCGCATTCGATCCGATCCAGGTAGAAGTCTGGCGGCATCTGCTGGCCGCCGTCGCCGAAGAGATGGGCGCGTCTCTGGAGCGCACCGCCTATTCTCCCAACATCAAGGAGCGCCTGGACCACTCCTGCGCTCTCTTCGACGCCCAGGGACAACTGCTCGCGCAGGCTGCCCATATCCCTGTGCATCTGGGAGCCATGCCCTTAATGATGCAGGCGCTCCTGCCGCGCGTGGAGTGGCGTCCGGGCGTGATGTGGCTCTGCAACGATCCCCGCGTGGGCGGCACGCATCTGCCCGACCTTACCCTGGTCGCCCCGGTCCATGCCGGACGCACACTGCTCGGTTTCGTCGCCAGCCGCGCCCACCATGCCGATATAGGCGGATTGTCTCCCGGCTCGCTGCCGCTCTCCACGGAACTCTTCCATGAGGGCCTGATCCTCTCCCCGGTCCGCCTGGTAGAGCGCGGCCAGATACGCGAGGATGTTCTGGATCTGGTCTGCGCCAACTCCCGCACCCCCAACGAACGCCGTGGGGACCTGGCGGCGCAGGTGGCAGCCAATGAGACGGGCATCCGCCGCTTCCAGGATCTGGTGGAGCGTTATGGCCTGCCGGAGTTTCGGAAGCGCACCCGCGAAAATATCGCCTATGCGGCGGAGGCCGTGCGCCAGGTGCTGCGCAGCCTCCCCGCCGGCCAATCCATGGCCACCGACTACCTGGACGACGATGGCGCAGGCCAGACGGATATTCCCATCCGGGTGACCGTGACCGTCCGAAGCTCCGGCACGATCACCTTCGATTTCACCGGCAGCGCGCCGCAGGTGCGGGGCTCGCTCAACGCGACGGAGGCGATCACCCGCTCCGCCTGCTACTACATCGTCCGCTGCCTGGTGGAGGAGGAGATCCCGACCAACGAGGGCTGCTTCGCCCCGGTCGAGGTGATTGCACCCGAAGGGACCCTCGTCAACGCGCGCTTCCCCGCCCCGGTCGCGGCGGGCAACACGGAGACCTCCCAGCGGATCGTGGACACCCTCCTGCGCGCCCTCGCCCCCTTCGCTCCCGACCGTATCCCCGCGGCCAGTCAGGGGACCATGAATAACCTCACCATCGGCGGCTACGACCCGATCCGGCAGCGCCCTTTCGCCTACTATGAGACCATTGCCGGAGGCGCGGGCGCTTCGCCGCAGGGGCCGGGAACCTCCGCGGTCCAGATCCATATGACAAACACGCGCAATACGCCCGTCGAGACCCTGGAATCCCACTATCCCCTCCGGGTGCTGGAAGTCGCCCTCGCGGACGGCACCGGCGGCGCCGGAGCGCATCCCGGCGGCAATGGCTTGCGCCGCAGGCTGCAACTGCTCACCGATGCCCGCGTGTCTCTGCTGACGGAGCGCCGAACCCACCCGCCCTTTGGCGCGCATGGGGGCGGGCCGGGAGCGCCGGGAGCGAACCGCCTGCATGAACCCGGAAAACCGGAGCGTACCCTCCCCGGCAAGTGGAGCGAGAACTGCCCCCCCGGCTCGGAACTGACCATCCGTACGCCCGGAGGAGGCGGTTGGGGCGCGCCGACGGAAAAAACTCCGCCGGGGGATTGACAGAGCACCCGACGCGTATGGTATAATGGATTCACCTTTTTTCTCAGGAATGGGCATGATTTCCAACTTCGCGACAATTGTTCGAGTGGAGAGCCGTCGTCGCTGCGAGCGTATCGGGAGGTAATCCCACGCCCGCGTCGCTGGACGATGCCTGACGATACGCTAAGCCGCCGGTTATAGAACCGGGCGGCTTTTTCATTTTTAGACAGGATTAACAGGATTATCAGGATGAACAGGATTAGGCTTCCTGAGCCCTCAAACGCTGTGCCGTAGAGATCGGTTTTAGAAATCTTGTTAATCCTGATAATCCTGTTAATCCTGTCTAAAATAGGAGTTTCCATTATGGTTCAAGTAGCTGTTGTAGGGGCGTCGGGGTATGGCGGAGGCGAGTTGCTGCGCCTGCTGCTGAAACACCCGAACGTCCGATTGAGGCTGGCGGTCTCGGAGACCTATGCGGGGAAGCCCCTCACCGCCTCCTTTCCGGGCCTGGCAAAACAGTCCGACCTGCGCTTTGAGAGCTATGGCGATGGGTCGAGCGTAGCGCAGTGCGACGTCGTCTTTCTGGCACAGGAGAACGGCAAAGCCCTGCAGACCGCGCCCCACCTGCTGGAGGCGGGCTGTAAGGTCGTGGACCTGTCCGCGGATTTCCGGTTTCGGGATGTGAGCGTTTATGGCGCGTGGTATTCGCCGCATACCGCGCCCCAGTGGAATACAAAGGCCGTCTATGGGCTGCCGGAGCTGCATGGGGAGGAGATCCAGGCGGCGCAGATTGTCGGGAACCCCGGCTGCTATCCCACCGCGACGCTCCTGGCGCTGGCGCCGCTGCTGACGAAGCGCCTGGTGGATCCCTCCTCTATTATTGTGGATGCGAAGTCGGGCGTCTCTGGGGCGGGGCGCTCGAAGTTCAGCCTGGACTACCACTATCCGGAGGCCAATGAGAGCGTCAGCGCCTACAAGATTGCCGGGACGCACCGGCACACGCCAGAGATCGAACAGGAGCTTACCCTCCTCGCCGGGCGCGAGACCAGTCTCACCTTTACCCCGCACCTTGTTCCCATGACGCGCGGGATCCTGGCGACCTGCTACGCCAACCTAACGGAGCATCTCACCTCCACGACGCTGCTAGAGATGTATGCGGAGTTCTATGCCGACGCGCCGTTTGTCTATATCCAGGACGACGGCCTGCCCGCCACCAAGCACACGCTAGGCAGCAACCGGTGCCATATCGGCCTGGGGGTGGATGTTCGGAACCAACGCGTGGTGGTCGTCTCCGCCATAGACAATCTGATTAAAGGCATGACCGGGCAGGCGATCCAGAACATGAACCTGATGTGCGGGTTCGAGGAGACCGCCGGATTGATGCATGAGGGAGGAGTGTGGCCATGATTACCGTCTGGAAGCCCGGTGAAGGGGCGGGCGTGACGTTTCCCGAGGGCTTTGTGGGGGCGGGAGTGCGCTGCGGCCTCAAGTCCCTGGGCGAAGACCTGGCGCTGCTGGTCACCGACAGCGTGGCGACGGTTGCGGGGGTCTTTACAACCAATCAGGTGCAGGCCGCCTGCGTCCAGTACTCGCGCCGTGTGGTCAAGAACGGCTCCGCGCGCGCCATTCTGGTCAACGCCGGCAACGCCAACGCCTGCAACGGGGAGCAGGGCGAACACGACAATCGGACCCTGGCGGAGTGGGTCAGCCGCCACCTGAACATCGCCCCCGACGCCGTGCTGACCGCCTCGACCGGCATCATCGGGCACCTGCTGCCGATGGAGAAGCTGAAGAGCGGAATCGCAGAGGCCGTCTCCCGCCTGGATCGGGACGACGCCATGGACCACACCCTCTCCGAGGCCATCATGACGACCGACACGCGCCCGAAACGGTTCGCCGTGGAGGTGGATTCGGACGCCTGGGTCGCGCCGATCCGGTTCGGCGGGATGTGCAAAGGCGCGGGGATGATCGCTCCCAATATGGCGACCATGCTCGCCTTCCTCACCACCGACGCCCGCCTGCCCGCGCCCCTGCTCCAGGAGGCGCTCAATCGCGCCATCGCCCACTCCTTCAACAGCGTCACCATCGATGGCGACACCAGCACCAACGACATGTGCCTGCTCATGGCGTCCGGCATGGGTGAGGCTGAGATCTCACGGCACGGCGCGGCGTTCGAGGACTTTGTGGAGGCGCTGTCGCGGGTCTGCGTGGAGTTGGCGAAGGAGATCGCCCGCGACGGCGAGGGGGCGACGAAGCTCATCGAGATCGTCGTGCGCGGCGCGGCCACCGAGAGCGGGGCGCATAGAATCGCCAAGACGGTCGCCGAATCGCCGCTGGTCAAGACCGCGCTCTTCGGCAACGATCCCAACTGGGGCCGCCTGATGATGGCGGCGGGACGGGCGGGCGTGCCCTTCGACCCCAACAAAATGGATGTGCGCCTCGGGGAGCACCTGGTCTGCTCGGAGGGTCATAGCGTTCCGTTCGACAGGAATGCCGCCCACGACTATCTGACGGGGTCGGAGATCCTCATCGTCTTCGACATGAACACCGGCGATGAGACCGCCACCGTCTGGACCTGCGACTACAGTTACGACTATATCAAGATCAATGCGGAGTATCACACGTAATGACACCACTCGCTCCGGCGGAACACGCCGCCGTTCTCATCGAAGCCCTCCCCTATCTGAGGCGCTTCTACGGCAAGACCATCGTCGTCAAGTATGGCGGCAACGCGATGATCGACGAGACGCTCAAGGCGCAGGTCATGCAAGACATCGCCCTGCTCCACTATGTGGGCATTCGCCCCATTCTGGTCCACGGTGGCGGGCCGGAGATCACGGCCCTGATGAAGCAGTTGGGACACGAGCCCACCTTTGTCGGCGGCCTGCGGGTCACCGATGCCGCCACCATGGAGATCGTCGAGATGGCCCTGGCGGGCAAGACCAATAAGGGCATCGTCGCCCTCCTGAACAAGCAGGGGGCGCGGGCGGTCGGGCTGAGTGGCAAGGATGCCAACCTGATCGTCGCCTGCAAGATGCAGTCGGAGGAGGGAGATCTGGGATTTGTGGGCGAAGTCGCCCAGGTGAACTCCGAGATCCTGAACCTGCTGAGCGAGCAGGGCTACGTGCCGGTGGTCTCTTCCGTCGCCATCGGCCAGGATGGCGAGAGCTACAATGTGAACGCGGATCATGTAGCGGGCCACATTGCGGGCGCCGTCGGCGCGGCCAAGCTGGTGATCCTCACCGACGTGGAGGGCCTCTATGCCGATTTCAAGGACAAGTCCTCCCTGATCAACGAGATGGATGTGGCCCGTGCGGAGGAGATGATCGCCAGCGGCGCGGCGGACCGAGGGATGATCCCGAAGCTGGAAGCCTGTATCACGGCGGTCGAGCATGGCGTCGAGCGCGCGCACCTCATCGATGGCCGCCAGCCCCACGCGCTGCTGATCGAGATTTTCACAGATATGGGGATCGGGACCATGGTGCGAGCCTGAAATTCGCGTAAGGTAAGCGAATTTGGACTGCGCGAAGCGCGACCTTTATATGCGCCTCCATGCAGGTTTTTTGTCCGGTTTTCCGGGTACAGAACGTACCCGTCTGGAGGGCGGCTTCGCCGCCAAGCGTCCTCACGGACGCGAAAACAGTTGTTGTGCAGGACCGATTGCAGGTTTTTTGTCCGGCGGCGTGTAACCTGTGCGTGCAAATATCATGAGAGGGCGCGCGACGTATGCGCCCCGCCAACGGAGGAGTGCCCGCCATGCCAGATCCATCGAACGACCAACCGATTCTTCCGCCTGAAGAGCACGGCAGGCTTGCAAAAGCAGTCATGCGGCGTCAGGCCGCGTTGAGCCTGCGTGTCGCCGTGATCTTTCTGCTCCTGCTCATCGGCCTGCCGCTGTTCAATCTTTACGGGGCATCGATAGCCAATACGAGGATCTTCGGCATGAGTGCGACCTGGCTCTTTCTCGGCATCCTCTTCTTCCCCATCACCTGGCTGCTCTCCGCCTACTTTGTGCGCGAGTCCGACCGCATCGAAGGGGAATCGGCGCGCTGGCGGGACGAGATCAGCGCCTATGTGCAGGCGAACACAGAGGAGGATGCGCAGTGATCATTCCGCTCCTCTTCGTCCTCCTGATGATCGGGGCTACCATCGGCCTCGGCATCTACGCCACCCGAATGGCGAAGTCCGCGTCGGACTTCTTCGTCGCGGGGCGCTCGGTCAATGTCTTCTGGAACGCCTCGGCCATCTCGGGCGAGTACCTGTCCGCCGCTTCGTTCATGGGCGTGGCCGGCCTCATTATGAAAAACGGCTACGATGCGCTCTGGTATCCGGTGGGCTATGCGACCGGCTATCTCCTCCTGCTGCTGTTTATTGCCGGGCCGCTGCGCCGCTTTGGCGCGTATACCATTCCCGACTTCGCGGAGGGCCGCTTCGACAGCAAAATATTCCGGCGCATCGCGGTCATCTTCGTCCTGTTCATCGGCTTCTTCTATACGATGCCCCAGATGAAGGCGGCTGGCATCACGCTCGGCTCCATCATGAATTGGCCCTATTATGTGGGCATTCTGGTCGTGGGCCTGGTGATCGTCTTCAACGTCGCGCTCGGCGGGATGAAGGGAATCACCTTCGTCCAGGCCTTCCAGTACTGGGCGAAGATGTTCGCCATCTGCGTGCCGATCTTCGTCCTCTGGTCCGTCTACGGCGGCTATGGCGAAAACCTGGACAAGATGGCATCGAAACCGAAAGAGTTTCCGACCATGACGCAGGCGCAGGAGGTGACTTTCACGCCGGCAACCGCCGTCTCCGCTTCCGTGTTGGCCCCTACAAAAATCCTCTTTCCGGCAGGTGCAGAGATCGGGAAGATCTCTCCGGCACGCAAATCGGAGCCAGGGGAGGACCCCATGCCGCTCGAAGCGGTTGTCCAGCATTCGCACGAGATGACGTATTCGGCTCTGGGGGTGCCTGGCAAACGGGTTCGCGCCGAAGCCCTCCACCTCGACCCCGGCACGGAACTGACCATCAACCCCTATGTGGTCACCAAACAGGGTCAGCCGGTGATGAAAGATGGCAAGCCGGTGAAGACTGCACCGAAACTGGAATTCCTGGGTGACACCCAGGGGATGTTCGCTGCGGGAACGGTAGCGCCGAACGCGCCCAACAATCAGAAGTGGGGAGAGCCCTTCGGACCGCTCACGAGCAAGTACGAACACCCTCTGCTCTACACCTACTCGCTGATTCTGGCGCTGGTCTGCGGCACGGCGGGCCTGCCGCATATCCTGGTGCGCTTCTACACCAACCCGGATGGCCGCTCCGCCAAGCGAACCGCACTCTGGGTCATGATCCTGATCGGCATGTTCTACATGTTTACGCCGGTCTGGGGCACACTGGGCCGGCAGTTCCTCCCCTCCGTCTACGCCAGCATCACCGACCTGGCGGTCATCAAGTTGCCGCTCTCACTGGAGAACAAGACCCTGGGCCAGATCCTGAGCGGAATTACCAGTGCCGGCGCTTTCGCCGCCTTTATGTCCACCTTCTCCGGGCTGCTGGTGAGCATGTCCGGCGCGCTGGCCCACGACATCTACGGCAAGATGATCCGCCCGCATGCGACCGAAAAAGAGCGCCTGTCGGCGTTCAAAATCGCCGCCATTGTGTTCGGAGCCATCGCCATGGGGCTGGGATTGCTCATTCAATCCTTCGACATTGCCATGCTTGTCGGGTGGGCCTTCGCTATCGCCGCAGCCTCCTACTTTCCCCTGCTGCTGCTCGGCTCCTGGTGGCGCGGCCTCACCAAGCACGGCGCGGCGGTCGGTATGCTGACGGGAGGGACGCTCTCGCTGCTGGCTATTGTCGCCTCGATGCTGATAGATAAGAAGATCCTGGCCTGGACGGTCTCACCCATTACCAAGACGCTGATGGAGCAGCCCGCCATCTGGGGCGTCCCGCTGGCTCTGATTACCATGTACATTGTCTCCAAACTGACCGCGCAGCACATCCCGCCGGATGTGGATATGAAGATGCTGCGCCTGCATGCTCCCGAAGAGATGGGCATCTCGAAGGACTATATCGAACATTAACTATGCGGCCTTCGCTTGAAACGCGTTACGAGAACGCGTCTCCCCTCTCCCAGATTGGGGGAAATCCGCGTGGGAAATTCGCGTAACAAGCGAATTTGGGCTGCACCGCAGGTGCTTCCTCTTAGCGGATTTGGGATGCGCGTAGCGCGACCTTTTCAGGTGGGGCCAATTCGCAAGAGGAGGGATTGGCAGTGACTACCGAACTGCTCGACCGGCCCACAGTAGGTGCGCCGGATACCGTAGACGCCGAACAGATCATGGCGCTGGACCGCACCAGCGTGATGGGAACGTATGCGCGTTACCCGGTCGTGTTTGTGCGTGGCGAGGGCGCGAAGCTCTGGGACAGCGAAGGCCGTGAATACCTGGACTTCCTGGCGGGGATCGCGGTCGTCGGGGTCGGGCACTGCCATCCGCGTATCGCCAACGCCATCGCAGCGCAGGCGCACACCCTGATGCATGTGAGCAATCTGTTCCATAACGCCCTTCAGGCCCGATTGGCGGAGCGGCTCTGTCGGCTGACCGAGATGGAGCGCGTCTTCTTCTGCAACTCCGGCGCGGAGGCGAATGAGGCGGCCCTCAAGATCGCACGCAAGTGGGGCAAAGCGAAGCGCGGGGAGGATTGTTATGAGATCATCACCTTCGAGGGGTCTTTCCATGGGCGCACGATGGGCACGGTGACGGCGACGGCGCAGCCGAAGTATCAGACGCCGTTTGCGCCGCTCGTTCCCGGCTTCCACTACGCCCCCCTGAACGACCTTGCCGCCTTCGACCAACTCCTCTCCGAGCGCACCTGCGCCGTCATGATCGAGCCGATCCAGGGCGAGAGCGGCATTAATCTCGCCACTGCGGAGTTCCTGAAGGCTCTTCGCGCACGGTGCGATGCGGCGGACGTCCTGCTCCTCTTCGATGAGATCCAGTGCGGCCTGGGCCGCACCGGGCATTTCCTGGCCAGCCAGGGGGTGGGCGTGCAGGCGGATATCGTGACGCTGGCCAAGGGCATCGCCGACGGCTTTCCCATGGGCGCATGCCTGGCACGGGGCCAGGCCGCGCACACGCTGGTCCCCGGCGATCACGGTTCCACTTTCGCCGGTCAGCCGCTGGCCTGCGCCGCCGCCCTCGCGACGCTGGATGTCCTGGAAGAGGAGCGCCTCATGGAGAACGCGCTCACGGTCGGCGAGTACTTCCGCCAATGCCTCCGCACCCTGAAGCAGGAACTGCCGGGCCGAATTCAGGAGATTCGCGGGCGGGGACTGATGATCGGCATCGAACTGGCGAACCCGGAAGCCAAGGCAATCCAGAAGCATCTCATGATGAATGGCGTCATCGTCAATGCGGTGGGCGATACCATTCTGCGGTGCGTCCCGCCGCTCATCGTCACCTCTACCGACTGCGACCGCGTGGTGGACGCCCTGCGCAACGCTCTGAACGCTTAGACTGGGAAAACAGGAGAAAGAAACTCATGTGGCAGCGATTTACAGAGCGTGCGAGGCGCGTGGTGTTCTTTGCACAGGAAGAGGCAGGACGCCTGGGGGAGAACTATGTCTCCACTGAGCATCTGCTGCTGGGTATGATACGCGAGGAGGACAATGTATCCTCCCGCATTTTGGATAGGATGGGCGTGTCGCTGGGGCGTATCCGCAGCGAGATCGAGCGGCAGGTGACGCGGGGCGATGGGCGCCTCGGCCAGGACATGCAGCTCACTCCGCGCGCCAAGCGGGTGATCGATCTGGCGTACGATGAAGCGCGCCAGCTCAGCAATACCTATATTGGAACCGAGCATCTGCTGCTGGGCCTGATCCGTGAAGGCGAGGGACTGGCAGGGCGGGTTCTCACGAAGGTTGGCGTGGAGCTAGAGAGAACCCGACGTGAAGTGATGGCCTTGCAGGATAATGATAGCGGCATGACCAACCCGGAAATGGCTGCGGCCAAACTGCGAGCAGCAGAACGGGTGTTGGAACGCTCCACAGTGTCGAAATCAGGAAGCCCCTCAGGAGCAAGATCTGGTCGCCCCACTCTGGATACCATATTTCCCCTGCTAAAGATGGGGCCTGAATGGCGTTCCCAAGAACGGTCCGCCGCGCAGGCCGTGCTAGCCATGATCGAAACCGAGTCCGACTGGCGCGGCAAATCTCTGATCAGCCTGAACACGGTCTCCAAGGACGAACTTGTTACCCTGTTGGCTTCCGCGGCGGTACTCAAAACGCTCCATCTGGCGGAGAACAACGCGCTGAGCTTTCTGTATCCACGTACCCTGGCCCTGCTGTTCGAGAAGCAATCGCTGCGGACACGGGTGAGCTTCGAGGCTGGTATGGCACATCTGAATGGCCATACCATCAACCTGGAAGCACAGCATATCGGCATCGGCACACGAGAGCCTGTCGAGGACGTAGCTGCGGTCCTGTCTCGCGCCGTAGACATCATCGCGGCCCGCGTCTATAAGCATGAGACTGTTGAGGCTCTGGCGAAGCACGCCACCGTTCCGGTTATCAACGCTCTGAGTGACCGGGAGCATCCTGTCCAGGCGTTCGCCGACCTGCTCACCCTGCAGGAGCAGAAGGGTCAGCTTGGCAATCATCTCAAGATGGCCTACATCGGAGATGGCAACAATGTCCTGCACGCCCTGCTGTTGGCCTGCGCCAAAATCGGGGTAAACTTAACGGCGGCGTGCCCGGAGGGCTATGGACCCGATCCGGCCTATGTGACGGAAGCGCAGCGCATCAGCGCGGAGGATGGCAGCGGGGCGCAGATCGTCCTCGTCACCGACCCTGCCGAGGCCGTCAAGGACGCCGACGCGCTCTACACCGATGTCTGGGCCAGCATGGGCCAGGAGGAGGAGAAGGAGGCCCGCTCCAAGATCTTCGCCCCCTACCAGATCAATGCGGAACTGGTTGCGCAGGCGAAACCGGACGCCATTGTGCTGCACTGCCTCCCCGCCCACCGGGGCGAGGAGATCAGCGCGGATGTGATGGAGGCGCACCACAAGGTCATTATGGATCAGGCGGAGAATCGTATGCACACCCAAAAAGCCCTGATCGCGCTGATCCTGGGTTTGTGAGATAAAGAGAAGAAGAGGAAAACGAGAGAATGCGAAAAGTCGTTCTGGTGTACTCCGGCGGACTGGATACCTCCGTCTGCATCCCCCTGATGCGCGAGGAGTACAAATTTGATCATGTGATTACGGTCACCGTGGACGTGGGGCAGCCCGAGGCGGACATTCAGCAGGCGGCGGAGCGCGCCACAAGCCTGGGGACCGAACACTATACCGTGGACGCCAAGGAGATGTTCGTCGAGCACTTCTGCTGGCCCGCCGTCCGGGCCAATGGCGACTATCAGGGCTACCCCATCTCGACCAGCATCGCCCGCCCGCTCATTGCCCTCAAGGCCGTGGAGAAAGCCAAGGAGCTGGGCGCGACCGCCTTCGGGCACGGCTGCACCGGCAAAGGCAACGATCAGTTCCGGATCGAGTACATCATGCGGACGCTGATGCCGAACGCGGAGATCATCGCGCCGATGCGGGAGGGCCGCCGCCTGCCCGACGGCAGCCGCGAGCCCTGGACCCGCAGCGAGGAGATCGAGTACGCGAATGCACACGGCCTGAACATCGCCCACACCAAGGACCGTATCTGGTCCATCGATGAGAACCTCTGGGGCCGGAGCGTGGAGGGCGGAAGGCTGGAGGAGCCGAACTACGCCCCGCCGGAGGAGATCTACCAGTGGACGCGAGGGTTTGCCGACTGCCCGGACACGCCCCGTATCCTCACCATCGGTTTTGAAAACGGCGTTCCGGTCTCGCTGGATGGCGAGCGGATGGCACCGCTCGCCCTGGTCCTGGCACTGAACACGCTGGCGGGCGAGCATGGCATCGGACGGGTGGACATCATGGAGGACCGCATGCTGGGCCTGAAGGTGCGCGAGAACTACGAGTGCCCGGCAGCCGTCGTCATCCTCACCGCCCACCGCGCTCTGGAGGCGCTGGTCTGCACGCAGGGCGAACTGAAGTTCAAGGCGATGGTGGACCGCGAATGGGGCGAGATGGCCTACAAGGGGCTCTGGCTGGACCCGCTCAAGGACGATCTGGAAGCCTTTATCAATAAGATCCAGCCACGGGTCAACGGCACGGTCAACCTGCGCCTGGTGAAGGGCAACGCCATGGTCATCGGGCGGCAGAGCGAAGCGGCCCTCTACAGCGAAGACCTCGCCTCCTTCGACAGCAAGACGTTCAACCAGGCCGAATCGCTGGGGATGGTCAAGACGCACGGCATGCAGTCGCGGCTCTTCTGGCAGCTCAAGCAGGAGGGCAAGATCCTCTCCGCGCCGACGCCGTCCGACGAACCGGCGCGGCTCGTCGGCCCAACGGAGGCGGAGCAGGATGCGTAAGCTCTGGGGGGGACGCTTCGAGGGAGCCACCGACGCCCTGATCGAGCGCCTGAACAACTCGCTGGCCTTCGATGCGCGCCTCTGGCGGCACGATATTCGGGGCAGCCTGGCGCACGTCGCCATGCTGGGCGCGACCGGCATCCTCTCTGCGGAGGAGGCGGTCCGGATCGCGGAGGGTTTGCAGGCGCTGGAGGAGGCGCTGGATGCCGGCGAGATCACCCTGCCCGAGGACGCCGAGGATGTGCATACCGCCGTCGAAGGGCTGCTCCGCGAACGGATCGGGCCGGTTGCCGGCAAGCTGCACACAGCCCGCAGCCGCAACGATCAGGTCGCAACCGATGTGCGCCTCTATCTGCGGGAGGAGTGCGACGCCATCGATGGCGAACTCGCCGCCTTCCAGAAGACGCTGCTCGATCTGGCGGAGCGGGAGATGGAGACGATCCTGCCGGGCTTTACCCACCTCCAGCACGCGCAGCCCATCGTGCTCGGGCACCACCTCCTCGCCTACTTCTGGATGCTGGACCGGGACCGTGAGCGCCTGGAAGCCTGTCGGGGGCGCATCAATCGCCTGCCGCTGGGCGCGGGAGCGCTGGCGGGCACCGGTTTTCCCATCGACCGGCAGCAGGTAGCGGCGACCCTGGCGTTTGAGGCGGTTCTGGAGAACAGCCTGGACGCCGTCTCGGACCGGGACTTCCTCATCGAGTTCCTCGCCTTCGCCTCCATCCTGATGATGCACCTCTCCCGGCTGGCGGAGGAGATCATCCTCTGGAACAGTCCGGAGTTCGGGTATGTGACCCTGGATGATGGGGTCACCACGGGCAGCAGCATCATGCCCCAGAAGAAGAACCCGGATGTGGCGGAGCTGGCGCGGGGGAAGACGGGGCGGGTCTATGGCGACCTGATGGCGCTGCTCACGCTGATGAAGGGGCTGCCCCTGGCCTACAACAAGGACATGCAGGAGGATAAGGAGCCGCTCTTCGACGCCGTGGATACGCTGCACCTCGTAGCGCCCGCCATGCAGAAGACCCTTGCAACCGCGCAATTCCGGTCCGAACGCATGCATATATCCGCAACCGGGGACTTTTCCACGGCGACCGACCTGGCGGATTACCTCGTGCGGCACGGCTTGCCCTTCCGGGATGCCCATGAGGTGGTTGGGAGGATCGTAAAACACTGTATCGAAAAGAGCATTACGCTGGAGGCGCTGGACGGGGAGACACTGGCAGCCTTCTCCCCACTACTGGCCGAAAATACCGAGGAAGTGCGATTAGTACTAACTGTAGAATCGAGTGTGAAGGCGCGCCGCTCTTACGGGGGAACTGCGCCCGACGCCGTCCGGGTCCAGTGGCAACACGCCAGAGCGCGTTGGGAGAGAGTTATCGGCGGCTGAACACAGGTTGAATAACTCACGTAATGCAGGGGACTATTCCGGGTACAGAACGAAATCTGCGGGGGAAATTCGCGTAATAAGCGAATTTGGGCTGCGCGAAGCGCGACCTATTTTGCAGATTTGGACTGCACCGCAGGTGCGACCTTGTACCCGTCTACATAGCCTTCGGCTGAGCGTCCATTCGGACGCCTCTCAGCGTTGGGAGCATTTCCGTCCGTGAGGACGGTTAGCCGAAGGCTATGTAGACGGGTACGTTCTGTACCCGACCTATTTCTGCCGGGTGTTTGCAACAACCGGTCTCTCAAAGCGGAAGCGCGCCGGGGCAGAGGCTCAGGAAGGCGGAGACGACCTCCGGGTCGAACTGCTCTCCGGTGGCGGCTTGCAGCCGGCTGACGGCCTCCTCACGACTGAACCGGGTGCGATAGACGCGATTGGAAGTCATCACTTCATACGCGTCCGCCACCGCGATGATCCGTGAAAGCAGCGGGATCTCCTCCCCCTTCAAGCCATCCGGATAACCATTGCCGTTCATCGCTTCGTGGTGGTGGCGTACGATCTCCGCCACATACGCGAGCTGCTCGATGCGCCCCACGATCTGGGCTCCGATTTCGGCATGCTGCTTGATCAGTTCCCACTCTTCCTTATCCAGCGGCCCAGGCTTGTTAAGGATCGAATCGGGCGTGCCGATCTTACCGACGTCGTGTACCTCCGCCGCCAGTTGCACGTTACGCACCTCCGACCTCGGCAACTCCATCGCCTCGGCAATCGCCACCGCAAATACGGCTACCCGACGGGAATGCTCCGCCGTGAAAGGCTCCTTGGCGTCTATCGCCGCCGCCAATGCCTGGACCGTCGCCCAGCGCACCGCCTCATCATGGCGCTCGGTACGCTGGCGTTCCAGGGCATGGCGCTCCAGGTTGCGCTCGATGATAAAGGGGATGGTCTCGATAGTAAACGGCTTGGGGATGAAGTCGCAAGCGCCGTAACGGAAGGCCTGACGCATCATGGTGGTGTCGCCGTGGGCGGTAATCAGGACGGTAGGCAGATCGGGATAGAGGGCGATGACGCGCGGTAGAAGCTCCATGCCGCTCATACCCGTCATCATGATGTCACAGATGAGCAGGTCATAGGAGTTATGAACTAAGAGTTCTAACGCCTCTTCCGCACTGCCTGCCGCACTCACCTGATACTGGTTTCGAAGCAGTACGCGCACCAGGACATCGCGAATCCACTCATCATCGTCTACAACGAGGATATGCGTCTTCTGAGGTGGACGGGTAGTAATCAAGCTCAAGTCCGGTTTACGACTTTCCGACAAGTTGTCTGTGCCAAAGATGTTGGCAGGCTCCGGTGCATAGGAAACACGGAGCGCAGACCGGGAAGATGGAACATCATCCGGCACGGGGGCCATTGAAAGCATAGTGGATCTCCCTCGGGACAAAAGGGAAGCAACCGCAGCCACACGCTGAGCGCTGCTTAGCATGATTATACCAACCATAGACCGGGCTGTCAAGCATCAATGTATGATTTTATTGATAATTTCAGACATTTTTTCGCTGCGAATTCTCGTACTTTTGGAAATCGCGGCGACAATCCTCCTGAAATCCTTGACGCACAGAATTTTGTACGCCATAATGGAGACCTGGCGAGAAGAGCCGCGTCGCGTCCACGCCCTCTCTTGCCCACGCCGCCGAATTTCTTAAGAATACATCGCGACGATACGCACCAATTTTCATGGATATGGAGGCCTTGCTACGGTGGAGATACAACTCATCCCCCTCACACGTATTCAGGTCGATGCCGACCAACCCCGCAAACACCACAGCGAAGAGAGCCTGCAGGGTTTAGCGGACAGCATTCGTCAGCATGGTATGCTCAACCCGATCACCGTCACTCCCCTGCCCCACGACAACCGCTATAAGATCGTCACCGGCGAGCGCCGCTGGCGCGCCGCCCTCATGGCGCGCCTGGACGCCGCTCCCTGTATCGTCAAACAGATCGGCGATGAAGAGCGTCTGACGGAACAACTCATCGAAAACCTGCAGCGCGAAGACCTGCAACCGCTGGAGAAGGCCAAGGCGATCCAGCATGTCAAGACGTCGCTCAACCTCACCAACCGTGAGATCGCCAAGCGCCTGGGGCTCTCCGAGCGCGCCATCGGCTATCTGCTCGATCTCCTGGCCCTGCCCGACACCATCGGCGAGGCGGTCGTCTCCAGCCCCAATCGCCCCGCCGACGGTCAGCTCACCGAGAAGCACGCCCGTTTCCTGAAGCAGCTCAATGCCGAACCGGAGCTTCAGACGGCTGTCGTAGATCGTATTCGCGAAGCCAAAATGTCCAGCGAAGACGCCGGCAATCTCGTCCGAGCGTTGAAAAAGCGCCCGGATCGCGCCAAGGACATCCTGGCGAGCCCGGCAGATCACCTCGTCAAGTTCTTCCAGGACGATCCCGATCCCACCGCAGATTTTCTCGATAGCATCGAGGTCGAGGATGGCCCGGTTCGGCTCTCACCTCACGCCCAGCGGATCCTGGACTTTCTGCCCGCCCTCTCCGGCATCGAACCCCATCGGCTTACCCATCCGGAATTGCGTCAGATCCAGGATGCGCTTACCTCCTTGCAACTGGCGGTGGATGGCCTCCTCCGCACCTGCAAGCGACAATTGGGAGATTAAACCATGGCTACCGAATTCTCTTTCGACGTCGTCTCCAAGGTGGACCTCACCGAGGTCAAGAATGCGATCGACCTGGCGGAGCGAGAGATCGAAAACCGCTTCGATTTTCGCGGCTCCAAAACCTCGTTCACGCTCGAAGAGAGTACCGTCAAAGTCCTCTCCGACGACGAATTCCGCCTGAACCTGGCGCTGGACGTGCTCCGAAGCCGTTTCGCCAAGCGGAACATCTCGCTCAAAGCGCTCGAATACGGCAAGATCGAACCCGCCACCGGCAAGAGCGTCCGGCAGGTCATCACCCTGCGCCAGGGCATTCCCACCGACGACGCCAAGGAGCTTGTCAAGAAGATCAAAGCCTCCGGCATCAAGGTGCAGGCGCAAATTCAGGGCGAACAATTGCGAATTACCGGGAAGGAGAAGGATGCCTTACAGGCCGCACAACGACTGATCAAAGGCCTGGAGGACCTGCCCTTCGACGTTGAGTTCACCAACTACCGCTAAAGCCACGGGAAGCGAACTCTCTATCGAGTACAGCAGGCCGCAAACGTGGCGGACTTTATGAAGAAAAAAGGGCGGCAAGTGAAAGGAGAGCAAACCCTTGCCGCCCAAGGAAGGAAGGTGAACTCGAATCCTTCAAAGTATCGGTACATTTACGCAGGTTCTTCAGAGCGATTTTGCGATAAATCCCTAATCCAGCATCTCCACCCGATATCCGCCTGCTGTCAACCCCTGTCGGATAGAGGCGATATGCTCCGCGTCCCGCACCTCCAACAGCAGCTCTACGCCGGTCTGGTTCAGCGGAACGGTCGGGCTGATGCGGTTGTGGTTGACCGTGATGATGTTCCCCTTCAGCTCTGCAATCCGCTCCAGCAGCGCCGCCAGGCCGCCTGGGCGGTCGGGCACGGCGCTAAAGAAGTGCATATACCGTGCGGCGTGGATCATCTCCCGCTCGATCAGGCCCGCAAGGAACTTGGCGTCCACGTTCCCTCCGGAGATCGTCACCACGGTGTGTCCCTGCGCCTTGACCTTCCCGGCCAGCAGCGCCGCCACCCCCGCCGCGCCTGCCGGTTCCACCACCACCTTGGCGCGCTCCAGCAGGAGCAGCATCGCGCGGGCGATCTCGCTGTCCTCGACGGTCACCATCTCATCGGCGTACTGCTGAATATAGGCGAAGGTCCGCGCACTGGGCGACTTGATGGCAATGCCGTCGGCAATGGTATTCACCTCCTGGCGCGGCAGCAGTTTCCCCGCCTTCCAAGAGTCCACCGCGTTCGGCGCACCCGCCGCCTGTACCCCGACGATTCTCGCCGTAGGCCGCAGCGCCCGGATCGCCGTGGCGACCCCGCTGAACAGCCCGCCTCCGCCGACGCAGATCAGGATCGTCTCGACGTCCGGCGCATCCTCCACCACCTCCAGCCCGACGGTCCCCTGCCCTGTGATGATGCCATCGTCATCGTAGGCGGAGAGAAAGGGCGCGCCCGTCTGCCGTGCCCGCTCCATGCCCGCCGCCACCGCCTCGTCGAAGTTCTTGCCCTCCAGCACTACCTCCGCGCCATACCTGCGCGTCGCCTGGATCTTGGCGATACTGGCGACCTCCGGCATAAACACGGTCGAGCGGACGCCCGCCTGGGTCGCCGCCAGCGCCACGCCCTGTGCATGGTTCCCGGCAGACGCCGCCACGACCCCGATAGCCCGCTCCGCCTCCGAGAGCAGGCTGATCCGGTGCGTCGCCCCTCGGATCTTAAACGAGCCGGTCCGCTGCAAACTCTCCATCTTCAGGCCGAGCTGCTCCCGCTCCAATCCGCATCGCTCGGCGATCCCTCCGCATCGAAAGAGCGGCGTATGATGCGCCACCCTCTGTACGCCGGGATATGCCGCTTGAATATCTTTTAACTCTACCAATTGTCTCTCTTCCATTTGCCTCCATTCGCCGCTCAGGAGTTACCCAGTCTGTCGCTTGCTCTCACTATTGCCGAAGCCAAATGGGAATTGGCCGCTCGTATGTTCTCAGAGTGAGTACGGATATTCGTCTCCACGGGGATGAATCCCCGTTCTGAAATGCGAAACCCGCCTGCGCGGGTTGGTGATGCAGTCCGCGAAGGCGGACTTTGTGTATCAGAACGGCGTTTCAACGCCGCCCAGAGGAGTTTCCATACACTCTCTCTACTCTCTCTTGCTCGATTGCTCTTACACGTTCGTTTATGGTCGCGCGCTCGTCTTCTCGGCCTTGCTTTTGCAGGACCCAGGCATATAACGTCAAATAGTCCACGACCTCGATCCGCTCCGTGTGCCATTGACCGTCAGGATGACGCAAAGGGATATTCTCCGGCAAACGATCTGCCGTTGCGATAAGGCGCGTTAACACCTGTTCTGCTCGCTCATACTGTCCTGTAACCAGAAACTCTCGCACCAGAACCATCAGTATCCCAAAGATGTAGAAATATCGCCAATCCGCATTCTTTTCGACCACTGAGCTGTAAGCTATCAAGTAGTCCCCTGTCAATTCGAGTGCGCGCAGCAGCGTCACTACATACGTATCCGACTGCCCTGAGCTATCACAATACATCCCCACCTTGATGAGGCTCTCTATCGTATCAAGATGGCAAGCGCCCAATACACGTTCTCGTATCGCTAAGGCGCGAAGCAACACCTGTTGTCTGAGTTGCGTATTCCCTGGTTGACTATAGGCTTCCGCCAATTCCGCCAACGTTTTCGCGACATCAAGATGCTCTCCACCTAAAATCTTCTCTTGGATTGCCAATGCCTCCCTATAGAGTTGTACCGATTTGGAGGGTTGCTTCGGCCGCGTTCCAAACGCGTCATCTTCCTGATAGTAGAGTGCCACATGACAGAGAAATGCTGCCGTCTGGAGCGTATTATAGTCCATATATTTAAGCCCAGCTCTTTTGAAAGTATAGATACAACGCTTCAAAAGATGAAAACACCCGTTCAAGCCGAGAAAGATCAGGTAGAACGGAGCTATCAAGACTGCAAATATGAGCAGCAAATTCTCTCGATTTCGCCGAAAGAATCGGAACATATTCTACCTCCTCTTGCCGATATACCTACAGCAAAGCAGTCTCGTGACGGCTTTTGACAAAATAGCCCGAACGATCCTTTGACTTCGTCAACCTTTCGCCCAGCAGTCCCCCCTCTCCCAGAATGGGGGAGGGGCTGGGGGTGGGGGCCTGGGAGTGTACAGACTACGGCTTGACATCTCCGCACTGTGTTCGGTATCCTGGAATTATCTTACCCCCGATGGGAGCAATCCGTAAGAATGGCTATCACGCCGCGCGAACGACAGGAGCAGTGGGAACTCGACTATCTGGCCGAATGGGCCGCCAAGGCAGCCCTGACCAAGGGCAGGGAGCGCCCGGAGACGCCGGACCCGGTCCGGACGGCGTTTCAGCGGGATAGGGATCGTATTCTCCACTCCAAGGCGTTCCGCCGCCTCAAACATAAGACCCAGGTCTTCATCGACCCCGAAGAGGACCACTTTCGCACCCGCCTCACCCACACGCTGGAGGTCTCCCAGATCGCCCGCACCATCGCCCGGGCCCTGCGCCTGAATGAAGACCTGACGGAGGCGATCGCCCTGGCGCACGATCTGGGCCACCCCCCGTTCGGACACGCGGGGGAGGAGGCGCTGGATGCCGCCTACCGGGAGTTTGTCCCCTCCGCCGGGTTCCGGCACTACGACCAGAGTTTGCGGGTTGTGGAGCTGCTGGAGCATGGCACGGGGGAGCACTTTCCCCAGGATGGCGAACCCGCCCCCAATGCCCCCCGTGGCCTCAACCTCACCTGGGAAGTCCGGGATGGGATCGCCCGGCACAGCAAGGGCCGCAAAGACCTCACCGACACCTCGACAGAGCGCGCCGCCACACTGGAAGGGAAAGTCGTTCGGATCGCCGACCGCGTCGCCTATATCAACCACGATATTGATGACGCCCTCCGGGCCGGAGTGTTGAAACCGAAAGACCTGCCCCGCGCGCAGATGGAGGGGCTGGGCCACACGCACTCCGAACGCATCGCCCGCATGGTGATCGACATCGTGGAGACCAGCGACGGCAAGCCCATCGTGGAGATGTCGGAGGAGATCGCTGCCGCTACCGACAGCCTCAAGGAGTTCCTCTTCGAGCACGTCTACTGGAACGCGGCGACAGGAAACCAGGATCTGCGCAAGTCGCAGCATGTGATCCACGCCCTCTTTCGCCTCTATATGGAGCAGCCGGAGAAGATGAACGGCAACCGGCAACTGCGGGAACTGCCGGCGGAGGCGCGGGCGGAGAGGGTATGCGACTACATCGCCGGGATGACGGATCGCTACGCCGTGACCTGTTTTGACCGGCATTTCGTCCCGAAAAGTATGCGCGCAGCGAACTGGGAGTAACTTTCCTGAAGATCAGCGCGTAGATATGGTATAATATGTGTGTCGGGGGTAGATAACTCTCTCGGCTACCTTTAAAATCAAAAACGCCCAACAGTTCCGTGGCGAGGCCGATTAAGCACAGGCTGGCGAGTTATCCGAAGCATTGTGCAGCGGCACGGAGGTTACGACGGAATGAAGACCAGTCTGAAGTGCCATTGTGGTCAGCGTATCTTGCGGCGTGATGTAATGCAGCGTGGGTACTATATGAAACAGCTTGGCCCCAGCTATGTCTACATCAAGTACCGCTGCTCTCGCTGCAAGAAACTGGGCGAACACTTTGTCAAGCAGGAGGAGTGGGAAGACAGCCTGCTTCAGGAGAACGCTACCGAAGTTACCGATACCGAACGGAATCGGTTCGAGCAACTCGGTTCGATCACTCTGGACGAGATGCGCTCTTTTCATCGCGCTCTGGAGAACCTGAACGCCCTCCCCGATCTGCTTGAGAAAGAGTCCGAATAGACCAAAATCTCGCCCGTACGACGCTAGCCCAGTAGAATCTCGTTCCCGTCCGCTGCGGAGCGGCCCAGCCATAGTAATAAAAACAAGCGACGCGCTCGAAAGCGCGTCGCTCTTTTGCTTCTATATGATCCCGAAAAGCTCACATTCACGAATTGTAGCGGTCGTAGAAGAGCGTGTCGTAGAGGAGTTTCCCCAGGATGATGACAAAGGCAAAGGCCACCGCCGCGTTCTTATAGCGTAGAATGCTGTCGGGATCGTAATCCGGCAGAGACATCAGCACGCCCGCCACAATGATGAGCGCGGACAGTCGCATCACCAATCGCCCGATTCGCTGCTTCATGCGCATAGCTCTCTCCCGTCAGGCCGCTTCCTCCGCCAATTGCCCCAGCTTCTCCAGCTCCTCTTCCGCAACGCGCCGCTTGGCTACCCGCTCATCGGAGACGACCTTTCCATCCTTAAAACGAATGATCCGCTGCGCATGTTCCGCTATATCCTGTTCATGCGTGACCACGACCACCGTTTTTCCCTCGCGGTTCAATTTCTGGAAGATGGCCATGATCTCCTCCCCGGTTCGGGTGTCCAGATTGCCGGTCGGCTCGTCCCCGAAAATGATGGGGGGATCGTTGACCAGGGCGCGGGCGATGGCGACGCGCTGCTGCTGGCCGCCGGAGAGCTGCATCGGCCGGTGGTCGAGGCGGTTGCCCAGGCCGACCAGGTTGGCCAGCGAGACGCACCAGTCGTGGGTCTCCTGGCCGAGTTTCGAGCCCTGGTAGAGCAGCGGGATTTCGACGTTCTCGACGACGGTGTACTGCGGCAGCAGGTTGTACGACTGGAAGATGAAGCCGAGGTAACGGCTGCGGATCTCCGAGAGCTGGTCGTCGTCCATCTGGGAGACGTCCTCGTCGCCGAGATAGTAATGACCTTTCGTCGGCCGATCGAGGCAGCCGAGCAAATTGAGGAGCGTGGATTTCCCGGAGCCGGACGGTCC